>NZ_JBQEON010000030.1:0-99987 GCF_052045245.1 Burkholderia sp. 22313
AGAGTCAAGTGCAACGTTTTGCTAACCCCTCGGCTGCCAGTTCCATGGCCATGGCTTCCTCGGGCGTTTTCCAACCGAGCGTCTGGCGAGGACGTCCATTGAGCAGCTTGGCGATATCGTTCAATTGCGTCTGCGTGACGCCCGAGAGGTCCATGCCCTTTGGCAAGAACTGGCGTAGCAGGCCGTTTGTGTTCTCGTTGCTGCCGCGCTGCCACGGAGCGTATGGATCCGCGAACCAGATATCGAGGTTCAGTCGCTCGGCAAGCTCGACATGACAGGTCATCTCCGATCCACGGTCGTACGTCAGGCTCTCACGCAGGAAGGCCGGCACCTTCTTCATCTGGCGCGTGAAGCCCTCGAGTGCGTCTTGGGCGGTACAGCCGTCCATGCGGCACAGCACGACGAACCGTGTTTTACGCTCGACCAGCGTTCCAACGCAGGATCGATTGAACGCGCCTTTGACGAGGTCGCCCTCCCAATGTCCCGGCCATTGCCGCGTTTCAATCTGCTCAGGCCGATGAATGATGCGCAATTCATCCGGCACGAAGCTCTTGCGCGCAAGGGTTCGACGGGTGGTGCCGCGCGCAGGCTTCTCTTGGCGAAGCGCCTCGATCATCGCCTGCTTGAGTCCACCTCGGGGATGGGTATAGATCGCGGCGTAAATCGTTTCGTGGCTGACGCGCTGGTCAGGATTGTCTGGATGCATGTCGCGGAGTCTGGCAGCAATTTGCTGCGGCGACCAGCGTCGATAGACCAGTTGATGATGCACATGCCAGTACAGCGTACTGCCTTCGCTCAACTTACGACGCCGTACGCAGCGCCGACGGCGAAGCCGATAGGACGAGGCCGCCTGGGTTGCTTCGTAGCGCGGCGTTGCCGCATTCCGATTACGAGCCAGTTCGCGAGAAACCGTCGAAGCGCTGCGCCCCAATCGCCGTGCGATCTCTCGCATGCTGGTTCCCCGCTGACGTTCGATCATGATTGCCGCGCGGTCCTCCGCGCTCAGATGCTGGTACTTCTTCATCACAACACCTTACTTGATTCAAGGTGTTGCACTTGGAACTAGAGATTAAGCAGTCCCTTGATCAGTACGTCGATGCCTTGCTTGCCGACGCATTGGCCAGCGTAGTGATTCAACCATTCCCGGGCGAACGCAAAGCGATCCATCGGCAAGGCGGATGTGCCTTCGGCCTTCGCTGGGTCGGGCAACGAGGCCGGAACGTCGAGCGTGAAGCGGTCGATAGGAAAACATGGCGTTTCGGTGGGAAGTGCTGGATATGCTTCAATGCGCGGCAATTCAGAACGAATTGAAGGCGCGCGCACCGCCGCGTCGCGTTGCTGCGCGTCGCGTTGCTGCTGTGCCTGCCGGTCCTGCGCCGCGTTCGCCCGCGCGGCAGCGGCCTGATCAGCAGGCATCGGGGCCTGCTGAGCCGACACAGCAACCGACATCAACGCTGTGATCGACAGCGCCGGCAGCCCCTTCATTATCTTCATTTTCTATCTATCCCTGATTCTGCCTAATCTCCATACAACCTATACGGGCCTTCTGTTTTTAGTCGTATTTCAATTCCAATGAAAATTTTCCTTTATTCACATCAACAACAAGGATGAACAATTTCCATTTTGGTTGATTTTGTGAGACAAAAAATCGACGATGCTCAACCAACAATTCCAATAGTCTACTGTTAAGACTAGCGCTACCCAAAAACCATGAAGAATCTCCATTTTCCGCGATGGCATCAAACTCAAATTGCGCCTGATCGTCGTCATCCGCGAGTTGCGCTCGCATAACGATCGAATGCGATCCCGCCGGAGCGGCGTCATAAAGCAGCTGGCCAATCTCCTTACATATATCAACATCTCGGCTGTCCATTACCTTCCTCCAGGCGAATTCCTAAAATACTGCTGCGCCGGTCGACCATTGCCTACTACGTACGTGATGTTAAACCCTTCAGGTCTTCGACTATCACCTTGGTATTGCGGTTCGATCGAAACCTTCACTTGCTTTCCCGCACTCAGCGCGTCGGCCCAACTATTCTCCAATTGCTTCCATGCTCCGCGATTCAAGTTTGAATCCATTGGAACTATGTTTAGCTTCTCTCCAGGCCCGTTCAATATGGACGCGATCAAATGACCGCCGTCATCTCCACTACCTCCTTCGCGCCCCGCCTTGACCTGTTGGTAACCATTTCTATCCTTTGTCAACAAGGACAGGTCACCATCGACTCGAGTTACCCGTGCTAGGGAATCAGTTTGATATACCTTCGAATCGTCAACGTTATAGACCGTATTGGGCTTCGGATTATTCAGTTCAGCATTCCAGTTGGATTTCCCACCAGAAACGACTTTGATCGTACGAAGAGCGCCGGCGCCCACTGAGGTCAGTGACCCTGCGGCTCCCGCGCCGATGCCCGGCGCAGCGCCGATGCCTAGCTCAGCGATCAGTTGCGATCCCTGCAACGACTTGAGCGCGTCCATGCCGGCATAGCGAGTGTAGCTCTGAAGTGCCGAGGTACGCAGGGAAATCAGGTTCGTGTCGGCTGCCTTGAGATTGAGCAGCTCGTCCGTCTCTGCGGCCGACAAGCCGCCGGTATCCCGAAGCTTTTGTTGCAGTTGATTTTCTCGAGCCGAGTATTCGACTTGTTGCTGTCGAAGATCAGTCAATGCAGCCTTGCAAGCGTCCGCGCTTGCGCAGCTCTTCGCTTTTGCTTCGTTATCTTCCCAAAGCTTGGCGTACTGCTGTTGCACCTTCTGACGGCATGCGCTCGGGTCCGCAGCCGTCGAACAGCTGACCTTCGCCAACGCACGTGCCGTCTGCTGTGGTTGAGTGAGGAAGTTGTTTTCGACTTCCGTTTGGGCAGCCGTGGTCGCAGTCGTCGCGCTTACACCGCCGACGGCGGCAACACCTGCGACGATGCTTGAAATAAGGTTACCCTTGGCCTGTTTCTCAGTTGCAGTTTCGTTCGGACTGTCGGCGAACAAATTGCTCAACAGGCTGGCCGAGGCTGCGCCCATTGCGCCAGCACCGCAGCTCTGGCTGCTCGCTGCCGCTCCCGCACATGCAACGATCGCATGCATTGCCGCATGTAGCGGACTCCCTTCCGTTACCGCTCCCTCCTTGACAAGGTCACCGATATAGGCCGCGCCCTGCTGCTGCAGGTAATTCACAATCCCTGCCTGAACAAATTGCCCAGTGCTGCCTGTGACGTTACCGCCCGCAGCAGCCGTCAAGGCAGACAACACCTGTCGATAGCTTCCTCCCGGCCCCCAATCCGCCATTAGCTGGTCCGCTTTCTGTTCCGCAGCGGCACGTTGTTCGGGCGTCAAATCAAGATTCTTCGACGCCTTTCGCGCGGCATCCGCTTCCTTCATTCGGTTGTCTACAAACGTACCAACCTGATTGATGAACTGGCTCGTGATGTCGAAGCCGGCCTGAATCTTGTCCTTGTCGAAGATCGGCGCAAGAGCGCCGCCTGTGTTGGACGTATCACGATTGACGCTAGCAACCGTCTCATCGGAGGTCTTCCCGGTGAGCTGTTGTTGCTTGGCGTTGTCGGTAATCTTGATCGAGCCACCACTGATCCCGCTACGCGTGGTCGAACTCGCATCATCCGAAGCGCTCAACGCAATTGGAGGTGTGGCCGAGAATCCACCACGATTCGGAAGGTCCGTGCCAGCGACGGGATTCACGTTGTCCGCCGTGCCTTTCTGATTCTTCCCGATCGTGCCGCCGTAGCCCCCCGAAATCCCGACCGACGATGCATCGTACGATGCGTGATTCTGAATATCGCTATACGTGAGCGTCGCAGTCGTCAAACTGTTCACGCCGTCCTGAACAGACTTGTCGCTACTCGCGATCACTCCGCCCTTGAGGTCGGTATTGCCCTTTACATCGACCTGATAGCCGGCATCGCCCGCCTTGATGCCTGACTGCTCAGCAACCGCCGCGTAGTCACTATGCATCTTCTGCTGACTAATGTTGCCGGAGACGCTGGACGACCCAGCGCAAATCGGTGGCACGCATACGCTGACCGACACGCCAGCACTTTGCTGCTTGGAGTCGTAGTGGTCAGTATTCTGCAGGCTCTCGATATTCAGATTGCCGCCCACATCGGCGATGACTTGCCTACCGGACGCAACGGCGCCCTTGAGATTCGTATCGCCGCCCGATTCGATCGTCAGCGTATTGCCGGCCGTCACGTGCGTATTCGACCATGTGGCCGAATCGCCGTTGGCGTTACCCCGATTGCCTGCCACGCCGGCTGTGAACGCAATACCATTCTGCTGGCCGAAACCAATCGATACACCGACGCCAAAACTGCCGCCACTGTTGGTTGAATGCATACTGCTCGTACTCTCGGCAGCTTGCAGGTTCACCTTGCCGTCCGCCTTCAGCTTCGTGTCATTGCCCGCCGAAATCGTGCTGCCGATCACATCGATGTCGCTGTTCGCACCTGCACCCGTCGCCGTGATCGATACATTCCGGCCTGCCGATACCGTACTGCCAACCGCCGTGCTTGCCTGCGCCTGCGATTGGTTATCGCTCTTGCTCGCGCCGAGGGAAATATTGATGCCGACAGACTTCGCGGTCGTCGCCGGATCGCCTCCACCCGTTGCATCGTAAGTGTTTTTCGCGGCAAGACCGGTTGTCACTACAGCCAGTGCCGTCAGGCGCGCATCGCCTTTGGTCTTGCCGGCCGCTTCAATCATCTGTTTGCCAGTTTGCGCCAGCGCGATTACCGGACTCGACAAGCCCACCGTCACACCAGCTTGGCGGTATTGCTGTTGCTCGGCCTGGCTCATCGTGTCATACGCCGAATCTAGCCTGACACCTTTGCCCGTAATATCGACGTCGTTACCGGCGTGCAAAATCGCCGCTGTACCGTTCACGTTGTTACCGGCTGCTATCGACAGGTTCCCGTCGAGCGAACCGATTGAGCTTGCATTGTTCGTCACGGTTGCGGACTGTTGACGATCCGTCATGGACCGCGAGCCAACTGTCACCGACATGCCACCGTTCGACAGCAAGCCGGATTCCTTTTTCTCGTAGTAGGTCGACGATTGAACCGTGTCCCGCGAGGTCTTGATGTTGACGTCGCGCGCGGCCGACAGCACCACATCGTTCGTGCCGACGATATTGCTTCCCGTCACGTTAATGTCCCGCCCGCTCTTGACCGTGACGCCATCCGCGGAAATCGTGCTGCCTACGCTATAGGTCGCGGTCTGATCGATCCCGCTCGCGACCGTCGAACCGCTGACGACGTTGCTGTGGCTGTGCGTTTCGTGCGAGTTATATTCGCGTGCCTCGGTCGCCGCGCCCACATTCACGTCGCCCACCGCCAGCAGATTCGCATTGCCCTTTTCCAGGCTGATCGCACTGCCGCTTAGCGTAATGTCCTTGCCCGACACGATATTGATCGTGTTGCCAGCGGTCAGCGTCGTGCCTGCCAGCGTCTGGCTCGATGAATGCAGCGTTTCCGCATAGCTTCGGCTGCCGTCGTCACCCGAACTGTTCGCATTCACCGTCGATGTAGAACTCGCCGTTCCTAGCATCACATTGCCGTTGGCGGCAATCGTCCCGCCTTGACCAAGGTCGATCTGCGCGCCCTTCGCCGTCAGATCGCCTCTGACGGCGATTTCGGACTGCCCACCCACCTTCACCGAACTCCCGACAACGCTATTGAGATCGGTGTTCGACACGCCATTCGCCCGCTGGACGATCTTGTGCTCGCCAACCTGCTGCGTGCCGAGCGTCCAGTCGCCACCAACGTTCGCGCCGAAATTGCCGCCGACCGTCAGGCTGCCTGCATTCTGCTGGAAGTTTCCGCCGGTCTTGATCGACGCATCGCCAAGCACATCGAGTTGCGCGGTCGGCCCGAGCGTCGCCTTGACGCTCGTCGCACCGTCACGACTTACCTGGGTGCTGGTGTTCGTCGCGGTGTTCAGAATCAGATCGCCACCGGCATTCAGATTCAGGCTGCCGGCCTTCACCTTGGCCGAGGTCAAATCGACCTGACCGTCCGTCGTCAGCGACATCAGCCCGCCGCTTTGCAGCGCGCCGAACGCGTTGTCGATCTGCTTGCCTTGGATCGACAGCGTGTTGTCGGCCTTCACCGTGCCGCTATTCGTGAAGTTCTGCGCGTCCTTCAGATCGATGTCGGTGGCGGTGATCAGCGGACCATTGACGTTCTGCTGGTTCGCCTGCGCCAGATACACGACGGGCACGAGCACCGACTGGCCGTCGACCACGCGCGTTTCCATCATGATCACGTTGCCGGTCAGCTTCGATACCTGATCGGCGGACAGGCTCGCGCCCACCGGCAAATCGAGCGATCTCGCCAGATCCGCGCCAGCCCCCATCAACGACTGATACATCGCCTGCAAATCGGTGTACGGGCCGAGCACGGCCTTGCCCGTGAGCGCCGTCACCTCGTTTCTGACAAGCTGCTGTTCGTAGAACCCGTCGCCGAGGCGCTTGGGAACGTGCGTCAGATCTACGCCGATCTGATTGAAAAAATAGTCGCTCGACAGGAAGGTCTTCTGATTCGTGAACGCAGGGTTCGTCTCGATCACGTAGTTCGCGTTCGGCGACTGGCTCGGCCTGTACAACCCGCCCTGCGGAATCGAGAGATTGTCCAACACCCTTTGCGCCGTCGCGCCGGCAATGATCGGGCTGACGGGCTGAACGGGCTTGCTCGTCACGGTCCCGCCTTTCGCGCCGGTGCTGGAAACCTGCCCCGTTACCATACCGCCCGACGTTTTCGACACCGCGGCATTACCGTTCAGGCTTCCAAACGTCAGACCCGGTACTTCCTGGCCGGGAAGCAGCCCGAGCGACGGAATCAAGGCATTGCCCGCCGTGTTGTTGATGCTGACGCCCGTGCCCGTGATCGTGCCGTTCGACCCCAACGTCGAGTCGTAACCGGCAATCGCATACTTCTTGACATCGGCCGGCGCCGCCTGGGTGTAGCCGCCCGGGCCGCCGACGAACGGCATGTTACCGAACGGCAATGTCCAGTTGTGCTCGCTATTGTCGTAGTTGTTGTAGTGGTAATAGCCCGAATACGTGACGGTCACGGCCGGTGCCTGCTGGCCGGAAGCCGCCCAACCGTCGCCGTCGTAATGCTGCGGCATGTCGACGTTGCCCACGGCCGTGATGTGGCTCCAGTAGTTCTGGAGGTTCCCGACCGTCGTCGCGTCGATCTTGCCGCCCGACACGATCTGGCCGGCAGCACTCAACGCCGTAACCGTGTTCGCGACTGCCGTGCCGGTATAAGTCGTGTATTGATAGCCGCTGTTCCATTGCCCGCCGTTCGGCGGAACGGTAAACACACCGCCCGGCTGGGTCTGCAGCTTCGCGATGATGGGCGCCGGATCGTAATCCGGATAGTTGGGATCGCGCGAGAGGTTGATCCAATGAACATCCTGACCACTACAAGCGGCCATGTAGTACGCAATGCAGCCCGACATGCTGATGCCCAGTTGCTCCAGCACCGCGGGGTCGACGCTCGTGGTCCCGCCCGATGTCTGCATCTGACGACGCGTGTTCGTGACGCGGTCCGCATGCAGTTCCATGTCGCCACCGGACTGGATCAGCGCCGACGCATTGTTGACCAGCGCCGCATTCGTGTAATTGCCGCTCGCGTCCTTGCTGCCCGCCAATACGACCTTACCCATGCCGAAGATGGCCGTCGTCGCCATCGTGTCGGCGGACAATGTATCGTCCCGGTTCTCGATGTCACGCGCGAATATCTCGAGCGTGCCGTTGGCATCCGATCCGCCGATCAGTGCAGTCGGCCCAACGTTCGAAATCGTACCGGTCGCATTGAGCGACGCACTCGCGCCGACGAGCGCGCCCGTGTTGAACAAATTGGCCGATTGCGTCCGCAGCAGCCCGCCTGCCGTCATCGCGCCCACGTTCACGATGTTGCCTGCATTGACGCTCAGGTTGTTCACCGACTGCAGGTTCGCATTGTTCGTGAAGGTGCCTGGCAGCGTGAACGTGAGATCGTGACCGACGTTGAACTGCGTGTCGAAGGTCGACACGTAGTCGCCCTGCAGATTCACGTTCACGTCGCGCGCCGCGCTGTACGCCCCGCCGCCCAGCAACGTGGCAACCGACATCGTCAGATTGCGCGTAGAACTGACTCGGCCATTCGTGTTCGTGATCGCGCCGCCTGCCGCCACGTTCACGTCGCCGTTCGTATTCGCGACGTTACCGATCGCGCCGCCGCTGTTGTCGACGGTATTCGCGTTCACGTGCAGGGAGCCGCCGCTGAGCTGCCCGCCTTGGGTGTTACTGATCGATGCCGCGCCGATGGTGACATCGCCGTTGCCGGTGATCGCGCCCATGCCTGACACGTTGCCGGCATGGCTATTCGCGATCCAGGCCCCACCCTGGACGTTCATCTGGCCCGTGCCGAGATCGACGACGGCACCGTCCGTATTGTCGAGCGACGCTGCTCGAAGATCGAGCGTACTCGCGTCACCGGCTGTCGACTGGCCCGCCTGGACGTGACCGCCGCGGTTGGATACCGCGCCGCCGGCCGAGAGCGATAGTGAAGCATTCGAGCGCAGCAGGCCCTGCGTGTTGTTCACATCGCCGCCAATCGCCGCGTTCACACCGCGTTGCGCGGCGAGAATCCCGTTCGCGTTGTTCCAGTTGCCCGCGCTGACGACGGCCTGCCCCTTGGTCACGATGGTGCCCGAAGCATTGTTCAGCGAGCCGGCTCCATTGCCCGGCGCGATCGTCAGCGTACCCGTACCGGCATGCGTGATCGTTCCGCCCGCATTGTTCAGCTCGGCCGGCCTGAGCGTGAGGTCCGTACTGTTGGTCTGGATCACGCCGGCCGACGAGTTGTCGAGTGTGCCGGTGACGTCGACGGCCATCGCCGACGTTCCGTATTGAGTGATCGTGCCACCACGGTTTGTCAGGTTCGCCGCCGTCAACGCGAGCTGGTTTGCCTCGAGTCTGCCTTGGTTGTTATCGAGCAGATTGCTGGCCTTCACAATGAGATTCGGTGCAACGATCGACCCTTGCTTGTTCGTCATCGAGCCGGTCTGGATCGTCGCATTCGCACTCGCGCCGATTTGTCCGCCGTCGTTGACCAGCATACCGGCGGTCACGCCCAGGTCCGTACTCGACAGCAATTTGCCGTTCGCGTTGTTAAGCGTTCCGCTGACCTCGGCCGCCAGCCCGGCCTGCGCAGTGATCGAACCCGCCGTGTTGTCGAGCGTTGCGGACCGGGCGTCGACCCGGCCATTGCCGACGATCTTCCCGCCCGCATTGCTGATCGCATTCGCCCCATTGCCGAGCGTAAGCGTGCCCGTCCCGACATGCGTAATCGTGCCGTGATCGTTGATCAGCGTCGCAGGAGACAGTGTAAGGTCGGTACTGCGGGTCTGGATCACGCCGCCAGCCGAATTGTCGATCGTGTTGCTGACGTCGACTTTCATCGCCGACGAGCCATACTGGGTGATCGTCCCGTTATGGTTCGTCAAGTTCGGCGCGGTCAATGCGAGCTGATTCGCCTCCAGCGTGCCTTGACTGTTGTCGAGCAATTCGCTCGCGGTCACGCTCAGCGTCGACGCAGCGATCGACCCGCCGCTGTTCGACATGGTTCCACTCTGGACCGACGCGTTCGTATTCGCGCTGATCCTCCCGTTATCGTTTTTCAGCGTGCCGCCTGCGATGCCGAGGTCGGCGTTCGACAGCAGCTTGCCTCCGGTATTGTCGAGCGCGCTGGCGACGGTTGCCGTCAATCCGGTTTGGCTGCTGATTACCCCGGCCGTGTTGTTCAGCGTCCCCGTTCGAGCTGCGACACGCCCGTTGCCGGTAATAGTGCCGCCGACATTCGACACTCGGCCCGTACCGTTATCGATCGTCAACGTACCATTGCCGGCATGCGTGATCGTGCCGCCATCGTTGACGATGGCCGCCGCCCCGAGCGTGAGGTCGGTACTGTTGGTTTGCAGCGTACCGCCGTTCGAATTGTCCAGCGTGCCCGACACGTTCGCGCTCATCGCGCCTGTGCCGGTCTGCGTAATCGTGCCGCCGTGGTTCACAAGGTCGGTCGCATTCAACGAGACCTGGGCGGCCTGCACGGCACCCGCACTATTGTCGAGGGTCGTGCCAGTCAGTGTGGCGCTCTGGCCGGCAATCGAACCGCCGTTGTTGGTCAGGCGCGCGCCCGCATCGACCGCCACCTTCTGTGCGGCCTGCAAAACTCCATTGGCATTGTCGACCGATTGCCCGGACACATGCAGGTTTGCATTGGATGTGATCCTGCCGTGGTTCGCGACCTTGCCGCCTCGCACGGTGACGTGGCCATTGCCGCCTATGATGCCGCCCTGTGCGCCGTTCGCGGTCCTACCTGCCGCATTGGTCAACTCACCGCCCGTCGTCACTGTCAGGCCATCGCTGTTGAGCGACGTGATCCGACCCGCCGTGTTGTCCAGCGACGCGCCGGCCACTGTCATGCTAGCCGCGCTTTGAACGGTGCCCTGGTTGTTCGCGATGGCGCCGCCACGCACGTCCGCCGTGCTTTCGGATACCAGTTCGCCGGACTGGTTCGCGATCTGTCCGCCGACATTAACCGCCAATGGGCCTTGCGACGAAACCTTGCCGCCCTGGTTCGACAGGTTGCCGCCGGTCAGCGTCACGCCGCCGCCGCTCGACAGGATGCCGAGATCATTCACCACCGTGCCTGAAGCGTTGGCCGACACGACTCCTTGAGCGCTCGTCGTCGCGTTCGCGAGATTCACGTCGCCCGCCACTGCGTTCAGCGACAGATTGCCGTTCGCCGCCGTCTGACTGCCGGCGAGATTCACCGCGGCACCGGTCAGCGAAGCGGTACCGCCGGCTACGTTCTCGCCGGTCGCCCTCAACCGACCCGACGTCGTCACGCTCAGATCGCCGGCGTGCGCGACGGAACCGTCGTTGTTCACGCCCGCGCCCAGCGTACCCGTCGAATCGACGCTGCCCGCATTGACCGTCGTATTCTGCTGCGCAGCCAGCGTCCCGCTGTTCGTAACATCGGCGCCCGTGCTTGCCGACAGCGACTGCTGCGCGTACGTCGTGCCGCTATTCTGGATCCCGCCTGCAGCCGACATCGCGACGTTGCCGCTCGCCGTCGTCTTGCCGGTCAGCACCAGGCGACCATCCGACTGCAATGTCAGATCACCCGCCTGTGCCGCGATCGTGCCGGCGTTCGCCACGCCGACACCGGCCGAATTGCCGACCAGAAACACCCGATTCGCGTACATGCCGCCCAATTGGGCGACGTCGATCGCGACGGCCGGTGCCGCGCCATCGCCCTGAATCGGCGTCGCGGAAAGCGTGTCGTGATTGACTTGGTTCGAGCCGGCGATCACATTCAGATTCTTCGCGTAGATCGCGGCGTTAGCCTGAACAGCACGCGCAATGATGTCGGTCTGATCCACCGTGGACGCATCCAGCCCCGCGCCTTGCACGGTCACCAGGCCGCGACTCACGTTGAAGCCCGTCAGCGAACCGTCCGCGCCGAACTGCGGCACACCGGTCGTTAGAACAGCACGCGACGTATTGATGAACCCGCCGCCATCCACGACGATCCCTGCAGGATTGGCGAGAACGATCTCCGCGCGGCTCCCTGCGATCTCGACATACCCTTTGATCTGGCTGGCCGCCGTGCTGTTGACCTGGTTGACGATGATGCGCGCCGCCTGCCCCGCGCTCAGGTTCGGATTGCCGTTGATATAGCCGGCCTGCTGCGTGTTGACGATCGCCGAGGCGTTGTTCAGGATCGCGCCGTTCTTCTGAACGTCGAACTGGTTGTAGGTGTTCAGCGATACGCCGGCGGCGCTTGGCTTGTTGATGTTGACTTGCGGCAGGCCGTTGGGTGTCTGCACCACTGTGGGTGCGTGCGGCCCCGCGCCGACGATCTGCGCAGTCGCCCATATCGGATTCGCGCCGGCTGCGACCAACGCGCCGAATGCGGCGACGCGCAACGCGAACTTCGCTGCCGGATACCCGCCGCCGCACTTGGCGGCACGGCGAGTCTCGCCCGTACTTGTTTTCCCCGTCCTGCCGGCCGTCTCTTCGACTGCAACCAGCATACCGCGCACGCGGCTGTACACCAGCCGATATTGGTTCTTGTTCATGATGTTGGTCTACTCGCGATTTTTTTGTTTCGATCCGCTCTCACGGCATCGAACATCGCTGGAATCTAACTGAAACGTAGAAAGTCAGCGTCAAAGAACGTCAATCGTTGCCCGGGTGACACAGCTCGTTCGCGCCGAAGCTCCAACACGGGCGCTCGCCCCCGCTATCCCGACCGTGGCAAGTTACATATTGCGTCGTCCGCAACTATAGGCACCATTGTAATGGCAATCCGCGCGAATATTACCTCACCCATCACCTCAAAAATCCCTGACAGAATTGCGAGGGCGAATTGGCGCACAACCGATAATCAACTTTCTTTCAACCACATATCACCTTCCTGAGCCCGGCCAGCTACGGCTGCTCCGTCGATGCATTTCCGCATCGGCGCACTCCGCAGCACTGGGAAATTTCAACCTGTATGCCGCCGTCGGACGAGTAAATATTTCCACCGGAAAATACTTTCAGTATGACACAACAGCAAGAACGAAAGCATATTGCATTGACGCCATCGCCACAATCACTCACATCCACGTCTACGTGAAGGACAATTACTCCTTCAACGACAAAGGCGACGGAAACAGTCAATATCTCGGGCATTGGAATAAAAATGACATGATCCTTTCGTATCGCGCAGCCGTCAGCGATATAATCGACGGGAAGAAGCTTCACACCCGGATGGGCAACGCGCCGATTACGGAAACAACCACCAACAGGCACTATTTCTCGGGAGATCCGCTCGACAAGCCCGTTGACAAGCGCCCCGGGATCAGAAAACTCCTCATCAAAAACGTCTACTACCCCGTGTATAATAAAAATTACAACGAGTGGCGAGAACTGCACAACAGGGGCAGTGACTTCATGATCTACAGCAAGCCACAGCTTCTAAAACTCAAAAAGCCGATTAAAATCAAACTGGAAACAATATGCCGCCCGTTAGAACCCATGTAAAAATAATCCGCCGAGCCCCCTTCATTGTCGGCACATTGATATTTTTATTGCTCGTCGCAAGCAGCATCCTTTTTTTACAGGGCAACCATGATTACACCGACTGCTTACACCGAAACTATAACGGCAAGCTAAACGGCGGAATCAAGGAATTCAACGACAGGAAATACATGATCAATATCTGTGGAAGCGGCATCAACAATAGCCGCTTCCTTGGCGATGGCATGGACTCGGTGCAATTGACCGTCACCGATACTCATGGTGATATTTTGGCCAAGAGATACTACAAAGTATTTTGGGATGGGCAACCGGGCCACGAGCCGCTCAGAATAGGGCCCGATAGCATTACTTATCAAGATGACGAGAAGCAAGCCGACTATACAATCACCATGCCACCGACCATGATCGACCGGGCAAGAGCGCGACTTCCATTTTTCAACTAAGCGGATGCGATTTTTCCGATACTCGACAATCCACGCCCTGCCGGATTGAAAGGAGCGTGCCGCGGGTTTTGGATCGCACCACCGAAATTATTGTTCCAGCTGCCCCGAGCGGCAACATCATCCGTCAGTGGGCTCCGGCACGTCGATCGCCAGCAGCGCGGAGCTGACCGACTTGCCGTGCGCGTCAAGCGCGAGCGAACGCGTGACGCCGCCGCCAAGCGCATTGCGCAGCACGAAGTTGAACGCGGCAAGTGCCGGCAGCTCGTAGCGCACGACGTCGCCGCGCACGATACCCGCGAGCCAAGCCTTCACCGCCGGCGCATCGAGATGCGCGCGCAGGTGTTCGTAGTGACGCGGATCTCGGCAGATGATCGACACGTTCAGCGTATTGCCCTTGTCGCCGGTGCGCGCATGCGCCAGTTCACGCAGTTGCATCAGGCCTCCACGAATGAAAACGACGGCGTCACGGCCGCGCGCGGCAGCAGCACCGACTGCACCGCGATCACCTCGCGCGTCGACTTGAACGCACCGCCGCCGCCAGCCGGCCCGTTCGTATAAAGCGTCTCGACTTCGTTGCCGATCCGCGCGGCCTCGGCCGCGCTCGCCGCACGGCCGGTCACGCGCACGCGCACTTCGGCTGGCTCGCCGCGCACGGCGGGCGTCGCGTCGCCGTACAGCGCATCCACGCCGATCAGATCGAAGCGCAACTCGGTCGCGGCCACGCCGGTCAGCGCGAGCCGCTCGCGGACGATGTCGAGCGCGAGCCGCGCACGCGCCAGCGCCCCCGGCCCGCCATACGAAATCTGCCCTTCGCCGACATGGCCGTCGACATACGCGACCGACACCTTCAGCGTATCGGTGCGCGCGGCGCCGCGCCCACCCGTCACGCGCACGCGGTCCGGCGCTTCCTCCGTGACGGTCACGCCCGTGAAATTTGCGACGACGTCCGGCTGCAGGTAGCGCGCCGGATCGTGAATCTCGTACAGCAACTGTTCCTTGCAGGTCGCCTCGCTGACGCGACCGCCCGCATGCGGCACCTTGGTGATCACGACCGAGCCGTCGCCCGCGACCTCGCCGATCGGGAATCCGAGCCGCGCGAGATCCGGCACGTCCTTGTAGCCGGGGTCGGCGAAATAGCCGCCCGTCACCTGCCCCGCGCATTCGAGCAGATGGCCGACGACCGTCGCGGCGCCGAGCGTGTCCCAGTCGTCCATCCGCCAGCCGAACGCGTGGATCAGCGGCGCGGCGAACAGCGATGGATCGGCGACGCGCCCGGTCAGCACGACGTCCGCGCCGGCCGCGAGGGCATCGACGATCGGCGCGGCGCCGAGGTACGCATTCGCGGACACGATGCGGTCGCGATACGCGGCGACTTCGTCGCCCGACTCCTCGAAGCGGAAGGCGCCGCGCAGCACGACATCGAGCACGTCGTCGCCCTCCACCGCCGCGACCCTCAGCCCCGCGAGGCCGAGCGACCGCGCGATCTGCGCGGTGCGCCGCGCGGCCGAGCGCGGGTTGGCGGCGCCCATGTTCGACACGATCCGCACGCGCTTGCCGGCCGCCACCGGCAGCACGGCGTGCATGCGCGCGTCGAGCAGCGGATCGTAGCCGAGTGACGGATCCTTGCGCCGCGCCTGCTGCGCGATCGCGATCGTGCGCTCGGCCAGGCATTCGAAGACGAGATAGTCGAGCTGCCCGTGTTCGGCCAGTTCGACGGCCGGCTCGATCCGGTCGCCCGAGTAGCCGGCGCCCGCGCCGATGCGCACGCGCCGTTCGTAGGATGGCTTTGCTGTCATGTCGATACCGTCATCCGGCGCGCGCGCCGGGAAAAATCAAAATACGCCCAGCACGACGCACGCGATCGTCATCACGATCGAGGCGCCGAACAGCAGCGGGAACGTGAACTTCTGATGCTCGGCCAGCTCGATCCCGCACAGGCCGACGACGAGGAACGTCGCGGGCGTGAGCGGGCTGACCGGAAACCCGGTCGTCATCTGGCCGAGCAATGCCGCCTGCCCGACATGCACGGCCGGCACGCCGAGCTGGCCGGCCACCTCCGCGATCACCGGCAGCACGCCGAAGTAGAACGAATCGGGATCGAACAGCATGCTGAGAGGCATCGACGCGAGGCCGAGCGCGACCGGAATGTGACCGGCCATCGACGGCGGCACGAAGCCGACCGCCGCCTGCGCCATCGCCTTCAGCATTCCGCTGCCCTGCATGACCCCGGTGAACACGCCGGCTGCCAACAGGATGCCGGCCATCATCAACGCCGCGCGCGCATGCGCGTCGATGCGCTTCCTCTGCATGTCGACGTCCGGGTAGTTCACCATCAGCGCGACGCACAGCCCAACCATGAACATGATCGCGGGCGGAATCTTCTCGCCCATCACGACCATCGTTCCGAGCACGACGAGCGTCAGCACCAGGTTGAACCAGAACAGGTGCGGCCGGCGCAGCGCCTGCTCGTCGGGCGTCAGCTCGCGTTTCGGCAGCGGAATCGACGCATCGTCGCGCGACAGGCCGAGCCGCTTCTCCTCGCGCCGCCCGAGCCAGTACGCGACACCAAACACGAACGCGAGCCCGATCGCCTGCACCGGAATCAGCGGATTGAACAGCGCCGACACCGGCAGGTGCAGCGACGCCGACGCGCGGATCATCGGCCCCGTCCACGGCAGGAAGTTGATCCCCGCCGCCATCGACACCGCGGCGGCCAGCACGCGCCGGTCCATCTTCAGCCGGTCGTACAGCGGCAGCACCGCGGGAACCGTCACGAGAAAGCACACGGCGCCCGAGCCGTCGAGGTGGATCAGCAGCGCGAGCAGCGTCGTACCCATCACGATCCGCGTGGGCCGCGTGCCAACGGCGCGCAGGATGCGATCGATAATCGGATCGAGCGTGCCGGCGTCGGTGATCGTCCCGAAATAGAGGATCGCGAACACGAACATCCCGACCACGGGCGCGAGGCCCTTCAGCCCGTCGATCACGAATTTGCTCGTCTGCAGCCCGAAGCCGCCGATCAGCGACGCCGCGATCGGCACGATGATCAGCGCGACGAGCGGCGACATGCGCTTCGACAGAATGGCGGCCAGCAGCACGACGATCGTGCCAAGCCCGAGTAACGGCAGCATCCGTGTCTCCTACCTTGTCTTTTGTTGGAGACGAGCGTAAGGTCGGCGCAGCAATAGCACAATTGAAATGATTTGATCGCAGCAATCACGAATCGTTATGGATCTGAACCTTCGCGACATTCGCGCGTTCGTCACCGTCGCGCAGGCCGGCAACTTCACGCGCGCGGCCGCGCGGCTGCACCTGTCGCAGCCGGCGCTGACCGTGCAGATCCGGCGGCTCGAGGACATCGTCGGCGCGCGGCTGTTCGACCGCAACAGCCGCAGCGTTGCGCTGACGCAGACCGGGCGCGAACTGCTGCCGCTACTGCAGCGCTCGCTCGACGACATGGAGCGCATGCTGCGCGATGCGCGGGCGCTCGGCGAAGGCGCGAGCGGCACGGTGCGGTTCGCGTGCCTGCCGACGTTCGCGTCGAGCCTGCTGCCCGAGCTGATCCAGTCGTTCCGGCGCGACGTGCCGCGCGCGGGATTCGAGATTCGCGACGGCGTCGCGAGCCTCGTCACCACGCTGGTGCGCAACGAGGAGGCCGATCTCGGCTTGACGGGCGGCGATGCGTTCGATGCGTCGCTCGACGTGCTGTACATCGGCGCCGACCGGCTCGTCGCCGTATGCCCGAAGGATCATCCGCTCGCGCGCAAGCGGCGCGTGCGCACCGCCGACGTCGCCGCCGTGCCGCTCGTGCTGACCGCGCAGGGCACGAGCGTGCGCAGCGTCGTCGATGCCGCGCTGGACGCGGCCGGCTGCACGCCCGACATCGCGTGCGAACCGACCTACATGATGACGGCCGTCGCGATGGTGCGCGGCGGCCTCGGCGTGACGATCCTGCCGGCGACCGCGCGCGAAGTGCGCGCCGAGCCCGACCTCGTCGCGAAGCCGATCGACGACCCCGCGTTCGTGCGGCCGATCGCTCTCGTCGCGAAGCGCGGACGCACGTTGCCGCGCGTCACGCAGGCGTTCGCCGAGGTCATGCTGGCGGCATTGAAAACGCGCGCGTAAACCGCGCGCCTGGAACACCGGCCGGTTGCTTACTGCGAGTTCGACTGATCCGGACCGACCTGCAGCGATTCGCCGATCGCATAGAAGTTGCCGCCCGCGATGTAGTGCAGGCTGCGCAGCGCCGGATCGGCCGATTCGAAATACCAGTGACCGTCGCGGAACACGCGCGTGTCCGACCATGCGCCGACCACCTCGCCGATGAACAGGTCGTAGGTCTGCTGGTTGTGCGGCTCCGGAATCAGCTTGCATGCAAGCCAGCCCGAGCAGCCGGCGACGAGCGGCAGGTCGTGGCCCTCGACGTCGAACAGCGTGACGCCCGCCTCGCGCAGCTTGTCGGGCCGCTCGGCAAGGCTGTGACTACCGACCGCATGCGTGAGCTGCAGCTGCGCGGCCGTCGGCACCTGGATCACGAACGTGCCGCTGCGCTCGACGAGCTCGCGCGTCTTCGCGGACTTGTCCAGCACGACGGTCAGCTTCGGCGGCAGGAAATCGAGCGCGCACGCCCATGCGGCTGCCATCACGTTGTCGACGCCGTCGTGACGGGCCGACACGAGCACGGTCGGGCCGTGGTTGAGGAGACGGTAGGCTTTCTTCAGCTCCACCGGAGCGATGTGACTGTCCATGCGGGTTCCCTGGTGAGCGGCGCGCGCCGGCCGAAGGCCGCATTCTCGCACTCAATGCCGCTCGCCGCCGATGCGGCGCGTGCGCCGCCCGGCACGCGCGGCCGCGCCGCGTCGCATCAGCGCCGCCCCGCCGCCCAGTCCACCGCCGCGTCGAACAGCGCGAGCCCGGCCGGCGACAGGTTCGCGAACGTGTCGTTGTCGAGGAAGAACATCACGCGCCGCGCCGGCGCGAGCGTTTCGTAGTCCATCGTCGCGCCCTTCTCGTACGCGAAGATCGCGGCCTTGTCCGGCTGTCCGTACACGGTCGCGATCGTGATCGCGCCGAGCCCCGGCTTGCCCCAGCTCATCGGCGCCTGCTTGCCGTACACGTCGGCCACGCCGGCCGGCAATCCGGCCGAGACCGGATGCGGCGCGTTGACGAGCCACAGATAACGTTCCTTGCCCGTCTCGCCAAAGTCGACGTCATGACGCTTGCCGGTCATCGCCAGATCGTCGAGCAGGTCGTTCTCCCACGTGACGAGCGGCTTGTCGAGCGTGCGCCAGCCGGGCCGCACATGCTTCGACGACACCGTCGACGAGATCACGACGAGGTCGGCATCGCGCGCCGCGTCGGGCGTCGCGCGCTCGTCGATCAGGCGGACTGCATAGCCGCGCTCGCCGAGGTGCTGGCCGATCCGCTCGTCGATCTTCAGGTTCGGGCCGCGCAACTGCACGAGCATCGCAATGCGCGTGACCGCCGGTGCGGCAACGGCGGCGGGATCGGCGGCAACGGCAGGGGCGCTGGCCGACAGGCCCGCGCATCCGGCGAGCACCGCGCCGGCGAGCGAGCGCAACACGCGACGCCGCGTGCCGGCGCCCAGGGCGCGCACGGCGCCGGTCTTCATGCTTCCGTTCATCGGGGTTTTCTCCAAAATCGTGCGCCGTCATGCACGCCGCGCGGCGATTGCATGAATCGGGCGAATGGCGTCGATTGCGCAAATGGCGCGGTCAAAACTGCAGCGTGGTCAGCAACGACACCTGCCTCGCATCACCCACCGCGACGAAATAGCGGTTCGCGCTCGACGGGTAGTACGTGCGGTTGAACAGGTTCTTCACGTTCAGCTGGAACGACAGCTTCTGCTTGCCGAGCCGTGTGTCGTAGGTCGCGAACGCATCCGCGAGCACGTACGACGGCAGCGTGAAACTGTTCGCCGAATCGCCGGGCCGCGCGCCGACGTAGCGCGCGGCCGCGCCGATGCGCAGGTCGTCGCCGCCCGCCAGCGTGCCGACGTCGTACACGGCCGCGAGCGACGCCGTGTGACGCGCGACGTTCCACAGCCGGTTGCCCGTGTAGAGCGGATCCTCGGTGGTCTTCGCGTCGAGGTACGCATAGCTCGCGATCACGTTCACGCGCTCGCCGATCCGGCCCGACAGGTCCAGCTCGACGCCGCGCGAACGCGCCCTGCCCGACGTGCGCCAGTCGGTCAGCTTGGTCGTGTCGTTGAACTGCGACACGAGCACGTTCTTCTTGTCGATGTCGAACAGCGCGAGCGTGCCGGTCATCCCGCCCGGCAGGTCGAGCTTGCCGCCGACTTCCCATGCGGTCGCTTGCTCCGGCGGCGTCGCGGCGTCGATCACGTAGCCCGACGTCATCGGCGCGATCGACGATGACGGCTTCAACGACTGCGAATAGCTGCCGTACAGCGAGAACGCGTCGGTCCACTTGTAGACGACGCCCGCGCGCGGCAGCCACTTCGATCCGCTGAGATCGGTGTTCGCCTTGAACGGCCGGCCACGCCCCGCGACCTGGTTGTACGTGATGTAGCGCAGCCCGCCCGACACGATCCACTTGTCGGTCAGGTGAATGCTGTCCTGGAAGAACACCGACGTGTCGTGCAGCGTGTCGGTCTGGTCGCTGTCGCTCGCGGACACCGTACTCGACGGCGGCAGCAGCCCGTAGACCGGAGCGACGTAGCTGAACGGCGTCTTCACTGCCTGGCGCAGCAGATCCTTGCGATAGATGCGGCGATACTCGGTGTCGACGCCCAGTTGCACGTCGTGACGCATCCCGCCGAGCGTCAGCTTGCCGTTCACGTAGCCGATGCCGTAGCTGTCGGTGCTGAGCGAGCCGTGCGTCGCGTCGTTGCTGCGCGACAGCGTGCCCGTCACCGGATCGACGCCGGTCGTGCGCAGCTGGTTCGCGTCGTAGGTCTCGCGGTTGTAGCTGTAGCCGACATGCGCGCTCCAGTCCGCGTTGAACTGGTGATCGACGCTCAGCTGCGCGAGATGCGATTCGCCGTCCATGTTGTTGAACGGCTCGTCGATGCGCCGCCGCGCCGGAATGTCGAGCGGCGCGTTGGTGCGCGGGTCGAGCGCGGTGCCGCGATCGAACGGCGAATGGAACGTGCGGTATTCGTAGGACACGACGACCTGCGTATCGCGGCCGTACCACGCGAGCGACGGCGCGACGAAGGTCTGCCGGTATTCGCCGAAGTTGCGCCAGTACAGCTCGTTCGACTGGTCGACGATCAGCCGGTACGCGAGCCGCGAATCGCCGACCGGGCCGGTCGAGTCGAAGGTCGCGCTGCCGCCGTTCCTGCCGTGCCCGAACGTCGACGCACCGAGCGAGATCGCGTTGTAGCGCGTCATCTGCGGCTGCTTGCTGACGACGTTCACCACGCCGCCCGGATCCATCAGCCCGTATAGCAGCGACGTCGGCCCCTTCAGCACCTCGACGGTATCGACCGCCGCGTTGAACGAACGCCCCTGCACGATCGGCATCCCGTTGTGCATGACCGAGCCGTCGCGGTTGTCGCCGAAGCCGCGCTTCATGATCGTGTCCTGCGTGCCCGCGAGCGTGTTGCCCTGCGTGATGCCGCTCACGTTGCCGAGCGCGTCGTCGAGATTGCGCGGACGCTGGTCGCGCAGCACCTGCGCGGGCACGACGTTGACGGCCTGCGCGGTCTCGAGCAGCGGGATGTCCGTGCGCAGCACGCCCGCTTCCTTCGTCGGCCGGTAGCTGTGTGCGCGCAGCGCGCTGCCGCGCACGGTGATGGCCGGCAATTCGGCGGCCGCATCGGTGCCGGCCGGCGCGGCCGGCGTGCCCGAACCGCTCGCGCGCATCAGCGTATAGCCGCCGCCCGGCTGGCGCAGCCCGACGAGCCCGGTGCCCGCGAGCAGCCGGTCGAGCGCGCCGTCGACGTCGAAGCGGCCATGCACGCCGCCGCTCGTGCGGCCGGCGGTCAGTTCGGCGGGGAATGCGAGCAGGATCCCGGCGTCGCGGCCGAAGCGGTTCAGCGCCGCTTCGAGCGGGCCGGCCGGAATGTCGAATGCGCGGCGCGATGCGCGCTGCGTGCCGGTCGCCGCATCGGCGCCGGCGCCGGTGTCGGCCAGCGCGGGCAGCGGTAGCAGCGCCGACAGCAGGACGGCGCCGGCCAGCCGGCAGGCCATGCGGCCCGGCCCGGCTGATGCGGCTGATGCGGCAGGTGCCGCGGGTGTGGCGAACGCGGCCAGGCGCGACACGCGCGGCAGTGGACGGGCGGGCGCCGGACGGCGCCGCTGCGTAAGACGGATGGAAACCATGATCGAGATGTCGGTGGACGATGGGCCAGTGCTGCTTTCACGACTCATGTCACGCGAGCATCGAGAAACAGCTCAGGAACACGAAAAAATTTCTTGCAGTGCTCACGAACCGGCCGGCACGACGGTCGCCCAGTAGCGCGTCACGTACTCGACGTCGATCGGCAGCGTCGCCTTCAATGTATCGAGCACGCGCGCGGGATCGTCGAGCGGATAGGTGCCGGACACGCGCAGGCCGGCGACGGCCGCATCGCAACGCAGGCTGCCGCGGCGATGGCGGTCGAGCTCGGCAACCAGGTCGGCCAGCCGCATCCGCGATGCGACCAGCATGCCGCTCGTCCATGCCGACGCATCCGCATCGAGCGGTGCCATCGCGCCGATCGCATCGCGCGTGAACGCCGCGCCCTCGCCCGCCGCGATCACGCGCGCGCCGGCCGCCGCGTCGGCCGGCTGCACCCGCACCGCGCCCGCGAACACCTCGATGCGCGTCGCGCCGCCGCGCTGGCGCACCGCGAAGCGCGTGCCGAGCGGGCGCAGCTCGCCTTGCGCGGTCGCGACCACCAGCGGCCGCGCGGGCGTGCGATCGTCGTGGCCGCTCGTCACCATGATCGTGCCGCGCAGCAGGGACAGGCGGCGTGCGGCCGCGTCGAAGCGCACGTCGAGCGCGGTATCGGTATCGAGCACGACGACCGTGCGATCCGCGAGCGTCACCGTGCGCCGCTCGCCGACCGCCGTCCGGAGATCCGCAGGCCCGATTGCCGCGCGCCGCGCGGGATCCGCCATCCAGGCGGCGCCCCCCGCGAACAGCAGCACGGCCAGCGCCTTCGCGGCCGCGCGTCGGCGGCCCGCACGCGGCGGCAACAGCGCCGCGTGCGCGGCCTGCGGGTCGAGCCCGGCCGCGAGCCGGCCGATGCGCCCTTCCATCGTTTCGATATGACGCCACGCCGCGTCGTGCGCCGGATCCTCGGCACGCCAGCGCGCGAGCGCGGCCGCGAACGCGTCGTCGCCGCGGCCGGCCTGCCGGTCGACCCACCATTCGACCGCGCGACGCGCAACCTGCGGCGGCACCGTCGGCGTTCCCGGGGCGGCCATCGGTCAGGCCGCCATCGCGAAGAAGCACTGCGTGCCGGCCTTCACGAGATAGCGTTTCACCGTCGCGAGCGACACGTCGAGTTCGCGCGCGATCTCGGCCTGCGTCAGCCCGTCGAGCTGCGCGAGCAGGAATGCGCGCTTCGCGGCGAGCGGCAACCCGTCGAGCAGCCGGTCGATCTCGAGCAGCGTCTCGCACACGATGGCGCGCGCTTCCAGCGATGGCACGTACGCTTCGGGACGCCGCGCCAGCACGTCGAGATACGCGCGCTCGATCTGCTCGCGACGCCAGTGATTGGACAGCACCCGCTGCGCGACCGTCGTCAGGAATGCGCGCGGCTCGTCGGCGCCGATCGGCTCGTCGCGCGCGAGCAGCCGCATGAAGGTGTCGTGTGCGAGATCGGCCGCGCGATGCGCGCAACCGAGCTTCCGGCTCAGCCAGCCGCGCAGCCACGCATGATGGCCGGCATAGAGGGCGTCGATTTCTCGATGGAGGGACAGCTTGTCAGCGGACATGGCCGGGTTCCGGGAGCGCAGCGTGCAGTTGTGTAAATGAGAATGATTATTATATACAAAACCGGATACGCACCTTGCGGTATCGGTGCGCGGCGACGTCGGCACGGCGGCGCCCGCTGATCAGATGGCCCGCGCGACGCACGCAATGCGCGCGAAATACCATATCCCGCCCGCATCGCGCCATTCGATTCATTAAATAGTCCATTGACGAATCGACGACGAACGCCTCGTCAGCGAAATTCCGCCGAAATTCGCGCGGAATTATCACGAATCCGGCAATGCACCAGCGGTTCGCATCGAAATGCAAATCGATTGATACACAACGTTCAATAATACGAATCTCTCAATAGACCTTTCCGCAGCATGCGGCTGTCTGCTTTAGGTCGCACCAGGGAATTTCATTTTTGCCGATCGACGGCGGCTCGGTAGTCTCCTGCCATTCCGGTTCAAAGAAGCAAGCCAATACGCAAGGAGATTAGATTGAAACGCACGACCCTCTCGCTGATTTCGCTCGCGTCGTTCGCGGCCATACCCGCCGCGCACGCGCAATCGAGCGTTACGCTGTACGGCGTGATCGACACGTCGATCACCTACGTGAATCACGCGCAGGGCAAGGACAACGCGTGGATGCTCGGCAACAGCAGCGCGGGCAACCTCGCAGGCAGCCGCTGGGGCGTGAAAGGCACCGAGGATCTCGGCGGCGGGCTGAAGGCGCTGTTCCAGCTCGAGAACGGCTTCGACCCGAGCAACGGCCGGCTGGGCCAGGGCAACCGCCTGTTCGGCCGGCAGGCATTCGTCGGGTTGACAAGCGACCGCTACGGCACGCTCACGTTCGGCCGCCAGTACGATCCGCTCGTCGACCTCGTGCAGGGCATCACCGCCGACAACACCCTCGGCAGCGCGTTCGCGACGCCGGGCGACGTCGACAACTACGACAACAGCTTCCGCGTCGACAACGCGGTGAAGTACACGTCGGCCGTGTATGCGGGCCTGCAGTTCTCGGCGATGTATTCGTTCGGCGGGATCGCCGGCAGCACCGGCGCCGCGCAGTCGTATTCGGCCGCCGTGTCGTACAACAACGGGCCGTTCAGCGTCGCCGGCGGTTACTTCCACGCGACCAACAGCCCCGCGTCGAACGGGCTGCGCAACGGCTGGACCAGCTCGTCGGACGGCACCTTCGACGGCCCGATCAACACCGGCTATGCGAGCGCGCACTCGATCGGCATCGCGCGCATCGCGGGCCAGTACGTCGCCGGCCCGTTCACGTTCGGCGTCGGCTACAGCAACGCGCAGTACCGCCGCGACGCGAGCTCCGTGTTCAACTCGAACGAGCACTGCAACACCGGGCAGGGCTTCGTGAACTACCAGGCGACCAACGCGCTGCTCGTCGGCGTCGGCTACAGCTACACGCGCTCGGGCGGCGATACGTCGGCGACCTATCACCAGGTGTCGGCCGGCGCGGACTACAACCTGTCGAAGCGCACCGACGTGTACCTGACCGCGGCCTACCAGCACGCGAGCGGGCAGACCGGCGACGGCACCGGCGGATCGATGGCCGCGCAGGCGTCGATCGGGTCGTACGGCTATGCGGGCACGAGCTCGCAGACGATGGTCAACCTCGGCCTGCGTCACCGCTTCTGATCGACGGTCGGCCGGTTGCGTGCGATATCGTGCGGTATCGCACGGCCGGCCGGTCGACGGAATCGGATCGCGGATCGCGGATCGCGGATCGTGCGTTGCACGTTGCGATTGCACCGACACGGCGGCTACGGCCGCCGTGTCCGATTCCAGTCGGCCCTCCCACGCGTCCTCGCCGTTTTCCGCCCGAATCGCCGCGCCATTCAATCCCGATTCGCGGCATAACTGACGCACGGCGTCAGTATTGCGATGGCCGCTGTCCGCCGGCATGCGCGAGATCGCGGCTTTTTTACCGATTCCATTGCGTCGCACGGCGATACCGGCGTCAAGGAAAATCCCCGAAAAACCCGCCGGCAAATGCAAAGGAAAGTTTGACGCCAGCCATTTGACCGCACGCTATGGCACACTTCGCGTCTGCGTAATTTCCTTGCACCGGGCGCCCGGATCCCGCCCCATCCTGCCATGCCGCGTCAGACTACCCGTTCGCTCAGCCATGCCGTGCTGAAGCTCGCCGCACCGCTCGCGCTGTCGTGCGCGCTGCCCGGGCTCGCCCGGGCCGACTGCCTGGACGACGCGGCCACCTTCCAGAAGGTGAGCGTGAGCCTGCTGCGCGGCATCGCGCAGGTCGAATCGGGCATGAATCCGAACGCCCTCAACACCAACACGAACGGCACCGTCGACATCGGCCTGATGCAGATCAACAGCACCTGGCTGCCGACGCTCGCGCGCGAAGGCATCACGCGGGAAAGCCTGTTCGATGCGTGTACCAACGCGTATGTCGGCGCGTGGATCCTGTCGCAGAACATCCGCCAGCTCGGCGCCAACTGGACCGCGATCGGCGCGTACAACGCCGCATCGCCCGACAAGCGCCTCGCGTATGCCCGCAAGGTCTATGATGCAATCCGGACCATGCCGGATTCGCCGGATACTCCCATGCCCATCCTTCCGCCCTCCTTTACGCCGCCGCAACAGGTGCAGGCGTACAACCCGTTCGCAAGCCTGAGCGTGTCGGCGCCGCCGGTCGCGCGGGCGCGCACGCTCGCGCCGGCCGCCCCGCCGCCGCAACCGCAAGGCGGGCCCGCCGGCCCGGCCGGCACGTACAACTTCGGCTGGACCGTCACCGGCGCCGACCAGGCCAAGCCGACCCAGGTGTTCGACGACGGCGCGCGGATCTACGTGCAGTTCAGCGACATGAAGCACGTGCCGGCGATCTTCACCGAAACGTCGTCGGGCCGTGTGCTGATGTCGTGGGAGCTGCAGTTTCCGTATGCCGTCCTGACGCGGCCCGCGCAAACGTTGATCTTCCAGCTCGGGCCGTTCGAGGCGCGCGCGCAGCGCGGCGGTGCCGGGACGACGGCGCAGGCCGCCATCGGAACGACAGCGGGGACGCCGCGCTCAGGCGCGACGGCGGCAACCGCAGCGACAACCGCCGCCACCGCACCGGCAGCGAAACAACCCGCGGCGAATGCGTCGGCCAGGCGCACCGCATCGTCGGATGCGCTCTGGTATATCGATACGGCGTCGACGTCCGGCTCGGCAGCGACCGCCAGCACGGCAAACACCGCGACGGCATCGACCACGTCGAATACGCCGGCAACGTGGCCCACCGCCGTGACGTCGAACCCGCCGACACCCGCTGCGACGCCTCAGACGCCTCAGGCGCCAGCCGCGACGAAGCCGGCCGCACGCGTCAGCACCGACGCGCTCTGGTACATCTCGAAGTAACGCGCATGCACGGGCGCACGCGAATCCGCCGCCTCCCCGGCAGCCGGATCCGTCACCCGCGCCGCACCCAGGTCACCTTGCCGTCGCGAATGCCGAGGTCGCGGCGCTCCTCGCGATAATCCATCGTGCCCGGCAGCGACTTGCCGTCACGCTCCAGCACGCGCCACAGGCAACCGTCGAGCAGCGCGACCGCATCGGCCTCGGTCTTGCCGATCAGTGCGTCGTCCGGCGCGGCATCCGCCTTGCACGCGTTCGCGGCGCCCGGCGGGACGGCGATCGGTGCCGCGCCGCCGGCGGTGGCGTTCGGGTGCTTCGGGTTCATGTCCGTACATCCCGCAAAGGTTGCGCTCGCAACGAGTACTGCGAGCAGCGCGATCGTGTGCTCCATTGAATTCTCCCGGTCGCGGCCCGGCGTGCCGCCGAACCCGCCTGCATGTTAGCGCACGCCGTTCGCTGCGCCGGCGCGCCGCCGGCGCGTCGCGTCCATCGCGTACGGCATGCGCGCGCCGGCCATCCGTTCAGAACCTGTACGTCGCGCCGGCCATCCCGTAGTAGTTGCTGCGCGACTGGACGATCGGACTGTCGCCGTAGCGCCCGAGCAGCCGCGTCACGCCGCCGGTGGCAAGCACCGACCAGTGTCGCGACACGGTCCAGTTCCACGCGACCGACATCGTCGCGCTATCGATCCCGCCGCGCGTCGAATACGGCCGGAAGCGGCTCGTCAGCGACTGCGCATCGGTCACGCCGTAGAACGTCTGCGTGTAGCGCCCGGTGCCGGCATGCACGCTGCCCGTCACGACGATCTCGTGCTGCGCGGTCTTGAGCACCGGCACCGCGAGATCGACATGACCCGCTACGCCGCGCGACGTATGCGTGACCGGCGTATCGACCGTGACGCTCAGTTCCGCCGCATTCAACAGCGTGACCCCTGCCCGCACGCCGACGAGCACCGAGCCCGGAATCCGGCCCATCCCCTTCAGGTAGTCCGAACCCGGCAGGTCGAAACGGTTTTCGTCCGCGCGGCCCGGATCGTAGTTCACCGCCGCCGACACGAACACGCCGTGCGGCAGGTCCAGCCGGTAGCCGGCGCCCTGGGTGCTGTCGATGAAGAAGCCGTTGCCGAACTTCGCGGCCAGCCCCGGCGCGACGACGCCACGATACTGGTTGCTGCCGGGATAGCGCGGCGCGACCCCGCCGCCGAGCGAAATCGAATACTGGTTCTCCGCATGGGCGGCAGCGGCCAGGGTCAGGCCGGCGAGCGGCATGCAATAGCGGGAACGGCGAAGGAGTGTGCGCACAATATCGGGACAAGAGTGACGGAAGCCCGAAGTCTAGGTGCGGCCGTGCGCGGGGACTGTCCCGAATCTGCGGGGAATCTGTGCGCAATTGTGTTCGATTGTTCGCGATTGTCGCGCGGCGGCCCGGGCCGCCGGAACGCCGGATAAAATTCGCGTGCCGCGCCGCGCACCCGCCTGTCCGGGCGTGGGACGACGCGCGCGTTTCGAAGAGACCATGAACGACAATCCGCTCAAATACCGCGTGCTGCTGATCGAGGACGACGACCGTCTCGCCCAGCTCGTGCGCGAATATCTCGACAGCTATGAATTCGCGGTGACGGTCGTGCGGCGCGGCGACCTGGCCGTCGCGGCCGTGCGCGAACACTCGCCCGCGCTCGTGATACTCGATCTGATGCTGCCGAATCTCGACGGGATGGAAGTGTGCCGGCGCATTCGCGCGTTCACCAACGTCCCGGTGCTGATTCTCACCGCGCGTGCGGATGTCTACGACCAGGTTGTCGGCCTCGAGACCGGTGCCGACGACTACGTGACGAAGCCGATCGAGCCGCGCGTGCTGGTGGCGCGCGCCCGCGCGCTGCTGCGCCGCGCGCAGCCGGTCGCGCCGGAAACGGCCGCCGCCGCGCCCGAGGCGCTGATCTTCGGCGAACTGACGATCTCGCCGCCGAACCGCACGGTCACGTGGCGCAGCGAGCCGGTCGATCTGAAGACGGCCGAATTCAACCTGCTGCTGATCCTCGCGCGCGCGGCCGGCACCGTGCTGAGCCGCGACGACATCCTGAAGCAGTTGCGCGGCATCGAGTTCGACGGGCTCGACCGCTCGGTCGACTCCGGCATCTCGAAGCTGCGCCGCCGCTTCGAGGATGCGTCGTCGGAGCCGCACAAGATCAAGACGATCTGGGGCCGCGGCTACCTGTTCAGCCCTTCCGCGTGGGACGAATAAATGCTGCGCCCGTTGATCCGGCTGTACCTCATCGTGATCGTGTGCGTCGCCGCATCGATCGCCTTCATTCAGATCTCGTTCGACCGGATCTTCTACGAACGCGCGGCACAGGCGCAGCGCGACTCGCTTACGACCTATGCATTCGTGCTGAACGATTATCTCGAACGCCATCCCGGCGCGCAGCGCACGCTCGCGCTGCGCGAACTCGCGCGGCACGGCAATGAGGGATTCGACTTCATGACGATGGCGAACGCCCGCGCCCAGTTGAGCGGCGCGCCGCTGCGCGACCTGGACGGCGGCAGGATCGCGATCAGCTACGACGGCAAGGATTACTACATGCCGCTCGCGGACGGTTCCGTGCTGCACGCGCGCCCGGTCCAGCCGTTCGATCTCGACATCAAGATCTATGCGTACCTGCTGCTCGCGCTCGCCGCGCTGCTGGCGGTCGTGCTGTGGATCTCGTATCACTGGCGCGACCTGCGCCGGTTGCAGGCCGCCGCGCACGCGTTCGGCGCAGGCAACCTGTCGACGCGCGTGAAGCTCTCCGGGCGTTCGAACATCTACGATCTGTCGCAGCAGTTCAACGACATGGCCCAGCGGATCGAGGCGTCGATCAAGCAGCAGCGCGAAATGATGCACGGCATCTCGCACGAGCTGAAGACGCCGCTCGCGCGCCTCGAATTCGGCCTCGCGCTGCTCGCCGAATCCGACGAGAGCGGCCGGATGCGCGAACGCCGCGACGAACTGCGGCGCGACGTGCGCGAACTCGACGAACTGGTCACCGAGCTGCTGACGATCGGGCGGCTCGAACAAGGCGCAAGCGAGCTCGCGCCGATGGACGTGGTCGTCGATGCGTTGATCGACAGCGTCGCCGGCAACGTCGCGAACGACGTCGCCGATCGCGGCCTCACGCTCGACGTATCGACGACCGGCGCGCCCGCCACCCACGTGTGCGACCCGAAACTCGTCGCGCGGGCGTTGCTGAACCTGATCCGCAACGGCGCGCGCTATGCGTCGCGCACGGTCTTGCTGTCAGCGACGAGTGACGCGTCCGGTGCGCTGGTGCTGAGCGTCGACGACGACGGTCCCGGGATTCCGGTCGCCGAACGCGCGCGCGTGTTCGAACCGTTCCAGCGGCTCGACTCGAGCCGCGACCGGCAGACCGGCGGGTTCGGTCTCGGGCTTGCGATCGTGCGGCGCGTCGCGCTCGTGCATGGCGGCGACGTACGGCTCGAGGATTCGCCGCTCGGCGGCGCACGCTTCGTGATTACGCTGCCGGCGCGCGCATTGCCGGCGTTCCTGGACGACGCGCCGGCGCGTGCGGCACGCGGCCGCACCGACCACCCGCACGCGGCTTCACCGCGCCGATAAGCGCGGGATCGCCCGGCCGGTCGCGTCGCTCGATGCGTGATGCGGCATCGGTCGCGCGGAGCGGTGTTTGCTTCAACGGGCATGCGTTTGCGCGAGCCGCGCATGACCGGAACCGAAAGCGACGACAGATGCGACGCGTCTTGCCAACGCCGGACGCGCATTCGCACGCATCGCACCGGATTCGTTGAGCGCCGGGTGACAGTGCGTCACATCCGGACCCGCTTATCATCCGACGCAATCGCGCGTATCGTCGACACATGCGTGTCTGATCCCGGCGACGTCATCGGTATCGTTCGCCAACCGGCCGTTCACGCGCGTGCGAGGACGGCCGTCGAAAAACAAAGGAAACTGATCATGGAATTCGTACTGGACCATTCGCTCGACGACGACACCTCCCGCGCCGTCGAACATGAAATCTGGCGCGTCGATCCCGACGCGAAAGTCGAGATCGACCGCGCGACGTCGCACGTGAAGGTCGAATCGTGGCTGTTCCCCGAGGAATTTGTCGTCGCGTTCGAGGACGCCGGCTATAGCGTCCGGATCAAGAATCACTGACGCGCGCCGCCCCGCGGGCGACGCACGCGAGTGCGGCATTCACCTGGCGAGCGCGGCATCGTCCGCATGGGCCGGCAGCACGGCCAGCGGCCGGCAACTGCCCGTCACCCGCCGATCTTGAACGCCGGCAACTGCTGCCCGAGCCGCGCGCCCATTTCCACGCCGAGCGCCTGCAGCGCATTGAACGGACGGATCATCACCTCGAATTCGACGATCCGCCCGTCGACGTCGAAGCGGATCATGTCGATCCCCTTCAGCCGCTTGTCGCCGAGCGTCGCGCTGAATTCCAGCACGACGCTCGTGCCGTCGTCATCGGCGAACCGGCGGTGATACTCGAAGTTCTCGAGGATCGTGAGCACCGTGCGCAGCGCGAGCAACAGCGCGGGCGCCGGCCCGTACGGCTTGAACGCCATCGGCGAGCGAAACACGGCGTCAGGATGGACGATCGTGTCGAGTGCGCTGAAATCCTTGCGCGCGAGCATCGCGTGCCACGCATCGAGCGATGTCGCGACGGCAGGTTGCAGGTTAGACAGGGGTTGCATGATCAACGGCTCCGGTAACGTCATACCCAGGAATTCCGATCGACGGCGAGATCCGATCGGACAGCCGCCGGGCGGTCACGCGTCCGGCAGGATCACGACCTTGCCCTTGACCTGGCGGTTCGCCATCCGCGCGATCGCGTCGGCCGCACCCGACAGCGGCACGCGCTCGGTGATCGCGGGCCGCACCTTGCCGGTCGCGAACCATTGCGCGAGCAGGCGCAGGTTCGCCGCATGCTGCGCCGGATCGCGCCGCATCGCGTCGCCCCAGAACACGCCGAGAATATCGCGCTCCTTGAGCAGCGCAAGGTTCAGCGCAACCTTCGGAATCTCGCCGGCGGCAAAGCCGACCACGAGGAACCGGCCGCGCCACGCGGTCGCGCGCAACGCGGCCTCGCTGTACGCGCCGCCGACCGGGTCGTAGACGACGTCCGCGCCGCGTCCGCCGGTCAGTTCGTCGACGCGGCGCCGCAGGTCTTCGGTCGCATAGTCGATCGTGTCGTCCGCGCCGGCTTCGCGGCACAGCGCGAGCTTGTCCGCGCTCGACGCGGCCGCGATCACGCGCGCGCCCAGCGCCTTCGCGATCTCGATCGCGGCCAGCCCGACGCCGCCGGCCGCGCCCAGCACCAGCAGCGTCTCGCCCTGCTGCAGGCGCGCGCGCTGCTGCAATGCATGCAGCGACGTGCCGTAGGCCAGCACCAGCGCGGCACCCTGCTCGAACGTCATCTCCGGCGGCAGCGCCGCGACCTGATGCGCATCGGCCACGCAGTGCTCGGCGAAGCCGCCGTGGCCGGTGAACGCGACCACCGCGTCGCCCGGCCGCCAGGCGCTCACGCCGTCGCCGACCGCGTCGATCACGCCGGCGAATTCCGCGCCGGGCGAGAACGGCAGCGCCGGCTTCACCTGATACAGCCCCTGGACGATCAACGCATCGGGGAAGTTGAGCGACGCCGCCTTCACGCGAATCCGCACCTGGCCCGCGGCCGGCTCGGGGATCGCGACGTCCTCGATGTGCAAGCGGTCGATCGGGCCGAATGCGGTACACAACAGGGCTTTCATGTCTCCTTTCTCCTTGCGCGGCGAACCCGCGCATCGATACGGCAGCGGGACCTGCCCGCGCGATCGGCGCGCGGCGCAGGCACATCGGCCTGCCCCGCGACATCCTCCGTCATCCGTGCCGCGCGGCGCTCAGAACCACGCGTCGCGACATCAGCAGGCTCATCGTGGCACCCTCCGGGTGGCCGGCATGGCTCGTGTCGCCGGCGGCCGCTCACGCGTCGGCCGTTCGATCCGCGGGTGCTCGATCGATGCGTGCTCCATCATGTCTGTCTCCTGTCGACCAGAGTTAGCGCTTCAGCGCTTATGTCGGCCGGTGTTAGTGCTTCAGCACTTACTCCGGCCCCATGCTTCGCATCTGGTCCCATGCTTCGCGGTTGGGCAGCGCGCGCTGGCGCGCCCGTTGGCGCCGGCTGCCGGAACCGGATGACTGGGTCGGTGAATGCAAGTGCTGGCGGGAATTTAGCACGGTCGTTCGCGAACAACAATGCTCGAGCGCCGGGGATCGTCGTTCGGCGAGCGGACCGCTCGATTTCGAACAGTCAATCCCGGATCGTTGGCGGCAATCGGATGAAGTTCGCTCGGGTGTCCTGTAGCAGGTCGGCTGCCATCATGCGCCTGCGGTCGATAGCCGGGACGCCATCCAGTTCTGCCTGCCGGGTTCCGCGGCGGACGGCTTGTCTGTTTCAGCCAGCCGGAACACGGCCACCGCATGGTCGAGCACCCGCGCCTGTTCTTCAAGCGACGCCGCAGCCGCGGCGGCCTGCTCGACGAGTGCGGCGTTCTGCTGGGTCGCTTTATCCATCTGTGTCACAGCGCGATTGATCTGATCGATGCCGCGCGACTGTTCTTCCGAGGCCATGCTGATTTCACTGACGATGCCGGTCACGTTGCGGGCTGCTGCGACGATCTCGGTCATTGTGTCGCCAGCGCGAGCCGCCAGGTCGGCCCCGTTCTTCACCTTCGCGACCGAATCGCCGATCAGCTCCCTGATTTCCTTCGCCGCTGCTGCCGAACGTTGCGCGAGCGCGCGGACTTCGCCCGCGACCACCGCGAACCCGCGCCCTTCCTCGCCGGCACGCGCGGCTTCGACGGCCGCATTCAGCGCGAGGATGTTGGTTTGGAACGCAATGCCCTCGATCGCGCCAATGATGTCGACGATCCGGTTCGAACTCGACGACATGTCCGCGATCACATCGACAACCTGACCGACGACGTCGCCCCCGCGTGCCGCGATGTCCGACGCGCTTTCGGCGAGCGCGCTCGCCTCCCGCGCGTTGTCGGCGTTTTGCCGGACGGTCGCAATCAGTTCTTCCATGCTCGATGCGGTCTCCTCCAGATTCGCCGCCTGTTGCTCGGTACGTGTGGACAGATCGCCGTTGCCGCTCGCGATTTCGCGAACACCGAGGGTGATCGCCGCCGTCCCGCGCCGCACCTGCCCCACGGCGGCGGCAAGCCCCGCCTGCATGCGCGCCAGCGCGGCCATCAACCGGCCCATCTCGTTGGCGCGCAGCGTATCGATCGTGCTGGTCAGATCTCCTGCCGCAATGCGCTCAAAATGATGAATCGCCTGATCAATGGGTCGCACGATCGATGCCGTCAACGCGAAACGCGCGAACACGCCCAGTACGACCGCAGCGGTTCCGATCGCGCCGAAGAGCCAAAGCAGCAGGTGGAAATGCTGTTGCGCCGACACGAAACGCGCCTTTTGCTGCTCCGCCTGAAAGTCCACCAGCGCGAGCTCGGCGCTCCGGTAATCACTGAAAAGCGTGTCTGGCGCCTGCCGCTGCGTCGTGCGAAACGACATGAAATCGTTCTGGTCGAGCGCCGCGATTTCAGGTGAAAGTGCCTGCTTCATCAATTGCTCGCGCTTCGCACGCAGTGCGTTGGCCAGCTTCCTCTCGCCCTCATTCGACGGCGGCCGTGCCGCATAGGCGGCCAATTCACGATCGCTGCTGGTCTGCTCGGCATGCACCCGGGCGAGCACTGCGTCGGTCGATTTACCCTGCGCGACGAGCGTTTCGTACGCACCGAGATCGACCCGCACCTGCAGAAGCGCGTCGCTGCTGGCGCTCAGGTGCCGCAACGACGCGGTTTCCTCGCGGTACATCTTGTCGAGCGCCGTGTTGGCCGCATTCAGACCTGAAATCGATGTTGCAATCACGATCATCAGCGCCGCCGTATAGCCGCAGATGGTGATCGTCAAAGCTGTTCGGATAGTGGTATCTCTAAACATGGCTGCCCTCTTCCCGCCCCGCTGAACAGAAAAAACGGCAGACGGATCAATCCGCCGCCGCAAATAGGAGGAAATCGATCAAAAGAAACTACGGCGAGACATTGATGCCGGGTCAGAAGCGGGTGCGGATACCTGTAGCCATTTCGAGCGGGTTGTTGTGACCATGTGTTGCCGGCACCGTATAGCGCTGCACGCTCGACTGGGCATGCGCGCCGCTCGCCGTCAAAGCGGCGGCTGCGGCGGCCAGGGTTGGATGCTTTTGCTTCAAGGTCGTCTCCTCTGATTACTGCGTTGAAATTTTTGTTCTAGTTGCACTGCAACGCCGGCCTGAACATCCGGACGACGCTCCCCGTTCAGCCGATGAGCGCCATCCTAGTGAACTCAATCCTTCATCCAGCTTTCCCGTACCCTTTGCATGAGCAAGTAACTTCACTGATACGCGCCGCTGATTTGGCACCCCCATGCCGCGCTCTTGCTGCGCAAGATGTCGCCCAGCCCACGCAATGTCATGATCTGTGCGCTCGACAGGGCGAGGCGCCGGCGTAAGCGGTGAATAGAGACGTCGACCGCATCCGCGCCACCCGTTCCCGTGCATCGCGACGGCAGATTCCTCCGCCACATCGCCATTCCGGCCGCGCGAGCGTCGTGTTCCTCTGCGTAAATCCGAGGACCAGATAACGGTATGAGAATTTCTTGGTTCCTGGATGCGTTCCACATCCCGAAAATACACGCTCCCGACAACCGGGCGCGCGATGCGCCGCCCCGCTTCGCTCAAACAACGTCCCTCTTTCTCATGCTCAGCAGATCGCTTCGCACTACATCGGGCCACGCGCTGTTCCTCGCCGCCCTCCTTTCGGCCTTGTCCGGTGTCGCTCGCGCTGACGGCACGCTCGATCGCATCCATCAACGTCACAAGATCACGATCGGCGTGATCCTGTCGGGCCCGCCGTTCGGCTCGCTCGATCCCGCGACGCAAAAGCCGGTCGGCTTCAACGTCGATCTGGCGAACGACGTCGCGAAACGGCTCGGTGTCGACGCCGAGCTGACGCCCGTGCAGCCGTCGAACCGCGTGCAATTCCTGCAGCAGGGCAAGGTCGACGCGCTGATCGCCAACATGGAGCTGACGACGGAGCGCGCGGAGATACTGTCGTATGCGCCGACGCCGTTCGAGTTCATCGGCGGTGCGCTGATCACGCGCAAGGACAGCGGCATCAAGTCCTGGGCCGACCTGCGCGGCAAGCCCGTTTGCGTGTCGCAAGGCAGCAACTATACGAAACCGCTCGCGACGGAATACGGCGCGCAGGTGAAGGCGTTCCGCGGCCAGCCCGAATCGCTGCTCGCGCTGCGCGGCAACAACTGCGTGGCCGCCGTGCACGTCGCGCCGACGTTGCGCATGCTCGTCGCGCGCAATCCGGACTGGAAGGACTATGCGACGCCGCTGCCCGCCGACCTGATTCCGTCGCCGTCGGTCATTTGGGTCCGCAAGGGCGCGACCGACACGCAGGCCGCGCTCGACCGGATCGTCCAGGACTGGCATCGCAGCGGCTGGCTGCTCGACGTCGAGCGCAGGAACGGCATGACGCCGTCGCAAGCCGTGCTCGACCTGCACGCGAAGCTCAAGGCGCAGCGCACATGACGGCGGCCGACGCCGTCGATGCGCTCCGCAAGCTCGGCCTCGACTACGGCTTCGTGCTGGCCGCGGACGAGCGCGCGTCGTTCGTGCACGGGATGGGCGTGACGCTCGAATTGTCGGTCGCGACCGCGCTCGGCAGCCTCGCCTGCGGCGTCGTGCTCGCCGCGTTGCTGGTGTCGCCGAGCGCGGCGCTCGCGCGCCCTGCACGCGCGTTCGTCGAGCTCACCCGCAACACACCGACGCTCGTGCAGTTGTTCTGTGCATTCCTCGTCGTCAACATGCTGATCAGCGCCGCACTGCGCGATCTGGGCGGCAATCCGCTCACGCCGTTCATCTGGAGCGTCATCGTGATCTCGCTGCACAAGGGCGCGTTCCACGCGGAAGCGCTGCGCGCCGGCCTCGAAGCGGTGCCACGCGCAACGCTCGAAGCCGCGCAGTCGCTCGGCTACAGCCGGCGCCAGCGGCTCTGGCACGTGCAGCTGCCGCTCGCGGTGCGCTTCGCGCTGCCCGCGCTCGTCAACAACCTGGTCGACCTCGTGAAGATGACGACGGTCGCCTCGGCGATCGCCGTCGGCGACGTCACCTATGCGTCGATCATGATCTGGACGCAGCGCGACAACGTGCTCGAGTTGATGATCCTGATCCTGCTCTTCTTCGGCGCGCTCACGTTCTCGGTCAACCTCGCGGGGCGCTGGCTCGAACACCGTCTGAGGATACCTGGCTATGGCCATTGACTCGCTCGCGCCGCCCGCGCGCCCGGTGCGCTGGCGCGCGGTCGCGGCACTGCTCGCCGTGCTGGCCGTCGTCGCGCTGGCCGTTGCGGGTCGCCGCCATCCCACGCTCGTCGCGCTCGCCACGTGGCTGCCCGCGCTCGGCAAGGCGATGCTCGTCAACATGGGCATCAGCGCGCTGGCGATCGCGCTCGGCACGCTCGCCGGCCTCGTGCTCGGCCCGCTGACGCTGTCGCGGCTCGGCATCGCACGAGTCGCGGCGCGCGCGTACGTGCAGGTGTTCCGCAACGCGCCGCTGCTCGTGCTGATCTATTTCTCGACCTACGTGTTCCCGTTCGAAATCAGGCTCGGCCACGCGTCGCTGCCGTTTCCGGACTGGTTCAAGGTGACGCTCGGCCTCGCGCTGCCGGCAAGCGCGAACTTCGCGGAAATCTTCCGCGGCGCGATCCAGTCGATTCCGCATGCGCAGTGGGACGCCGCACGCTCGCTCGCGTTCAGCCGCGTGCAGGTGTTCCGCTGGATCATCCTGCCGCAATGCGTGCGCCGCATGCTGCCGCCGTGGATGAACCTGTACGCGAGCATCACGATGGCCACCGCGCTCGCGTCGCTGGTCGGCGTGCACGACCTGCTCGACACCGCGCAGGTCGCGAGCAACACCGTCGCGCGCGCCGACTTCACCGTCGTCGTCTATTTCACCGTCCTCGGCCTGTTTTTCGCGTACTGCTACCCGATCGCCCGTTTCACCCGCCTTCTCGAACGACGTCATGCATTCCACTGAAACTCCGCGCGGCGCTAACGCGCCGCTCGTCCGCCTGCGCGACGTGCATCTGTCCTACGGCACGACGCCCGTGCTGCGCGGCATCGATCTCGACGTGCACCGTGGCCAGGCCGTGTCCATCATCGGTCCGTCCGGCTCCGGCAAATCGACGATCCTGCGTTGCATCACGGGGCTGTTGCGGCCGCAGTGCGGCCTGATCGACGTCGACGGCACGCGCGTCGACCGGCTCGCATCGGAGCGCGACGAAATCGCGCTGCGCAAGCGCGTCGGCTTCGTGTTCCAGCAATACAACCTGTTTCCGCACCTGAGCGTGCTCGACAATCTCGTCGTCGCACCGGTCAGGATTCTCGGCCGCGACCGCGCCGAAGCGGTGCGCACCGCGCACATGCTGCTCGAACGCGTGCGCCTCGCCGACAAGGCGCACGCGTACCCCGGCGAACTGTCGGGCGGCCAGCAGCAGCGCGTCGCGATCGCGCGCGCGCTCGCGATGCAGCCCGACCTGATCCTGTTCGACGAGGTGACGTCCGCACTCGATCCGGAAACCGTCGGCGACGTACTGTCGGTGATTCGCGATCTCGTGCGCGACGGCATGACCTGCGTGCTGGTCACGCACGAAATGCGGTTCGCCGAGGAAATCAGCGACGTCGTCTACTTCACCGAGGCAGGTGTGATCGTCGAGCACGGGCCGGCCACGCAGCTGTTCCGCGCGCCGCAGAGCCCGCGCACGCGGGCTTTCCTCGCGCATGCACTCGGCCCGGCCAGCAGCCCGCACGCCAGCCGCGACAGCGCGCCGATCGCACTCGACCTGACGCGCTTCGCAGTCTGAGTCAACGCGCCGCGTAGCGGCTCGGCGGGCGCGCGAGCCCGAGATGGTCGCGCAGCGTCGTGCCCTCGTATTCGGTGCGGAACAGGCCACGCCGTTGCAGTTCCGGCACGACATGCTCGACGAAATCGTCGAGAGCGCCGGGGAAATATGGCGGCATGATGTTGAAGCCGTCCGCGGCGCCACCGTCGAACCATTCCTCCAGCGCGTCCGCGACCTGCGTCGGCGTGCCCCACACGATCCGGTGCCCGCGCGCGCCGGCAACGAGATAGTAGAGTTCGCGCAGCGTGAGGTTCTCGCGGCGTGCGAGATCGGTCAGCAGCCTCGCACGGCTCTTCAACTGATCGGATTCGGGCAGGTCGGGCAGCGGGCCGTCGAGCGGATACTTCGACACGTCATGGCCGAGACGGTCGGACAGCAGCGTCAGCGCGCCCGACGTATCGGTCCATTGCTGGAGCTGCGCATATTTGTCCTTGGCCTCCTGCTCGGTACGGCCGATCACCGGAAATACGCCAGGCATCACGGCAAGAGCGTCCTCGGCGCGGCCGTACGCCGCGAGCCGCCCCTTCAGGTCGCGATAGAAGGCTTGCGCCTCGTCGAGCGTCTGCTGCGCGGTGAACACGACTTCCGCGGTGCGCGCGGCGAGATCCTGGCCGGGGCCCGACGAGCCGGCCTGAATCACGACCGGGTGGCCCTGCGGCGGGCGCGACGCGTTGAGCGGCCCCTTCACGTTGAAGAAGCGCCCGGCGTGATCGAGCGCATGCACTTTCGCCGGATCGAAATAGATGCCGCGCGCCTTGTCCCTGACGATCGCGTCGTCGTCCCAGCTGTCCCACAGCCCCTTCACGACATCGACGAATTCGCCGGCCATCTCGTAGCGCTGCGCGTGATCGGGATGGTTGCCGCGCGTGAAGTTCGCGGCAGTGCGGTCGTACGAGGTCGTCACGACGTTCCATGCGGCGCGTCCGCCGCTCAGGTGGTCGAGCGACGCGAACACGCGCGCGATGTGGTAAGGCTCGCTGTACGTCGTCGACGCGGTCGCCGCGAGGCCGATGTGCCGCGTGTGCATCGCGAGCGCCGACAGCAGGCTCAGCGGCTCGAAGCGCATCGCCATCGACGGGTGCGCGTCGGGGCCGCTCGTCAGGCCGTCGGCGAGGAAGACCATGTCGAACTTCGCGCGCTCGGCAGTCTGTACGACGCGACGCAGCAGGTCGAAGTTCTCGCTGCCGGATTCGGCGTCGGGGTGACGCCAGCCGGCAACGTGGTGTCCGGCGCCCTGGAGGAACAGCCCGAGGCGCATCCGGCGACGGGAGGATGTGCTGCGATCGGTGCTCATGATTGAAGCGACGTAAAGGTGTGGAAAAGGCGTGCGAGATCGGCCGTGCCGCGCATCGTGTCGATCAGTTCCGGCACGAACGCGAGCGCGGGATCGTGGGCGGTCGCATCCGCGAACTTCGCGGCGAGATCGTCGGCGCCGACGAGGCGTTCGGTGCGCTGCCGCAGCGTGTCGCCGCCGCGCAGCACGAGTTCGACGACCGAGAAGCGCGTCGCGGGATCGGTCGACGCGCGCGGCGCGGCGGCATCGTGGCGCCGTGTCACGCGTGCGGCAAGTGCGATCAGGTCATCGCGCACGGGCACGTCGGCGAACGTCGCGACGCCCGGCGGGCCGTCCGTCAGTGCGGCGGCCACCGCGTATTCCACGCTGAAGCGCGCTTCGAGGCCGGTTGCCGGCAGCCGGTTCGACAGCGGCGTGTCGCCGCCCGGCGGGAAGGTGACCACGATGCCGTCGATGTCGGCCGGCGCGATACGGTGGCGAGCGCGCAGATCGAGCGCGGCCTGCACCGCGTAATGGGTTGCCGTGCAGCACGGCCACGGCTTGAAGTACAGGCCGGGCGACACGATCTGCCACGGCGCGCCCCAGTCGGCCAGCACGCGCGCCGGCTGCGCCGCGCCGCCGCCGAACACGGCGAAGAATCCTTCCGGGCCGTCGAGTGCGCCCGGCGCGCCGGCCAGTCCGGCCTCGGCGAGTTCCACGGAGAACAGCCCCGCGCGCGCCGCAAGGCCCGCATGCAACGGCTTGACCTCGCTGCCGAACTGCAGCCGCAGCCCGGCCGATTGCGTCGCGGCGACGCCGAGCGCGTTTTCGGTCGCTGCCGCATCGAGCCCGAGCAGACGCGCCGCGGCGGCGGCCGCGCCGAGCGTGCCGAGCGTCGCGGTGTTGTGGAAGCCGAGTTCATAGTGGCGGCTGCCGAGCGCGAGACCGACCCGCGCCATCGTCTCGACGCCGACGACGTAGGCGTCGAGCAGTTCGAGCGCGCTGCGTGCGCGCACCTGCGCGAGCGCGAGCAACGCCGGCAGCAGCACGGTGCCGGGGTGGCCGCGCACGCTACTGTGCACGTCGTCGTAGTCGAGCGCGTGGCCTGCATAGCCGTTGAGCAGCGCGGCATATTGCGGCGACGCCGGTGCCGCACTGCCGATCACCGCTGCCGCGCCGGCCGAATCGCGACCGCACACCGCCAGCAGCTTGCGGTAACCGTTGTCGCGCGCGCCGGCGAACGCGGCGGCAAGGAAGTCGAGCAGGCCACGCCGCGCGGCAGCGATGGCGGACGGATCACGCGCGGGCTCGGCACACGCAATCGCGGCGGCCAGCCGGCGCGTGATGCGGTCGGCCGCGCCGTCGGGAATCGAGTGGGAAGACATGTCGGCAGTTGGAAAGTCGCGAAATGCCACAACGGGCGGCGCGGCCGGGAACCTTCCGGTTCCTGCTCCGATGCGAGCGTTGGCGCCCGCATGCTCGCCCGGATCGGCGCGTGTCAGTGCGGGATGCCCCAGCGGCGCACCGTCACGCGTTCGAGCGTATCGAACACGAGGTGCTCGACCAGCAGGCCGATCACGATGACGGCCGCGAGGCCCGCGAACACGCGGTCGGTATACAGCTCGTTGCGGTTCTGGAAGATGTACCAGCCGAGCCCGCCCTGCCCCGCGCTCGCGCCGAACACGAGTTCCGCCGCGATCAGCGTGCGCCACGCGAAGGCCCAGCCGACGCGCAGCCCCGACAGGATCGACGGCAGCGCGGCCGGCACGAGGATCAGCGCGATCTGGCGCAGGCCGGTGAGGCCGTAGTTGCGCCCGGCCATCTTCAGCGTGGCCGGCACGCCGGCGAAACCCGTATACATGCTGAGCGCGAGCGGCCACAGCACCGCGTGCACGAGCACGAACAGCAGGCTGCCGGTGCCGAGCCCGAACCACAGCAGCGCGATCGGCAGCAACGCGATCGACGGCAGCGGGTTGAACATCGACGTGAGCATCGCGAGCACGTCGCGGCCGATGCGCGTCGACACCGCGAGCGACGTCAGCACGAACGCGAACAGCACGCCGAGCGCATAGCCGCGCAGCAGCACCGACATCGAGATGCCCGTCTTCACCAGCAGTTCGCCCGATGCGATGCCCTGCACGAACGCGGCCAGCGTCGCGCCGAAGGTCGGCACCAGCAGGTCGTTCGCGACGATGCGCGCGACGATTTCCCATGCGGCGATCAGCACGAGCGCGATGACGGCGCGGCGAAACCCGCTCGCACCGGCGATGCGGCGCAGCAGCGGCACGGGCGCGGCGCGTTCGGCGTCGGGCGGCGTGTCGAGCGCATGGACGTATTCCGCGCGAACGGGCGGCAGCGGCGGCAGAGCCGGATCGATCGTGCTCATGATGCGATTGCCTCCGTGGCCGGTGCTGCGCGGGTGACGTTCGCTTCGTCGGTATCGAACAGCAGATGATGAATGCGCGCCGCCTGGTCGCGAAAGTCGCCGCTGCCGACGTTGTCGAGCGAATAGTCGTGGCTGTTGAGCTCCGCGCGCACGCGGCCCGGATGCGGCGACAGCAGCAGGATCCGGTTGCCGACGACGAGCGCCTCCTCGATCGAATGCGTGACGAATAGCAACGTGAAGCGGAACTCGTCCCACAGGCGCAGCAGTTCTTCCTGCATCTTGCGGCGCGTGAGCGCGTCGAGCGCGGCGAACGGTTCGTCCATCAGCAGCACGCGCGGCTGCATCGCCAGCGCACGCGCGATCGCGACGCGCTGCTTCATGCCGCCGGACAGCGTATGCGGATACGCATCGGCGAACGCGCCGAGGCCGACCTTGTCGAGATAATGCAGCGCGCGCTCGCGTGCTTCGGTGCGCGACAGCTTCGCGGCCGCCCGCAACGGAAACGCGACGTTCTCGACGACCGTCTTCCACGGCGGCAACTGGTCGAATTCCTGGAACACGACGATGCGGTCCGGGCCCGGCCCCTGCACGGGCCGGCCGTCGAGCGCGATCGAACCCGACACCGGCTCGATGAAGCCGGCGATCGCCTTCAGCAACGTGGACTTGCCGCACCCCGACGGGCCGAGCAGCACGAAGCGGTCGCTGCCGTACACGTCGAAGCTGACCTGATGGGTCGCGCGGACGATCCGCGCGCCGCTCCGGTATTCGAGGCTCACGCGATCGATCGCCAGCAGGCGCTCGCTCCGCGCACCGGCCGATGCAAGCTGCGGTACGGGCGCGGGCCCGCTCTCGGCGCGTGCGTCGGTGCCGGGTTGGGCGGCCGGCGCGGCGGCACCGCGCGCCGCATACGGCGGCAGCCCGATTCGGGGAGAAGTGGCGTAAGTGGCGTTCACGATCGAAACTCTTGCGGGTAAAGCATCAACATACGGCGGCGCGGCGCGCGACCCAACCAACGATTGCGCATATCGAAACCGCGTCGACGCATAAGCGTCGATCGCGATGCCGCGGCGCCACCGCCGCTCAACTACCGCCGGCCGTCGCCGTATCGTCGAAGAAGTAGTCGCGCCACGACGTCGGCTCGTTGCGGATCGCGCCGGTGCGATACATGAACTGCGCGAGCTTCAGGGTGTTCTCCGGGGCCGTCTTGAACTGCACCTGCGGATTGCGCAGGATCTTCAGCAGCAACGCGCGATCGATCTTCGACCCGTTCACGCGGATATAGGTATCGGCCGCGCGCTCGGGATCGGCCGCGATCTGGCGCGCGGCGTCCGCGAGCGCGGCGACGAACGCGCGGTACGTCTTCGGGTTGTCGTCGCGGAATTTCCCGGTCGCGTACAGCACCGTCGCGGAGCTCGGGCCGCCGAGCACGTCGTAGGAATTCAGCACGATGTGCGCTTTCGGATTGCCCGCGAGCTCCTGCTCCTGGAACGGCGGATTGCCGAAGTGGCCGGTAATCACGCTGCTGTTCGCGAGGATCGCCGCCGTCGCGTCGGGATGCGGAATCGCCTGCGTCAGCGGATCGAGCTTGTCGAACTGCTTGTCGCCCCACTGCTTCGCGGCCGCGTACTGCAGCACGCGCGACTGCACCGACACGCCGACGGCCGGCACCGCGATGCGGTCCTTCGTGCCCAGGTCGGCGATCGTCTTCACGTTCGGGTTGCTGCTGACGAGGTAGTACGGAAAATTGCCGAGCGACGCGACGCCCTTCACGTTCTGCCGGCCGCGCGTGCGATCCCACACGGTCAGAAGCGGCCCGACGCCCGCGCCGGCCATGTCGATCGCGCCCGACAGCAGCGCGTCGTTCACGGCCGCGCCGCCCGACAGCCGCACCCAGTCGACCCTGATGTCGAGGCCGGCCTTGCGCCCTTCCTTCTCGATCAGTTGCTGGTCGCGCGCGACGTTCAGCATCAGGTAGACGACGCCGAACTGCTCGGCGATGCGGATGCGGCCTTCCGCGTGCGCGGCTTGCGGGGCGCCGGCGGCGGCACATGCGAGCGTGGCGGCGAGCATGGCGGCCAGCGCGCGGCGCGCGGCCAGGGTCGTGCGGCGCAGGGCCGGCGAAAGCGGAAACGACATCGAAACTCCAGTGAGAATGAGGCGGCGGAACAAGGACGGGACGCTCAGAACGGCGCATCGCCCTCGATCGTCGTGCGATACAGCTTGCGGCGCAGATGGTCGGGCGTGCCGGCCGCGAGATGCATCAGCGAACGGTTGTCCCAGAACACGAGGTCGTGTTCGCGCCAGTGGTGCCGATACAGATGCCCGGCACGCACGCTGTGCGCGAACAGTTCGGCGAGCAGCGCGCGGCTTTCGTCGTCGGGCAGATCGACGATGCGCGTCGTGAAATGCTCGCTGACGAACAACGCCTTGCGGCCCGTTTCCGGATGCGTGCGCACGACCGGATGCACCACCGCCTCGACCTGCGCGATCTGCTCGGCCGACAGGTTCGGCCGCCACGGGCTGCGCGCCTGCAGCTCCGCATAACGGGCGAGATACGTATGCTCGGCACGCCGCCCCTCGACCGCGCGGCGCAGGTGCGCGGGCAGCGTGTCCCATGCGAGATGCATGTTCGCGAACAGCGTGTCGCCGCCCTCCGCCGGCAGTTCCTGCGCATGCAGCAGCGAGCCGAGGCTCGGCTTTTCCTTGTACGACAGATCGGAGTGCCAGAAATGGCCCGCGTCGCCGAGCCCGATCGGCTTGCCGTTCTCGACGATGTTCGACACGATCAGCACTTCCGGATGCGCGGCCAGCGCGAACTGGTGCAGCACGTGGATCTGCAGCGGGCCGAAGCGGCGGCTGAACGCGATGTGTTCGTCCGGCGTGATGCGCTGATCGCGAAATACCAGCACGTGATGGTCGAGATGCGCGCGATGGATCCGTGCGAAATCGGCGGCGCCGAGCGGTTGCGACAGGTCGATGCCGACCACTTCGGCGCCGAGCGGCGCATTGAACGGAACGATGTCGAATCGCTGCGCGACGGCCTCCCGCGGCAAGGCAGGCCGATGGCCGGCGGACGTCGATGCGGTGCGGATGGCGGGAGTCGTCACGATACAGCCCTTGATTCGGTCAAAATGCGAATCTACGAGCGCGTGCCGGACCGCGTCAACGAAGCGATTCGGATACGTTTATCTGCGGCAGTGGTAAAGACCGCTGCTCGGGCGCTCGACCTGATCTGGCGCGAACTCGAGCGGAGCAATTTGCGAACGTGCACGTGTGCGCACCGTTCGCGCCCATCGTCACGATGACCTCGAGCGCTTCGAACCACTGCGACAACACTGACCGCGCGACTGTCGCGTCGACACGCGTGGTGCTGCCGACGGCGCGCGGAACGACCGCGCCGTATCGACCCGCTCGTCAGCGTCCGTCAGATCCGGATTGCCTGAAAGACGCTCCATGCGCGCTGTCCGGAAGGCGATCGCGTCCGCTCAGCCGCGAACGGAAGGTGCCGGCAGGCGACGTCGTCCGGTACAAGCCGCGCTTTTTCAGTTCCGGCACGATCAGTTCGGCGAAATCGTCGAGCGTACCGGGGCTGATCAGCGGATTGAGCATGTAGCCGCTCGTCGTCGATTGCCGCGCATGCTCGGCGAGCTGATCCGCGACTTCGTCCGGCGAGCCGACGAGGATCAGGTCGGTGCCGCGCGTAACGCTCGCGAACTTGCGCCGCACGTCGCCGGCGGTGAGCGGCGTGCCGCTGCCGTCCGGCCGTACCACGTAGGACGTGAGCCCTTCGGTTTGTGTCGTCAGCGGCTCGTCGTCTGCATAGCGATCGATGTCGATGCCGGTATCGCCCGCGTAGCTGACGAGTTGCGCGTGCAGGTGATAGTGCTGTTGCAGCGCGTGGCATTTCTCCTTCGCATCGCCCGACGAGCGCGCCGTCACGATGCGCAGCACCGTGAGCGCCCTCACATCGTCCGCCGCCCGGCCATTTTCGACCGCCAGCCGTCGAATTTCGTCGAGGCCGGCGCGGATCTCGTGCGGGTTCGACTTCGCGACGAACACCACTTCGGCGTGCTTCGCCGCGAATTCACGCCCGCGCCCGGACCAGCCAGCCTGGATCAGCACCGGCGAGCGCTGCGGCGACGGCGCACAGACGTGCGGGCCGTGCACGCGATAATGCGTGCCCTCGTGCGCGATCGGCCGCACCCGATCGCCGCGCGCATAGCGCGGCGCGCGCTTGTCGGCGACAACCGCATCGTCCGCCCAGCTCCCTTCCCACAACTTGTACACGACGTCGAGGAACTCCTCCGCGCGTGCGTAGCGCTCGTCATGGCCGATCATCCGGTCGAGCCCGAAATTGCGCGCTGCACTCGCCAGGTAGGACGTCACGATGTTCCAGCCGATCCGGCCGTTGCTCAGGTGATCGAGCGTGCTGAAGCGCCGCGCGAGCGCGAACGGATGTTCGTACGTCGTGCTCGCGGTCACCCCGAACGCGAGCCGCTCGGTCTGCGCGACGAGCGCCGGGATCAGCATCATCGGATCGTTCGCGGGCGACTCCACCGCCCATTGCAGTGCCGCATCGGCGGACCCGCCGTATACGTCGTACAGGCCGAGCACGTCCGCGAAGAACAGCATGTCGAGATCGGCCTGCTCGGCCTTGCGCGCGAGGTCCGACCAGTACGCGAGCGTATTCGCGCGCAGCCGTTCGTCCGCGGGATGGGTCCAGAGACTCGGCGCGCCGCCGCAGCCGACGCTGGCTTGTTCATACAGGGAAAACAACAGGGGGCGAGGATCGGACATCGTCATGCTCGATGAGAAACGGGAATATCAATGGGGGGCGGCCCACACGCCCGATGACGCGCGACGTGCCCGCACGGGCGCACGGTCGTCCGGCTCGCGCGTCAGGTAGCGATTGAGGCGCCGTTCGAGGCGGGCCGCGGGAATCGTCAGAATCGCGACCAGCACGACATAGACGATCGCCGCGCCGGCCAGCGGTTCGTATACGCGCAACGTTTCGAAGCGCATCGCGTTGGCCGTTCCCATCACGTCGAACACCGTGACGGTCGACGCGAGGACGGTCGATTTCAGCAGCAGGATCGCTTCGCCGGTGAGCGCGGGCAGCGCGAGCCGCCACGCCCTCGGACCGACGATCCGACGCAGCACACCGGCCCGCGTCATCCCGTACGCATAGCCGGCCTCGATCTCGCCGGCCGGCACGCCGGCGATCGCACCGCGCAGGATCGTCGCGACATACGCGCCCTCGTTCACGCTCAACGCGACGACGGCGTACCAGAACGCATCCCGCAGCAGCGGCGACGCCCAGCTGTCGCGCATCCATTCGCGCGGGACGATCTGCCCGAAGCCGTAATACAGCAGATAAAGCTGCACCAGCAGCGGCGTGCCGCGAATCAACATGATCCAGCTGCGTGCCGGCCAGCGGCTCGACGCATGACGCGAACTTGCCGCGAGCGCAAGCGGAATGCCGATCAGCACGCTGGCGATGCCGGACAGCAGCATCAGCGCCAGGGTCGTCGGCACTGCGGCGAGCAACTTCGGCATCACCGTGTCGAGCAGGAACGGCAGTGAGAAGCTCATGCGGTCGCGCGCCTCGTGCCGCGGCTCGCATGCCGCTCGAGCGCGGCGAAGAGGCCCGTCGACGTGATGCTCAACAACAGGAACAGCGCTGCCGTGACCAGATAGAAGAAAACCGGGTGCCGCGTCGCGCCGGCGGCGAGCTGGCTCGCCTTCAGCAGATCCGTGAACGAGCCGAGCACGCTGATGAACGACGCATCCTTGGTTGCGTTCAGCCACACGTTGCCGACGCCGGGTAGCGCGAGCCGCGCCGCGACCGGGAGCCGGATGCGCATCAATGTTTGCCACCGGCCCATCCCGTACGCGTGCGCGGCCTCGATCTGCCCAACCGGTACGTTGACGAGCGCCGCGCGGAAGATGTCGGTCAGATAGGCGCCCTGGATGAAGCCGAGCGATAACGTGGCCACCACGAACGGATCGAACGCGAACGCGTCGGAGACGAGGCCGCCGCGACGCAGGACGGCCTCGACCGCGGGTGCGACCGCATAGAACGCAAGCAGCAGGCACAACAGTTCCGGCAGCGCGCGCACGAGTGTCGTGTAGAGCCGCACCAGCCACGCGAGCGGCGCGTGCCGCGACAGCTTGCCGAGCGCGCCGGCGATGCCGAGCAGCGTCCCGGCGCAGAACGACGCCACCGCGACGCCAAGCGTCAGCGCGAACGCGCTCGCGAAGATGCGGCCGTAACCGCCGTCGCCGAACGCGAGCAATGCCAGCAGCGAGTCGTCCGCGACCATCGGTTCAACGGCCCTTTTCGATCGTGCCCTTCAGGTTCGGATAGCGCGCGGTGATCGCATCCCAGGTGCCGTCCTGCTGCAGTTGTGCGATCACAGCCGACAACCGGCCGCGCAGTGCATCGCCTTGCCGCACGCCCGCGCCGATGCCAAGACCCAGCACCGGGTTGTCCGCGCAGGTGGCCTTGACCTCGAAATCCTTCCCGTCGCGCGACGACAGGAAGGCCGTGAACAGGCCCTTCGCTTCCTGCACGTAGTCGACCCGACCGGAAACCAGGTCCGCCAGCGCGTTGTCGAATTTGTCGAACGCCTTGATTTGCGCGTCGCGCTTGAAGCGTGCATCGAGGAATGCCGAGAAGTTCGTGCCGGCCTCGACGCCGATCACGCGGTCCTTGAAGGTTGCAGGCACCGCGCAATCGACGCGGCGCCGATCGCTTTTCGCGCCGACGAATACCGTCGGCGATTCATAATAGGCGCGACTGAAGTCGATCGCCTTCTGCCGTTCGCCGGTGATCGTCATCGACGACCAGATCACGTCGATCTTGCGGTTCTGCAGCGCCGGGATCAGCCCGTCCCACGCGATGTCGGTGAGTTCGCAACGCACGTTCAGCTTGCCGCATGCGGCATCGAGCACATCGATTTCCCACCCTTTCCACTTGCCGGTCGAATCCTTCGAGAAGAACGGCGGGTACGACTCGGCGTCGATGCCGACGCGCAGCGTCGGTTGGGCCGCGTGGGCGGCGGACGCCACGCCAAGCATGAACAACGCGGCCGCAGCGCGGCGGACCTGGGAGGACATCGATCGATTCATTGGGCAGGCTTCTGAAATAGTGTCGAGATCGCCGGTGTCGCAACCGGCAGCAGGATGCGAGACTTTAGTGCGTGCCGACGCGTGGACCAAATGGTTATTTTTTCGATGAATATCTGATCCGGCGATATGCGACGAGCCAGCGGACTGCGATCGCGAAGCTCGCCGCCGCACGAGAAACGCATCGCGCGGCCCCCTCGCCGTTCACGCCGCCGTGGTCTCGCGCCCCAATGCCGGCAATGCAAGAACGCCGATTTCACCTGCCGGCGCGCGCTCGACACCGGCACACCCTGCTCGCTGTTCCTGAACGCCGGCTACGGCCCCACGCAAAACGTGAAGGTGCGCCGCGCACGGCTGGAAGGACTCGACACGGCCGGCATCGTGCAATCGATCGACCGCGGCAAGCGCACGCGCGCATGGGGCGTCACGTCGCCGATCGATCCGGTCTACGTCGCATCGATCGTGTGTGATCCACAACCGTCTGAAACGCCCTCCTTTGGCCTCGCCAGTCCTCCCGTTAGATCGCTCTGACCGAAAACATGCACGGAAATCACGATCTCCCCAGGTACCGCAGGCCATCCATGATCGCGATCACGACAAGCGCACGATCGGCGGACGAGGCCGCTGCTCCGGTGCCGCCCGTCCCTTTTCCGCTATGCACAGCGCGGCGGCGTCGAGCAGGTCCCGACGGGTGTGTTCGCGGCTTTCCGCACGTGTCATCCGCTCGGGTCGCATGGTCCAGAGCACGCATCGCGCAAAGAACGGGGAGGACGACGCCACTCCCCGCCAACGCGTCGGTACGTACAATCGTTATCGACCGGCGACGGCTTCGGACGCCGCCCCTTGCCATCCTCCGCCGAGCGCCTTGAACGCAGCCACCGACGCCCGAGCCGCTTCGGTTTTCGCCTGCACGCGTTCGTCCGATGCGCGCAGCAGGCTTTCGTCTGCCTGCAACACCTCGATCAGGCTGACGACCCCTTTCTGGTACGCCGCAAACGACGCGGCCCACGCACGGCCGAGCGAATCCACGCCGCTGGCGAGCACGGCCGCCTGTTCGTCGCGCTTGACGAGTGCGGAGAACGCGTTTTCGACATCCTCGGTGGCATGCAGCGCCGCGAGCCGATACGCGGCCAGCATTTCGGCATCCTTCCCTTTGGCGTCGGCGATCTGCGCATTGATCCGCCCGAAGTCGAACAGGCGCCAGCGCAAGCCGAGCACGCCGGCCGCCTGGTTCGCGCCGCCGGCAAACAGGTTGCCCGCGCCCATCGTCGTCGCGCTGCCGATCAATCCGCTCAGCGAGAACTTCGGGTAATACTCGGCAATCGCCACGCCGATGCGCGCGTTCGACGCCGCGAGGCGCCGCTCGGCGACGATCAGGTCGGGCCGCCGCCTGAGCAGTTCGCCCGGCGTGCCCGTCGCCGCGATCCGCGGCGCCACCGGCACGTCGCCGCCGTCGAGCAATTCCGCGCGATGCATGCCGGGCTGCGCGCCGAGCATCACGTCGAGCGCGTTCATCGCCGTGTCCAGCGCCGCTTCGAGAACCGGCACCGTTGCGCGAACCTGAGCGAGCGCGCCTTCGGCCTGCCTGACCTGAAGCTCCGCCGCGAGCCCCTTTCCATACAGCAGGTTGATGGTCGACAACAGATCCTGTTCGGTCTGCACCTGATGTCGCGCGACCTTCAGCCGGCCCTGCAACCCGCGAATCGTGATGTAGATGTCCGCCGTCTGCGCGGCGACTGCCAGGCGCGTGGCGACCGCCGCCGCTTCGGATGCCTGATAGTCGGCGAGCGCGGCTTCCCGCCCGCGGCGCAACCCGCCGAACACGTCCAGTTCCCAGCTCGCGTTGAAATCGGCCTCGTAGTCACTGCCGTGACGGTCGAAGCCGGGCGTCGAATTCAGCACCCGCCCCAACGGCGTTTCGACCGACTGGTAGACGCGCGCGGCCTGACCGGTCACGTTGCCCGACGGCAACAGCGCCGCATTGGCCGCCCCGAGCCCGGCACGCGCTTGCGTGACGCGGGCCGCGGCCTGCGCCAGATCGAGGTTCTGCGCAAGCGCGAGCGTGACGAACCGGGTCAACTGCGGATCGCCGAAACCCGTCCACCACGTCGCGAGCTCGGCGTCGGCCGCCGCGCGCCGTTGCTCCACGGCGCGCTGGCCCTCGAAGCGCTGCGGCATGGCGATGTCCGGCCGCACGTAGTCGGGACCGACGGCACATCCCGTCGACAGGAGCGCGGCCAGCACCGCGGCAACGATGGGTTTCGGTAGCATGACGGTTTCAGCAAAGATCAGGTAGTGACTATAATACCAAATAGTCACTCGTTGTCCATCCCTGCCAGCCGCAACCCATGAAAGAAAACACCGCATCCCCGGCGCCCGCGCGCGGCCCGGCCGATCACGACGTGCGCGACCAGATCGTGGCCGCCGCCACCGAGCACTTCAGCCGGTACGGCTACGAGAAGACGACCGTGTCCGATCTTGCGAAGGCCATCGGCTTCTCGAAGGCGTATATCTACAAGTTCTTCGAATCGAAACAGGCGATCGGCGAGATGATCTGCGCGAACTGCCTGCACGAAATCGAAACCGACGTGCGCGCCGCCGTCGCCGAAGCAGAACTGCCCACCGAAAAGCTGCGGCGCATGTTCAAGGTCTCTACCGAAGCGAGCCTGCGGCTGTTCTTCCGCGACCGCAAGCTGTACGACATCGCGGCGTCGGCCGCCACCGGCAATTGGCAATCGGTGCAGGCGTATGAGGCACGCGTGCAGAAGCTGCTGCAGGAGGTGCTGCAGGCGGGCCGCCAAAGCGGCGAGTTCGAGCGCAAGACGCCGCTGGACGAGACCGCGACGGCGATCTACCTCGTGATGCGGCCGTACCTGAATCCGTTGCTGCTGCAGTACAACCTCGACACGACCGACGCCGCGCCCGCGCAGTTGTCGAGCCTGGTGCTCCGCAGCCTCGCCCCATGATCCGGCACTCGTTGTGACCATTGACTATTTTAGTCACTAGATACACAATGAAAGCCCCGATCACTTCGTCAGTGGGTCTTTCATGGTCCGGCGTCGCCTCGCTCTCCTCGCAGTCGCTTCCGTACTGCCCCTCGCGCTAGCCGCCTGCAGCGGAAAAGCGCCTTCCGATCCGCGCACGGAAGCGCCGCTCGTGCGTACCGCCATCGTGCAGGCCGCCGCGCCCGCGTCGCGGTCATTTACCGGCACCGTCGCCGCCCGCGTGCAGAGCGACCTCGGGTTCCGGGTGTCCGGCAAGGTGCTGGAGCGGCTCATCGATACCGGGCAAACCGTCCGGCGCGGCCAGCCGCTGATGCGGATCGATCCCGTCGACCTGAAGCTCGCGGCGCGCGCACGCGACGAAGCCGTGGCCGCGGCACGGGCACGCGCGCGGCAGACCGCCGAGGACGAAGCGCGCTACCGCGACCTGCGCGGCACCGGCGCGATATCGGCATCGGCCTACGACCAGGTCAAGGCAGCGGCCGATGCCGCGAAAGCCCAGCTGAGCGCGGCCGAGGCCGATGCCGACGTCGCGCGCAATGCGACCGGCTATGCGGAACTCGTCGCGGACGGTGACGGCGTCGTGATGGACACGCTCGCGGAGCCCGGCCAGGTCGTCAGCGCCGGCCAGCCGGTCGTGCGGCTCGCGCACGCCGGCAGCCGGGAAGCCGTGATCCAGTTGCCGGAAACGCTGCGTCCCGCGGTCGGCTCGGTCGCGCAGGCCGAGCTGTTCGGCAAGCCGGGCGCGAGCGTCCCCGCGACGCTGCGCCAGCTCTCCGACACCGCGGATGCGCGAACGCGCACGTTCGAAGCGCGCTACGTGCTGCAAGGCGCGCTCGCCGCCGCACCGCTGGGCGCGACCGTCACGATCCGCATGCCGGACGACACGCGCGCGACGCCGCAAGCCGGCCTGCAGGTGCCGATCGGCGCGCTGCTGGACACAGGCAAAGGGCCCGGCGTGTGGGTGGTCGCAGGCAGCCCGGCCAAGGTGGAATGGCGGCCGGTCACGGTCGAACATCTGGACGACGACAGCGCACGCGTGTCCGGCAAACTCAAGCAAGGCGACCGGGTCGTCGCGCTCGGTGCCCATCTGCTACGTGACGGCGAAGCGGTTCGTGTGTCCGCGTCGGCCACCACGGTCGCGAGCGAAGGAGCACGGCCGTGAGCGAACGCCGTTTCAACCTTTCGGCACTCGCCGTGCGCGAGCGCGCGATTACGCTGTTCCTGATCTGCCTGATTTCGCTCGCGGGGCTCGTGTCGTTCTTCAAGCTGGGCCGCGCGGAAGACCCGGCCTTCACGGTCAAGGTGATGACCATCGTCACCGCGTGGCCGGGCGCGACCGCGCAGGACATGCACGACCAGGTCGCCGAAAAGATCGAGAAGCGCCTGCAGGAGCTGCGCTGGTACGACCGCACCGAAACCTACACGCGCCCCGGCCTCGCGTTCACGACGCTGACGCTGCTCGACAGCACGCCGCCGTCCGAGGTGCAGGAGCAGTTCTATCAGGCGCGCAAGAAGATCGGCGACGTCGCGAACGATCTGCCGGCCGGCGTGATCGGCCCGATGGTCAACGACGAATACGCGGACGTCACGTTCGCGCTGTTCGCGCTGAAGGCCAAGGGCGAACCGCAGCGCCTGCTGGTGCGCGATGCCGAGGTGCAGCGCCAGCGGCTGCTGCATGTGCCGGGCGTGAAGAAGGTCGACATCATCGGCGAACAGGCGGAGCGCATCTACGTGCAGCTGTCGCACGACCGGCTCGCGACGCTCGGCGTGAGCCCGCAGGACGTATTCGCCGCACTGAACGGCCAGAACGCGCTGACGCCGGCCGGCTCCGTCGAGACGCGCGGGCCGGAGATCTTCATTCGCGTGGACGGCGCGTTCGACAAGCTGCAGAAGATTCGCGACACGCCGATCGTCGCGCAGGGCCGCACGCTGAAACTGTCCGACATCGCGACCGTCGAGCGCGGCTACGAAGATCCGGCGACGTTCATGATCCGCAACAACGGCGAACCCGCGCTGCTGCTCGGCGTCGTGATGCGCGACGGCTGGAACGGGCTCACGCTCGGCCGCGCGCTGGACCGCGAAGTCGGCGCGATCAACGCGGAACTGCCGCTCGGCATGAGCCTGACCAAGGTCACCGACCAGTCCGTGAACATCAGCTCGGCCGTCGACGAATTCATGATCAAGTTCTTCGCCGCGCTGCTCGTCGTGATGCTGGTGAGCTTCGTCAGCATGGGCTGGCGCGTGGGGCTCGTGGTCGCCGCGGCCGTGCCGCTGACGCTGGCCGTGGTGTTCGTCGTGATGGCCGCCACCGGCAAGAACTTCGACCGCATCACGCTCGGCTCGCTGATCCTCGCGCTCGGGCTGCTGGTCGACGATGCCATCATCGCGATCGAGATGATGGTCGTGAAGATGGAGGAAGGCTACGACCGCGTGGCCGCGTCGGCGTATGCGTGGAGCCATACGGCCGCGCCGATGCTCGCCGGCACGCTGGTCACTGCGGTCGGCTTCATGCCGAACGGCTTCGCGCGCTCCACCGCGGGCGAATACACGAGCAACATGTTCTGGATCGTCGGGATCGCGCTGATCGCATCGTGGGTCGTCGCCGTCGCGTTCACGCCGTACCTCGGCGTGAAGATGCTGCCGAACCTCAGGAAGTTCGAAGGCGGTCACGATGCGATCTACGACACGCCCCGCTACAACCGCTTCCGGCAATGGCTGACGCGCGTGATCGCCCGCAAATGGCTCGTCGCCGGTTCCGTCGTCGCGCTGTTCGCGCTCGCGATTCTCGGCATGGCGATCGTCAAGAAGCAGTTTTTCCCGATCTCCGATCGCCCCGAGGTGCTGATCGAGGTGCAGATGCCGTACGGCACGTCGATTTCGCAAACGAGCGCCGCGACGTCGAAGGTCGAAGCATGGCTCGCGAAGCAGAAGGAAGCGAAGATCGTCACCGCGTACGTTGGCCAGGGCGCGCCGCGCTTTTATCTGGCGATGGGGCCGGAGCTGCCCGATCCGTCGTTCGCGAAGATCGTCGTGCGCACCGACAGCCAGGACGAGCGCGACGCGTTGAAGGCGCGGCTGCGGCAGGCCATCGCCAACGGCCTCGCGCCTGACGCGCGCGTGCGCGTGACGCAGCTCGTGTTCGGCCCGTATTCGCCGTTCCCGGTGGCCTACCGGATCACGGGCCCCGATCCGGACACGCTGCGCGGCATCGCGGCCGACGTCGAGCGCGTGATGACCGGCAGCCCGATGATGCGCACGGTCAATGCGGACTGGGGCACGCGCGCGCCGACGCTGCATTTCACGTTGCAGCAGGATCGCCTGCAGGCAGTCGGGTTGACGTCCAGCGCGGTCGCGCAGCAGTTGCAGTTCCTGCTGACCGGGGTGCCCGTCACCGCGGTGCGCGAGGATATCCGGACCGTGCAGGTCATCGCGCGCTCGGGCGGCGATGCACGGCTCGACCCGGCGCGGCTCGACGACTTCACGCTCGCCGGCGCGAACGGGCAGCGCATCCCGCTGTCGCAGGTCGGCAAGGTCGACGTGCGGATGGAGGAGCCGATCATGCGCTGGCGCGATCGCGTGCCGACGCTCACGGTGCGCGGCGACATCGCCGACGGCTTGCAGCCGCCGGACGTGTCGACTGCGATCACGAAGCAGCTTCAGCCGATCATCGCCGCGCTGCCGAGCGGCTATCGAATCGAGGAAGCCGGTTCCATCGAGGAATCGGGCAAGGCCACGAAGGCGATGCTGCCGCTCTTCCCAATCATGCTCGCGGTCACGCTCGTCATCATCATCTTCCAGGTGCGCTCGATCTCCGCGATGGTGATGGTGTTCATGACGAGCCCGCTCGGGCTGATTGGCGTGGTGCCGACACTGATCCTGTTCCGGCAGCCGTTCGGCATCAACGCGCTGGTCGGGCTCATTGCCCTGTCGGGGATCCTGATGCGCAACACGCTGATCCTGATCGGACAGATCCATCAGAACGAACAGGCGGGGCTGGATCCTTTCCATGCGGTCGTCGAAGCGACCGTGCAGCGCGCGCGCCCGGTCATCCTGACCGCCATGGCGGCCGTGCTCGCGTTCATTCCGCTCACCCATTCGGTGTTCTGGGGAACGCTCGCGTACACGCTGATCGGCGGCACGTTCGCCGGCACGATCCTCACGCTGGTGTTCCTGCCGGCGATGTATGCGATCTGGTACCGAATCCGGCCTGGCCATACCGCCGGCTCTCGCCATGGCGGACATGAAGCGTCGCTCGGCGCGTCCGCACCGGTGCCCGCGCTCGACGCGCGCGATTGAATTGCTCCCCCTCCATTCCCAGTATCGAAGGAAACAGCCATGTCGAACTCCACCGTTGTCGTCGTGACCGGCGTGTCGTCGGGCATCGGGCGCGCCGCCGCAGAGAAGTTTTCCCGGCGCGGGTGCCGCGTATTCGGAACCGTGCGCAGTATCGCAGGAACGGCGCCCGTCGCCGGCGTCGAGCTGATCGAAATGGACGTTCGTGACGACGCGTCCATTCGATCAGGAATCCGTGAGATCGTCGAGCGCGCCGCGCATATCGACGTGCTCGTCAATAATGCGGGCACGAGCCTGATCGGCGCGGTGGAGGAAACCTCGGTGGACGAGGCAGCGGCGTTATTCGATACCAACGTATTGAGCATCCTGCGCATGGTGCAAGCCGTGCTTCCGCACATGCGGGCACAACGGCGCGGCCGGATCGTCAATGTCAGTTCGGTGCTCGGCTTCCTGCCCGCGCCCTATATGGGACTCTATTCGGCATCCAAACATGCGGTGGAGGGTTTGACCGAAACGCTCGATCACGAACTGCGCCAGTTCGGCATTCGCGCGACGCTGGTCGAACCGTCGTTTACGCGGACCAACCTGGACGTCAATGCGCCGCAGGCAAGCGCGCCGATTGCCGATTACGACCGCGAGCGCACGCTTGCGTCGCGTGCCGTCGTCCACAGCGTGAAAACCGCGCCGCACCCCGAGGGCGTGGCCGCCACCGTCGTCGACGCGGCGCTCGGCGCATGGCGGATGCGGCACACACCTAACGGCGAGGCGTCGCTGCTGCGCAAGTTGCGGCGCTTCATGCCGGCCGGCCCGGTCGATGCGAGCCTCCGGAAAAAATTCCATCTCGCGTGACACGGCGGGCCGACGAAACATGCTTGAACGAGGTATCCACCATGGAAATCGGCATCGTCGGAACCGGCAATATCGGCGGGACGCTTGCGCGCCGGTTGAAGGCGGCGGGGCACGCCGTGCGGGTCGCGAATTCGAAGGGTCCGGAGGGCGTGCAGCCCTTCGCGAATGAAATCGGTGCGCGCGCCGTCGACGTGGAAGGCGCCATTCGCGGTGTCGACGCGATCATGCTCGCGATTGCTCTGCCGGCGATGGCGAAGCTGCCGCCGCGTCTGTTCGACTCGGTTCCCGCACATGTGCCCGTCATCGTCGCGCTTCGTCCGTCCCCGATACAAGCGCCGTGGGACCGCAACGGCAAACATGTACGGCCGATTTTGTTCAACGGGAATCGGGGGTTCACTTGCGTCTGGCACCCGCCTTCCACAGCACGTCCTCATACCGCGCAAGCGCGGGCTTGAACGACTCGAGCCTTGCAACGAGATCCTGCGGCTTTCCGTCGTTGCCCGTCTGCAGGACTTCATGCGTTGCTTTCTGGAGTGCGTCCATCGTTTGGCTCAGGTGCGGCGCCCAGGATGACTGGCTACGCGCGGAAATCGCCGCGCGCGCCTTTGTGAGCAGGGTCAACTGGGTCTCGAAGTACCGCCCCAGGCACTTCCAGCCAGCCGTATCCAGCGTATCGGCCCGCGCTTCAATCGTTTGTGCGGCATTGCGGAGGCCGCCAGCGTCGAGGACGTGCTTCCGCATGCTTCTATGTAGCCGGAATACGTCCGTGTGGAGTCGGCTGCACCGACAGGTGAGATCACGAATCCCTTTGCAAACTGATCGTTATTTCAGCTTTGCACCTACCGTAACTCGCGTGAAGTTGATTGTGCATACACCCGGCTTATCGTGGCGCGGCTCGCATGCCATAGCCACACGCATCTATGGAGGCAACTGCCCGCCCCAGACCGGGTTATGAACTGTGTAGACCTAGTGCAGACCTAACGGGACAGAAGGGAGCGGAAGACATACGAAGAAACACGTAACCCATTGATTTCACTGGCCCGCCCTACACGATTCGAACGTGTGACCTACGGCTTAGAAGGCCGTTGCTCTATCCAACTGAGCTAAGGGCGGTCGAGGAGCAAAGACACGGCCACACGACCCGGACCGCATTTGACGCGTGAGGCTTCGAGCAACGCGAACCGATCGCGCAATTCAAAGCCCCGAAACGAAACGGGCCCGGCATGAAGCCGAGCCCGAAATTATACCCGATCATCGCGTCATATCACGCGCGACGCACGACCGGCGCCACCGCCATCAAACCGGCTGCGCATGCAGCATGAACCAGCCGAGACAGAACACCCCGGCGATCACGCAGTACACGCCGAACGAAGCCAGCCGCCCGCGCCCTTCGAAATAGCGCATCAGGAACCTGACGCTGAGATAAGCGGCAATCGCCGTCAGCACACCACCGAGCAGCGCGTCCGCGAGTTGATCCCGCGCATGGAACAGCTTCGGCAACTCGAGCACGCCCGCAGCAAAAATGATCGGCGTACCGAGCAGGAACGAGAACTCCGCGGCCTTCTCCGCCGTCAGCCCGGCCGCATTGCCGGCGATCATCGTCAGCCCGCTGCGCGAGAAACCCGGAATCAGCGCGCCGATCTGCGCGAGACCGACGAAGAATGCCTGCTTGAACGTCATCTTCTCCGGCGGCTGGTGCGCACGACTACGCTGGATGCGATCGCCGACCCACAGCAGCACGCCGTTGATGATCAGCGCGATCGCGACGATCCGCAGGTCGTGAAACACCCGCTCGATGCGCTTCTCGAGCAACAGCCCGACGATCCCGGTCGGGATCGTGCCGATGATCAGCGCCCACATCAGGTGCCCGTCGTCGTTCTTGCGACCGCCGAGCTGCGCGAAGAAACCGCCGATCAGCGCGATCCAGCGTGCACGGAAGTACCACAGCAGCGCGAGCGCGGTACCGAGGTGCAGCGCAACGAGGAACGGCAGCAATTGCGGTGCATGCTTGTCGATGTGCATGCCGAACAGCGCGGGCACGAGCAGCGTGTGACCAAGGCTGCTGACGGGGAAGAGTTCGGTGACGCCCTGCAGGACGCTCAGGAATACCAGAAACCAGAGACTCACGCGTCGGTCCTTTTAGTGATGATCCATCGGGTAGAAAAGCGGACGACGCATCGCGCGTCCGAAAAAACGCGCCCCGATTATGCCGAGCCAGGATTACCGCGCCAAGGCATTTGGCCGGTTATTGCGGCGATGCACACAAATGCTTGCAATATGTAAGCGAACGGAAAGCAAAAGGCCCGCCATTTGCATGGCGGGCCTTTCGAATCCGGCACAAATTGCAGTCAGCGGCCGAGCTGGTAGAAAAATAGTACCGTGCTGCCGGTGAACATGCCGAACAGTGCGATTCCCATTGCCATTGCCAGATCCATGGCCTCTCCACAAAGTGTCATGAGCCGGCAACATCACCGGTTTAGCGCCATTATCCGGACCGTCGGCAATCTGAAAAACTCGCAATTTCCCGAGAAGGGTTTTCCCCGACCGACTCGCGGCCCGATAATGGAGCGCGCCATCGCGCACTCCACCCACCCGTTCATACCGATTCGCCATGCCGACCTTCCAGCAGCACGACATTCATGAACTTCACGCCGGCCCGTCGCTCGTTCGGGTCGCCCCGCAATTCGGCGGCCGACTGCTGTCATGGCACGTCGACGGCGAACCGGTCATCTTCTGGCCGGACACGGCCGACTGGAGCAACCTCGCGCGCGTGCGCGGCGGCAATCCGCTGCTGTTCCCGTTCCTCGGCCGCCACCGCGTCGACGGCGAGCTGGGCCGCTGGCGCGATGCCGCCGGCGTGGTCCGCGACCTGCCGATGCACGGCTTCGCGCGCGACCTGCCGTTCGCGGCACACCCGTCGGCCGACGGCACCGCGCTGTCGATGACGCTCGACGCGAACGACGCGCTGCGCGACAGCTACCCGTTCGATTTCCGGTTCGAAACGACCTACCGGCTCGCCGACGCGCACACGCTCGACGTCGCGCTCACCACGACCAACCGCGGCGACACGCCGCTGCCGTACTACGCGGGCCACCATTTCTATTTCGCGCTGCCGCACGGCGAACGCGCGCAAACCACGCTCGAGCTGCCGCCCACGCATCGGTGCATGCAGCTCGCGGACGGCTCGATCAGCCCGCTCGAACCCGGCGAAGCGTCGTACAGCGTCGGCGATCCTGACATCCTCGACCGCTTCCACTGCCTCGACGGCGCACCGTCCACGCCCGTGCGTATCGTGATGCCGGGCCGCCGCCGCACGATCGAGATCGCGCTCGACGTGCCGGGTTCGATCCCGTGGTACGCGGTCACGACCTGGACCGAAAAACCGGACTCCGACTTCTACTGCGTCGAGCCGTGGCTCGGCCTGCCGGACGCGATCCACAACGGTCGCGGGCTGCGCAAGCTCGCACCGGGCGCGACCGAAACAGCCACGCTGCGGATTCGCGTGCTCCCGCTCGCCGACTGATCCGGGCCGCACCGAACCGGTGCGCGCCGACCCCGCCCGCGGCCCGAAACTGCGGTGCGCGGGTCGAACCCGTTAAAATCTGACGTTTTGTATCGCCTGCTGCGTCGCGCGCGGCAGGGTTTTGCGAGGTTCAATGTTCGGAACAACAACGAAGCGGCTCTTCGCGGCCGCCTGCGCCACGCTGCTGGCCGCGTGCGGCTCCGCTCCCGTCGGCCCCGGGTTCTACCGCGTCGAGCGCGGCGACACGCTGTACAAGATCGCGCGCGCGAACCGCACGTCGATGGCGAACATCGTGCGCTGGAACCAGATCTCGAACCCGGACGCGATCGAAGTCGACCAGGTGCTGCGCGTCGCGCCGCCAGCCGGCACGACGACGGCGTCGACCACCGGTACCGGCAGTGCGGGGCGCAGCCGCCCCGCGCCTTCCGCGCCAGTCGAATCGGCCGTCAAGCCGGCCACGAGCATCGCGCTGATCTGGCCGGCGGCCGGCAACGTCGTGCGCACCTTCGACGGCTCGAAATCCAAGGGCATCGATATCGCAAACTCGACAGGCACGCCGGTGATGGCCGCCGCGCCCGGTACCGTCGTCTATGCGGGCAACGGGTTGCGCGGCTACGGCAACCTGATCATCCTCAAGCACAACGCGGATTACCTGACGGCTTACGCGCACAACCGTGCGCTGCTCGTGAAGGAAGGCCAGTCGGTCACACAGGGGCAGACGATCGCGGAAATGGGCAACAGCGACAGCGATCGCGTCGCGCTGCACTTCGAGCTGCGCTACGGCGGTCGTTCGATCGATCCTGCCCGCTACCTGCCGGCGCGCTGAACACGCACGACAATCGACACGCGTTGCCGGCAAGCACCGCGTGTCGTCGCGAGGAAGATCGGTAGGTTGTGTCAGCGCTTGCGCAGACGGCCGGTGAAACGGCCGGACAACGGATCGACGCGGCTGGCAAACACCACCAGCGCGCCGATTCCGAACAGGCTGAACCCCGCAGCTATCAAAAGCAAATCCATGGTCACATCACTGTTTTGTCGTGATCTTATGCGTCATTGCCGAATCGTGCACCGAGCCGCACCCGTTGCACGAGCCCGAGCATTCCCTTATCCATCAGACGCCATTGTGGTTTCGATCGCGTGAAATGCCGATGTAATCCATCGACCTGAGCGACGATCGATATCCAGGAGACCTGCATGCTGCCCGCCGCCAACTGCTACGACGACCTGCTCTCCCGCTTCGCGTGGGAGGTTCCGGCCCGCTACAACATCGGCGTGGACGTATGCGACAAGTGGGCCGACGGCAGCGGACGGCTCGCGCTGATCCACGAAACCGCGCAAGGCGACGTGTCGCGCATCACGTTCGACGACCTGAGGAATGCTTCTAACCGGCTCGCGAACAGCTTCGCGCGTGCGGGCCTGCAACGCGGCGACCGGATCGCGATCTTCCTCGCGCAGGGCCCCGAAACGGCGATCGCCCATCTCGCCGCCTACAAACTCGGCGCGATCGCGGTGCCGCTCTTCACGCTGTTCGGCGCCGACGCGCTCGAATACCGCCTCGCGAACAGCGAGGCCGCCGCGCTCGTCACCGACGCGACCGGCTACGCGAAGATCGCGCCGCTGCGTGCGCGGCTGCCGGCGCTGCATACGTGCTACTGCATCGGCGACGATGTGCCCGATGCACCGGGCGTGCTGCGCTACGACGCCGCACTCGCCGCCGAATCGCCGGCGTTCGCCCCGGCCGACACCGCCGCCGACGATCCAGCGGTGATCATCTATACGTCCGGGACGACCGGCAAGCCGAAAGGCGCGCTGCATGCGCATCGCGTGCTGCTCGGCCACCTGCCGGGCGTCGAAATGTCGCAGCAGTGCTTTCCGCGCGCCGCGCGCCTGTTCTGGACACCAGCGGATTGGGCGTGGATCGGCGGGCTGCTCGATGTGCTGTTGCCGTCGTGGCACCACGGCGTGCCCGTGCTCGCGCGCCGCTTCGAGAAGTTCGACGGCGAGGCCGCGTTCGCGCTGATGGCGCGGCACGGCGTGACCCACGCGTTCCTGCCGCCCACCGCGCTGAAGCTGATGCGCGCGGTGCCGGCGCCGCGCGAGCGCCACACGCTCGCGCTCAAATCGGTCGCGAGCGGCGGGGAATCGCTCGGCACCGAACTGACGGCCTGGGGCCGCGACGCGCTCGGCGTGACGATCAACGAGTTCTACGGGCAGACCGAATGCAACATGGTGCTGTCGTCGTGCGCGGCGCTGTTCGATGCGCGGCCCGGCGCGATCGGCAAGACCGTGCCCGGCCACACGGTCGCGATCGTCGACGCGCACGGCACGCCGCTGCCGCCCGGCGTCGAGGGGCACATCGCGGTGCGCCGCCCCGACCCGGTGATGTTCATCGAATACTGGCGCAATCCCGAAGCGACGCGCGACAAGTTCGCGGGCGACTACCTGCTCACGGGCGACACCGGCACGATCGACGCCGACGGCTTCGTGCGCTTCGTCGGCCGCGACGACGACGTGATCACGAGCGCCGGCTACCGGATCGGTCCGGGGCCGATCGAGGATTGCCTGCTCACGCATCCCGCGGTGCGGATGGCGGCCGTGGTCGGCGTGCCCGACCCGACGCGCACCGAGATCGTCAAGGCGTTCGTCGTGCTGAACCCCGGCCACGTCGGCGACGACGCGCTCGTCCTGGCGCTGCAGGCGCACGTGCGCACGCGCCTGGCCGCGCACGAATACCCGCGCGCGATCGCGTTCGTCGACGGCCTGCCGATGACCGCGACCGGCAAGATCGTGCGCCGCGCGCTGCGCGACGCGTGAACCGGGCGCGGGCCGCCGCGCCAAGGCGGCCCGCGCGCGCGGATGGTTTATAGTGGCGCCCACGCAGTCTTTTCAGCACACGACCGATGTCCTCCGACCAACACGAATCCGCCACGGGCGCGTCGCACAGCCCGCTCTACGCCAAACTTCTCGGCGAAACCGCCAAGATCGACTGGTGCGATCTCGAACGCTTCTTCGCGCAGGGCAAGCTGCTGTCGGTCGCGCGCGATCTCGATCTCGTCAGCGTCGCGGAAGCGATTGCCGGCGACGACGCGGAACAGGTCACACGCTGGCTGTCGTCCGGCCTCGTCGCGCGCATGACGGCGGAAACGGCCGCCGATTTCGCGGCGCGCAATCCGGAGCTGTGGGCGGTCGTCGTGTCGCCGTGGGTCTGCGTGCAGGAACGCGCCTGACGCGTCCGTCATGTCCGAATCCGCCTTAGCGCACGGAGCCGGCACCGGGTCGGCCACCGTCTCGCACCGGCGCGTCCTCGCGCTGGCCTTCCCGATCGTCCTTGCGAACCTGACCCAGCCGATCCTCGGCGCGGTCGACACGGCCGTCGCCGGCCACCTCGACGGCGCGCAGTATCTCGGCGGCGTCGCGCTCGGCGGGCTGTTCTTCAACTTCGTGTTCTGGGGCTTCGGCTTCCTGCGCATGGGCACGACCGGCCTCGTCGCGCAGGCGCACGGCGCCGGCGACGCTGCCGGCATCCGCCTGAACGTGCTGCGCGCGCTGATCGTCGCGTTCGCGCTCGGCGCCGCCGTGCTCGCGCTGCAGGTGCCGCTGCTGTCGTTCGCGCTGACCGCACTGGGCGGCAGCGAGGCCGTTCGCACGACGGCACTGGCCTACGGTCATGCGCGGATCTGGAGTGCCCCGTTCGCGCTCGCGAACTACGTCGTGCTCGGCTACCTGCTCGGCGTGCAGCGCGTGCGACTCGCGCTCGTCGCGCAGGTCTTCATCAATGCGGTGAACATCGGCGCGGTGCTGCTGTTCGTCTACGGCTTCGGCTGGGGGATTGCCGGAATCGGTGCGGCAACGGCCACCGCGGACACGTGCGGCTTCGCGCTCGGCGCATGGATGCTGTGGCGGCTGCGGCCGCGCGGCCTCGCGCCGCTCGCCGCGCGTGCGCTGGCCGATCGCGCGGCGCTCAGGCGGCTGATCGTGCTCAATCGCGACATCTTCCTGCGCACGCTGTGCCTGCTCGGCGCGTTCGGCTGGTTCGCGCACCTCGGCGCGAAACAGGGCGACGCGACGCTCGCGGCCAATGCGTTGCTGCTGAATTTCCAGACCTTCATGGCGTACGGGCTCGACGGCTTCGCGCATGCGGCCGAGGCGCTCGTCGGCGCCGCGGCCGGCGCACGCGATCGCGGCGCATTCCGGCAGGCCGTGCGCGTCACGCTGCTGTGGTCCGCGCTCGGTGCGCTGCTCTTCGCCATCGTCTATTGGGCGGCCGGCGGCTGGATCGTCGCGCGGCTGACCGATCAGGCCGAGATCCGCGCGGTCGCGCTGCGCTACCTGCCGTGGGCGGCGATCTCGCCCATCGTGTCCGTGTGGGGGTTCCTGCTCGACGGCGTGTTCATCGGCGCGACGCAGACGCAATCGCTGATGCGCGCGATGGTCGCATCGTTCGCGATCTTCATTGCGGCAACGCTCGCCGCAGTCGGCCCGTTCGGCAATCACGGGCTGTGGTTCGCGCTGCTGCTGTTCATGGTCGCGCGCGGCGTGACGCTCGCGCGCTACCTGCCCGCGCTGATGCGGCGCATCGGCGCCAACGCGCCCGCAGCCGGCGCGTGAACGCCGCGCGGGCCGGCCATCATCGTTAGCGGTTACTGCGCGGGAGCAGCCGCGGGCGCGGACGGCGCCGGCCCGCCCAGCATCGACGGCGGCGTCATGTCGGTCGGCACGCCGTGGTAATCGGCCGGGTCTTGCGGCGGGTGACCGCGACGGGCCTGACGGGGATCGCTGGAACAGCCGGCAAGAATGGACGCGGCCAGCACGGCCAGCATGAAACGGGTCATCGGGAAAGCTCCGGAAAACGGCACGCCCATCGCGTGCCGGAACCGCGCCGAGTCTAGCGGAATTCCGGTTTAGAGGTCGTACCGTGCATGTTCTACTATGTACGCATGGCGCTGTGCCGTTGAAAGGAGGCTGCCATGTCGTCTGAAGAAATCGCTGGCCTGATCGGCCTGTTCATCGGTCTGATGGTGCTCGTCGCCCTGTCCTATTTCGAGTCGCGCGAATACAAGCGCAGCCACAGCGGCGAAGGGATGATCCATCACTGGATGGCGGAGCACCACCTGCTCGACTGGCGGCGCAAGCACTAGGCCAGCCCGCCCCGTCGTCCGGGCCGCCCCGTGCGGCGCCCGCCCCGAACGTGCGCCCGCGCGCACGGCGGTCGTCGTGTGCGGCTCAAATTAACAGGGCCGGATAGATTGGCGTCTTCCCGATGGCCGAACGCCGTCGCGTGGCAGTCTGCCGCGCGACGGCGTTCGTTTGCGCGCGCCGCGTGAGCAGCACGCTGCGGTCGGGATCGCTCAGCCCAGGAAGTGGCGGGCGTAGCGGGCGTTGATATCCGACAGCCGGAACAAGGTCAGGAAATCCGCGCAGTTGAAGTCGGGATCCCAGGCCGGCGCGCCGCAAATCTTCGCGCCGAGGCGCAGATAGCCCTTGATCAGCGGCGGCGGCGCGACGACGGTGCCCGTCTGCAGTTCCTCGACCGGCAGGGCCGTATGCGGAAACGCGCGATATTCCGGCGCCGTCAGCGAATTGGCCGGCAGCGACTGGTACAGGTTCGCCGCGTAGTGGCCGCCGTCGGCCATCGACACGCTCGCGCAGCCGAGCATCGTTTCATAGCCGTTCTGCATCATGTACGCACCGAGACCACCCCACAGCGCCATGATCACGGCGCCGCTGCGGTAGTCGCTGTGCACGCACGAGCGGCCGACCTCGACCATCTTGCCGCGCAGGTGCGTGAGGCGCGACAGGTCGAATTCGCCTTCCGCGTACAGACGGCCGACACGCGCGGCCTGGTGCGGCGGCAGCACGCGGTACGTGCCGACCACCTTCAGCGTATCGAGATCGCGCACCAGCAGGTGGTCGCAATACGCATCGAACGGATCGACGTCGAGACCGGACGGGCCGCTGACCTGCGCGCCCATCTCTTCGGCGAATACGGTGTAACGCAGGCGCTGGGCCTCGCGCAGTTCGTCTTCCGTGCGCGCCCATGCGGCACGCAGACGGTACTCGGATGTGACGGTTTCAGCAGCGCGCGGCAGGTGGCGCCGCGACGTGTCGAGGGGAAGCGAGGCAAAAGGGAGCGTAGGCGTCGGCAGTTCTCGCATTAGGCTTTCCTGATCGTAAGGAATAGGACGACATGCCAGCCAATGTAGTAACCGGCCGTTACCGTTCTGTGGCACGACCGTGTCCTTTCAATGACGTGTCGCCGAATTGACTTTAGCAGAAAGCTTGCGAAACCGTATGAACAATACCTTCAACCCCCTTCACACAAGGTCCGGCGTCAATAGCGCGCGCAGCACGGCCTGACGGCTGCCGTCGCGTGTGCGGCTCGCGAGCCACACGATGCCGCCTTTCTTGACGCTCCAGCTGTCGTCGTTGCCGGCGATCAGTTGCGCGGCGACGCTGCCGAGCGTCGGCTGGTGTCCGACGATCACGACCGTCGGCGCGATGCCGTCGGGCCAGCCGGCGGCCGCCAGCACGTCGTCGACACCGCCGCCGGGCGCAAGCGCGTCGACGGTCCGGTACTGGTCGGTCAGCGCCTCGACGGTCTGCACGGTGCGCGCCGCCGGGCTCGCGAGGATCACGCTGCTCGATTCGAGCCGGCTGCGCAGCCATTTGGCCATCGCCTGCGCTTCCTTGCGACCGCGGGCCGTCAGTTGGCGTGCGAGATCGTTTGCCGCATAGTCTTCGGCTTCGGCGTGGCGCCACAGGATCAGGTTCATCATGATGTCTCTCCATGCATCGGCGAACGCCCCGGTCGCGCACCCTGCGTGCCGGACGATCATTATCCGAATTGTCGCCAATCGTGAGGGATTCGTGATGACGTGTGCCGTATGAATAACGTGATTGACCCGAGCCCCCATTAGGCGATACAATCTTCGGCTCGTCGGAGCGTAGCGCAGCCTGGTAGCGCATCTGATTTGGGATCAGAGGGTCGTAGGTTCGAATCCTATCGCTCCGACCACGAGATATACGACAAGGGTTGCAAGCCATCGCGCTTGCAACCCTTTTTCGTCTTGCCCGCCGCATGCTGGCACCACCGGCCGCCGCGCCGGCCCCAACCCGCGCACGAAACTTGCGGATCCACGCGATAATGTCCGTGACCAACCCGCAACCGCGCATGAAAAACCACGTTTTCAAGATCGCCCTGCTCGGCACGCTGCTCGCATTCGGCACCTTCGGCGCATCCGGCGCCGCATCGGCCAAGTCACTGGACGACGCGCTCGACTGCCATTCGAACGGGCACAAATTCGTTGCGCCGCTGCTCGCGGCCGGCGACATCCAGTCGGAGCCGATGCACGTCGAAGCGAATTCGGTGAACGCGTTCCGCACGAATCATCCGCTGACCGCCTATGGTTTCGGCGTCTATGTCGTGCTCGGCTACCAGGCGAACGATCCGATCTTCCAGCCGGGCGACGGCACGCCGATCGGCCGCTGGGCGTACGGCGTGGTCGTGCGCGGCACGAAGAACGCGGTCGAGCAGGCCGTGCGCAAGGCCGGCAGCGACGCCACCGTCAAGCAGGCGTTCCCGTTCCTGACCGCGATCGTGTGCTCGGACTGAGCACCCGCGCAACGCAGGCCGCGCGGCGCCAGCGCGCCGCGACGGCACCGGGCCGGCAGGGCCGTTACGCGCCCGTATAAACCACGCGATACGGGATACCGACCTTCTCCCACTCGGCCGCTTCCTGGCTGAGGCTGTAGTCGGTCAGCGGGTTCTGCTCGACCCATGTGCCCGGCAAGCGCACTTCATACCCGCCCTTCTTCATCTGCGACACGGAAATGTCCGGCAGCCCGGCGTCGGTCCGGCGCCGGCACAGCAGTGCCGCGAGCCGCAGGCAGAACAGCAGCGGCCATTCGACCTCGCGCGCCTGCGACAGCTTGCCGAGCTTGCCCGCATGGCCGAGCACGAGCGCGGCAAGGCGCGCCTGGTCGGTGCGCGAGAAACCCGGCATGTCGGCATTGCTCGCGATATACGCGGAATGCTTGTGATACGCGCTGTGCGAGATCGACAACCCGATCTCGTGCAACGCGGCGGCCCAGCCCAGGAACATCCGGCCTTCCTCGCGTGCTTCGTCGTCGGATTCCTCGAGCTCGTCGTAGAACCGCACGGCCAGTGCGGCGATCCGCTCGGCCTGCGCGCGATCGACGCCGTAGCGGCGCGTGAACCCCTCGACAGTCACCGCGCGCATGTCCTCGTGCTGGGTCCGGCCAAGCAGGTCGTACAGCACGCCGAGGCGCAGCGCGCCGTCGGTGGTGTCGACATAGTCGACGCCCAGTTCCTCGAACACCGCGAGCATGATCGCAAGGCCGCCGGCGAGCACCGGCACGCGATCGGGCTTGAGCGCGACCAGCTTCAGCCGGTTCACGTTCTCCGACTTGATCAGCGCGCGCTTCAGCCGTTCGAGCCCGCCGCGCGAGATGCCGTGCGTGATGCCCGCGTCGTTGAAGCCGTTCGCCTCGACGAGCTCCGCGAGCGCGCGCGCGGTACCGGACGAACCGATCGCCTGGTCCCACCCGGCCTTCTTGTACTCGCTGGAAATGATCTGGATCTCGCGCTTGGCCGCGAGTTCGGCCTGCCGCATCGTGTATTCGTCGACGTTGCCGGCCGGGAAAAACGTGCGGCTATGGCTCACGCAGCCGATATAGAGACTCTCCATCACGATCGGCGTGTAGTGCGAACCGATGATGAACTCGGTCGAGCCGCCGCCGATGTCGACGACGAGCCGCTTGCCGGCGCTGGCCGGCACCGAATGCGCGGCCCCCGCATAGATCAGGCGCGCCTCCTCGCGGCCGGCAATCACTTCGATCGGAAAACCGAGCGCAGCTTCGGCCTCGCCGAGAAATTCGCCGGCGTTCTTCGCGACGCGCAGCGTGTTGGTCGCCACCGCCCGCACATGATCGGGATGGAAATCGCGCAGGCGCTCGCCGAACCGCTTGAGCGCGTCCCAGCCCCGCTCCTGCGACGCGCGATCGAGCATCTTGTCGCTCGACAGGCCCGCGGCCAGTCGAACGGGCTCGCGCAGCGCATCGACGGGATAGATCTGACTGCCCGCCGGCGTTTCCTCGACGCGCCCGACGATCAGCCGGAAGCTGTTCGAGCCGAGGTCGACGGCAGCCAGCAAGTGGGGAGATGTAACCATCAGAAGGGGGCTCCGTGCGCGTTCGCCCGCGGCAGCCGGTCCGGCCGCGCTGGGCGATCAATCAAAGGCGACATTTTAAGCGTGGAACGCTCGCCGTTGCCACGCTCCACGGACATGTGCACCGGTAGATTGTATATAGACGAAACATTTATGAGACGAAACGGTTCCGGCGTAGAATTTCCCGATATAACTAAACCATCGTCATCAGCACGTCATCGTACCGTGAGAGTTTCCGAGCGTCCCTTCGAATCATCGCCCGAATCACCGCCTATTCTGCCGATGTCCGTCCGTTACCCGCTTCTCAATCGTGAGCTCGGCATCCTCGGTTTCAACGAACGCGTGCTGGCCCAGGCAGCCGACCCGCACATCCCGTTGCTCGAGCGATTGCGCTTCATCTGCATCACCAGCAGCAACCTCGACGAATTCTTCGAAGTCCGGATGGCCGGCCTTCAGGAACAGATCCGCGACAACCCCGGCGCACTGACGCCCGACGGCATGTCGCTGCAGCACGCTTACGACCTCGTCGTCGAGCGCGCGCAGCGGCTCGTGCATCGCCAGTACACGATGCTGCACGAAACCGTGCTGCCGGCGCTCGAACAGGAAGGCATCTACTTCCATGCGAGCGACACGTGGAACGACGAGCAGCTCGAATGGGCGCGCCGCTACTTCCTCGACGAACTGCTGCCGGTGCTGACGCCGATCGGGCTCGACCCCGCGCACCCGTTCCCGCGCGTGCTGAACAAGAGCCTGAACTTCGTCGTCGAGCTCGAAGGCCGCGACGCATTCGGCCGCCAGGCGGTGATGGGCATCGTGCAGGCGCCGCGTGCGCTGCCGCGCGTCGTGCGCATGCCGCAGTCGCTGTCGGGCTTCGAGTACGGCTTCGTGCTGCTGAGCTCGTTCATGCAGCGCTTCGTCGGCGAACTGTTCCCGCAACTCGTCGTGAAGAGCTGCAACCAGTTCCGCATCACGCGCAACAGCGAGTTGTTCGTCGATGAAGACGAAATCACGAACCTGCGCGTCGCGCTGCAGGGCGAACTGCCCGCGCGTCACCTCGGCAACGCGGTGCGGCTCGAGGTGTCGGCCGACACGCCGCAGCACATCCTGCGGCGCCTGCTCGAGGAAAGCCTGCTCAGCGAGAAGGACTGCTATCGCGTGGCCGGTTCCGTGAACCTCGTGCGCCTGATGCAGATTCCCGATCTCGTCGATCGCCCGGACCTGAAGTTCGCGCCGTTCGTCGCCTCGATCCCGCCCGCGATCGTCAACGCGCCGACGATGTTCGACGCGATCGACAACGGCGACGTCCTGCTGCACCACCCGTACGAAAGCTTCCAGCCGGTGCTCGAACTGCTGCAACAGGCCGCGAAGGACCCGAGCGTCGTCGCGATCAAGCAAACCATCTACCGCACCGGCACCGATTCGCCGCTGATGGATGCGCTGATGGAAGCCGCGCGCAACGGCAAGGAAGTGACGGTCGTCGTCGAACTGCTCGCGCGCTTCGACGAGGAAACCAACATCAACTGGGCGTCGCAGCTCGAAGCGGTCGGCGCGCATGTCGTGTACGGCGTGGTCGGCCACAAGTGCCACGCGAAGATGATGCTGATCGTGCGGCGCGTCGTGCAGAACGGCAAGGCGTCGCTGCGCCGCTACGTGCACCTCGGCACCGGCAACTATCACCCGCGCACCGCCCGCCTCTACACCGACTTCGGGCTGATGACGGCCGACCAGAAGATCTGCGAGGACGTCCACCACGTGTTCCAGCAACTGACCGGGATCGGCGGCGAGCTCACGCTGCACGAGCTGTGGCAGTCGCCGTTCACGCTGCATCCGCGCATCATCGAATCGATCCGCGCCGAGATCGACAATGCGCGCGCCGGCAAGCGCGCGCGCGTGGTCGCGAAGATGAACGCGCTGCTGGAGCCGTCGGTGATCGCCGCGCTGTACGAAGCATCGCAGGCCGGCGTCAAGGTCGACCTGATCGTGCGCGGCGTATGTGCGCTGAAGCCGGGCGTGCCAGGGCTGTCGGAGAACATCACGGTACGCTCGATCGTCGGCCGCTTCCTCGAACACCACCGCATCTACTATTTCCATGCGGACGGCGCCGAGGACGTCTATCTGTCGAGCGCCGACTGGATGGACCGCAACCTGTTCCGCCGCGTCGAAGTCGCGTTCCCGATCCGCGAGCGCAAGCTGAAGCGGCGCGTGATCGCCGAAGGGCTGTCGGCCTGCCTCGGCGACAATCAATCGGCCTGGCTGATGCACAGCGACGGCCACTACCGCCGGCGCCGCGCGGGCAAGACGATCCGCAACGCGCAGCTTGGGTTGATGGCGAAGTTCTGTTCGTAGGCAGGCGGCGCGCACGGTGGCGTGCGCGGTGGCGTGTGACACGCAGCAAACAAAAAAGCACAGCTCACTCACGCGGGCTGTGCTTTTTTATTCCAGGCCGCACGCGCAAGCGCTGCGCACGCGCCGCATTAACCGCTCACGCTTCGAACGCGGCCGGCCGGATCGCGATGATCCGCGATGCCGGGAACCGTGCAGTGAACGTGCTGCCGCGTCCTTCCTCGCTCTGCACGTACAGGTGCGAATCGTGCCGCTGCAGCACGTGCTTGACGATCGCGAGGCCGAGCCCCGTGCCGCCCGTATCGCGCGAACGGCTGCGATCGACGCGGTAGAAGCGCTCGGTCAGCCGCGGCAGATCGGCGGCCGGAATGCCGAAGCCGCTGTCGGTAACGGAAAACACGCCCTGCGCGCCCTCGCGCCGCCACGACACGACGATCTTGCCGCCGTCCGGCGTATAGCGGATCGCGTTGGTGACGAGATTCGCGAACGCGCTGAACACTTCGGTCTGCGCGCCCGTGACGCCGAGCGTCTCGTCGATCGTGAACGCGATCTCGTGATGCCCGTTCGACAGCGTCTGCGCGTCTTCCTTCAGATGATCGAACACGGCACGCATGTCGACCGCGTGATCCGTCGGCGGCTTGCTTTCGCCCTCGAGCTTCGCGAGCACCAGCAGGTCGGTGACGATATGCCGCATCCGCGACGCCTGCTGCTCCATCATCTCGAGATAGCGCGCGCGATCTTCCTCGTTCAGCGGCAGCTCGCGCATCGTCTCGAGAAAGCCCGACAGCACGGTGAGCGGCGTCTTCAGCTCGTGCGACACGTTCGCGACGAAGTCGCGCCGCATCGCATCGGTCCGCTCGAGCTCCGTGATGTCCTGCGTGAGCAGCAGCTTGCGGTTCTCGCCGTACGGAAACACCTGCACGGCCAGCACGTTCTGCCGCGAGTCGCCCATCCCGCGCATCACGAGCGTTTCGTCGTAATGCTGCGCGTTCAGGTAGCGGACGAACTCCGGGTGACGCACCAGGTTCGTGATGTGCTGGCGCAGGTCGCGCTTCGCATCGAGGCCGAAGTGCACCTCGGCGATCGCGTTGCACCACTCGATCTGGTCGTGGTCGTCAAGCATCGCGACGCCGTTCGGCGACGCCTGGATCGCCTGGATGAAGCGCGAATGCTGCTGCTCGACCTGCCGCACCTGCGCATGCCACTGCTTCGCGAGCTTGTGCAGCCGGTAGTAGATTTCGCCCCAGATGCCCGGCGCGCTCGGCACTTCGCCGTAGACGGGCGCATCGAGCAGCCGCCACAGGCGTTGCGTATGGAAGGTGCTGAAGAAGCCCTGCGCGACCAGCATTGCAGCCGCGAACCCGAGGGCCCAGGCCGGGCCGGCGAACACGCCGACCAATACGCTGATCAGCACGAGCAGCACGAGCGACACCAGAAAGCGCGCCCAGATGATGTTCATGATTCAGCGCCCGAGAGAATGAACGGCATGCCGTGGCACACGGCATGCCCGGAACGATACGTTACGCGTGCTTGGCGAGCCGATAGCCGCTGCCGCGCACGGTCTCGATCATCGCATCGCAGCCGGCCGGTTTCAAGGCCGCGCGCAATCGTTTGATGTGCACGTCGACGGTGCGCTCCTCGACGAACACATGATCGCCCCACACCTGATCGAGCAATTGCGTGCGGCTGTGCACGCGCTCCGGGTGCGTCATGAAGAAATGCAGCAGGCGGAATTCGGTCGGGCCGAGATCGAGCTTGATCTCGCTGCCGTCGCCATGCGCGGCGACCCGGTGCGTGGCCGGATCGAGGCGCAGCCCGTTGATCGACACGACATCCTCGGTCAGCTGCGGCGCGCGGCGGCGCAGCACGGCCTTGATGCGCGCCATCAGTTCCTTCGGCGAGAACGGCTTCGTCACGTAGTCGTCCGCGCCGATCTCGAGGCCGAGCACCTTGTCCTGCTCGTCGCCGCGCGCGGTCAGCATGATGATCGGAATATGCTTGGTCCGTTCGTTGTTGCGCAGGTCGCGCGCGAACGCGATGCCGGACTTGCCCGGCAGCATCCAGTCGAGCAGCACGAGATCGGGCAGCACGTCGCTGATCAGGTTCGCCGCCTGTTCCGCGTTGTACGCGCGGATCGGGCAGTGACCGGCATGCTGGAGATTCACCGAGATCAGTTCGGAAATCGCGGGCTCATCTTCGACGACGAGAATGTTGCTGGGCATCGGCACCTCTGTCCTTCCTGTACGGAGTCGATTAACTGTTGGCTTCGCGATCGAGCGTGTCGCGCGGCTGGTGCCGCACGTCCGTGCCCTTCACGATGTAGATGATGAATTCGGCGATGTTCTTCGCGTGGTCGCCGATCCGTTCGATCGCCTTCGCGATGAACAGATATTCGAGGCCGACCGAGATCGTGCGCGGATCTTCCTGCATGTACGACACGAGCTTGCGCACGAACGCGCGGAATTCCTGGTCGATTTCCTTGTCGTCCTTGACGATCTGCGCGGCGGCCACCGTATCGAGGCGCGCGAACGCGTCGAGCGCGCGGCGCAGGATCGTCACGGCCATCTCGCCCGACACCTTGATCTCGGCGATGTTCACCGTACGCGCGGCCGGTTCGTCCACCAGGCGGCGCACGCGCTTCGCGATCTTCTCGGCCTCGTCGCCGGCGCGCTCGAGGTTCGTAATCGTTTTCGAAATCGACATCAGAAGGCGCAGGTCGCGCGCGGCAGGCTGCCTCCGCGCGATGATGTTGCCGCACTCCTGGTCGATGTCGACTTCCATCGCGTTCAGGGTTTCCTCGGCCGCGATCACCTTCTCGGCCGTGTCGCGATCGAATTCGTTCAGCGCGTGCATCGCGCCGATGATCTGCGACTCGACGAGTCCGCCCATTTCCAGCACTTTCGACGACACGGCATTGAGATCCGCGTCGAACTGGCTCGACAGATGTTTATCCGACATGATTGTAGTTCTCCGTCATCAGCCGAAACGGCCGGTGATGTAGTCTTCCGTTTCCTTGCGCACCGGCTTGATGAAGATTTTTTCGGTTTCGCCGAATTCGATCAGCTCGCCCAGGTACATGTACGCCGTGTAGTCCGAGCAGCGCGCGGCCTGCTGCATGTTGTGCGTGACGATCACGACCGTGTAGTCGCTCTTCAGCTCCGCGATCAGTTCTTCGATGCGGCCCGTCGAGATCGGGTCGAGCGCCGAGCACGGCTCGTCGAGCAGCAGCACTTCCGGGCGAATCGCGATGCCGCGCGCGATGCACAGCCGCTGCTGCTGGCCGCCGGACAGCCCGTAGCCGCTCTGGCTCAGCTTGTCCTTCACTTCGGTCCACAGCGCGGCCTTCGTCAGCGCCCACTCGACGCGGTCGTCCATCTCCGAGCGCGTGAGCTTCTCGAACATCTTCACGCCGAACGCGATGTTGTCGTAGATCGACATCGGGAACGGCGTCGGCTTCTGGAACACCATGCCGATCCGCGCGCGCAGCAACGAAATGTCGCGCTTGGTCGTCAGCAGGTTCTCGCCGTCCATCAGGATTTCGCCTTCGGCGCGCTGCTCCGGATAGAGCGCGAACATCTTGTTGAACGTGCGCAGCAGCGTCGACTTGCCGCAGCCCGACGGGCCGATGAACGCCGTCACCTTCCCTTCGGGAATGCGCAGGTTGATGTTCTTCAGCGCGTGGAACTTGTTGTAGAAGAAGTTGAGGTTGTTGACCTCGATCTTCGCGTTCAGCGGCGCGAGCGGACGGTCATGTGCCGCGTCTTGCGTGCCGGCGGGCGCAGCGGTGCGCTCGACGGGATTGAGGTGGCTTTCTGCCATATTCATCGGATTGCTCCGCCGTTACTTTTTCGAGAAGATCGAGCGCGCCAGGACGTTGAGTCCGAGCACCCCGAGCGTAATCAGGAACACGCCCGCCCACGCGAGCGACTGCCATTCCGCGAACGGGCTCATCGCGAACTTGTAGATCGTGACGGGCAGGTTCGCCATCGGCTGGCTCATGTCCCACGAGAAGAACTGGTTCGACAGGGCCGTGAACAGCAGCGGCGCGGTTTCGCCGGCGATCCGTGCGACCGCGAGCAGCACGCCCGTCACGATCCCGCCGACCGACGCGCGCAGCGTGATCTTCAGCACCATGCGCCACTTCGGCGTGCCGAGCGCGACGGCCGCTTCGCGCAGCGCGTTCGGCACCAGCTTCAGCATGTTCTCGGTCGTGCGGATCACGATCGGAATCTGCAGCAGCGCAAGCGCGATCACGCCGGCCCAGCCCGAGAAGCGCCCCGACTTCGCGACGACGATCGCATACACGAACAGGCCGATGACGATCGACGGCGCCGACAGCAGGATGTCGTTGATGAAGCGGATCGTGCTCGCCAGCAGGTTCTTCTGGCCGTATTCGGCGAGGTAGACGCCTGCGAGGATGCCGATCGGCGTGCCGACCAGCGTGCCGAAACCGCACAGCAGCAGGCTGCCGACGATCGCGTTCGCGAGGCCGCCGCCTTCCGTGTTCGGCGCCGGCGTCGATTCGGTGAACAGCTGCAGCGACAGGCCGCCGACGCCGAGGTGCACCGTCGTGTAGAGAATCCACACGAGCCACAGCAGGCCGAACGCCATCGCGCCGAGCGACGCGGTGAGCGCGATCGCGTTGGTCACCTTGCGCCGGCGCTGCAGGCGGTTGCGCATCGCGTCGAGGACGGCGCCGTCCGGCCCCGGGAAATTCATGATGGGCTCGCTCATTTCTTGCCCTCTCCCTTCTCGAGACGAAGCAGCAGCAGTTTGGAGATGGACAGCACGATGAACGTGATCACGAACAGGATCAGGCCCAGTTCCATCAGCGCGGACGTATGCAGGCCCGGCTGCGCTTCCGCGAATTCGTTCGCGAGCGCCGACGTGATGCTGTTGCCCGGCGCGAACAGCGACACGCTGTCGAGCAGGTTCGTGTTGCCGATCACGAAGGTCACGGCCATCGTTTCGCCGAGCGCGCGGCCGAGGCCGAGCATCACGCCGCCGATCACGCCGGTCTTCGTATAGGGCAGCACGACCTTCCACATCACTTCCCACGTCGTGCAACCGATCCCGTATGCCGATTCCTTCAGCAGCACGGGCGTGACTTCGAATACGTCGCGCATCACGGACGCGATGTACGGGATGATCATGATCGCGAGGATCACGCCGGCCGCGAGGATGCCGATGCCGATCGGCGGGCCGGCCGTCAGCGGACCGAGCACCCACACGTCCTTGAACAGGCGGCCGATCGGCTTCTGGAAGTACTCGGCGAAGATCGGCGCGAACACGAGCAGGCCCCACATGCCGTACACGATCGACGGAATCGCGGCGAGCAGCTCGATCGCAATGCCGAGCGGGCGGCGCAGCCACACGGGCGACAGCTCGGTGAGGAACAGCGCGATGCCGAAACTGACCGGCACCGCGATGACGAGTGCAATCAGCGACGTCACGAGCGTGCCGTAAATCGGCACGAGTGCGCCGTAGACATCCGAGTTCGGATCCCACTCGGATTGCCACAGGAACGCGACGCCGAACTTCTGGATGGTCGGCATCGACGCAATGATCAGGGAAACGATGATCCCGCCCAGCAGCAGCAGGGTCACGATCGCGGCAAGCCGTGCGAGGCCGCCGAAGATAACGTCGCCGAGACGGCTCGGCGCGCGTTGCGACACGGCGTCGGCGGACCGGGAGGACGTATAGGAAATTTCAGACATGAGTGCCTGCTCTGGATCGCCGGGCGCCATGACGCCCGGCCTTACCGCACACACTGCCCGACCGGCACGGCCGGGCAGCGAACCGCTGGATGACTTACTCTGCGGCGACCGGCTTGCCCGATGCGTCCGTGACCTTCACCTTCCACTGCTTGCGGATTTCCGCCGTGACGGCCGGCGGCAGCGAGATGTAGTCGAGGCTGTCAGCTGCCTTCTCGCCGTTCTTGAACGCCCAGTCGAAGAACTTCAGCGTTTCGGCGCCCTGGCCCGGCTTCTCCTGCTTCGCGTGCAGCAGCACGAACGTCGCGCCGACGACCGGCCATGCTTCCTTGCCCGGCTCGTCCGTCAGGATCTGGTAGAACGACTTCGACCAGTTTGCGCCCGCGGCCGCTGCCTTGAACGTTTCCGTCTTCGGCTCGACGACGGCACCCGACGTGTTCTTCAGCGCCGTGTACGTCATGTTGTTCTTCTTCGCGTACGCCCATTCGACGTAGCCGATCGCGCCCGGCAGGCGCTGCACGAAGGCCGCGACGCCGTCGTTGCCCTTGCCGCCCGTGCCCGTCGGCCAGTTGACCGTCGTGCCTTCGCCGATCTTCGACTTCCACTCGCCGTTGACCTTCGACAGGTAGTTCGTCCAGATGAAGCTCGTGCCCGAGCCGTCAGCGCGGCGAACGACCGCGATGTCCGTATCCGGCAGCTTGACCTTCGGGTTCAGCGCGGCGATCGCCGGGTCGTTCCACTTCTTGATCTTGCCGAGGTAGATGTCGCCGAGCACCGGGCCCGACAGCGTCAGTTCACCGGCCTTCACGCCCGGCACGTTGACGACCGGCACCACGCCGCCGACCACCGTCGGGAACTGGAACAGGCCTTCCTTCGCGAGTTCTTCATCCTTCAGCGGAGCGTCCGAACCGGCAAAATCGACCGTCTTCGCGTTGATCTGCTTCAGGCCGCCCGACGAGCCGATACCTTGATAGTTCACCTTCGCACCGCCGGACTGCTGGTAGTCGGCAGCCCATTTCGTATAGATCGGCATAGCGAACGTGCTGCCTGCGCCCGTGATGTCGGCAGCGTGAGCGGCGACGGCGAAAAGCGCGCCAGCCAGGCCGGCAATCGCGGTTTGCATCAATTTCATGAGACCTCCAGTGTGTGAGCGGATGACTACGGCACCGCGAAGGTTAGGGGCTCCTCATGACGTTAATGTGACAATCGATGAAACTGGCGTGACAGTAACATGACTGGTTGAAAGGGTGTATCGGGCCCCGTATGGGCGGCCGCGCGGACGTGGCGCGGCGGGGAGGACGGCAAGAATTGCCGGTCGGGAAGAGACGCCCCGACGCCCCGTGACGGGGGTTCAGGCGGATGGGTCGCAGCGAAAACAGGCGGGCATGCGCTGCCCCGCAGGCTGCCGGGACGCCGGGTCGGCCGATTTAGTTGATCAGACGAAATCCACGCCGAATACTGCGTCTATTTAATAGCGCAAACCTTTGCGTCTGACGAATCGCGGCGCCCGAAGGCGCCGCGATTTGTATTACTGCTGACTCGGCGCGCGCACGACCGGACCGTCGTGCGCCGTGACCGATTCGACTCAGCTCGTCGCCACGCGCACCGCGTCGGCGATCGCTTCGGCGTGACGCGTCGCGTCGGCCGCATGCCGCGCCTCGACCATCACGCGCAACACGGGCTCGGTGCCCGATGCGCGGATCAGCACGCGGCCGTGGCCGGCCAGCGCGCCTTCAGCGGCGTCGATCGCCGCACGAATCGATGCGTTGCCCTTCCAGTCGGCGCCCGGCTTCATTCGCACGTTGATCAGCTTCTGCGGAAACAGCGTGACGCCGTCGAGCATCTGCGCGAGCGTGCGGCCGCTGCGCTTGAGTGCGGCCAGCACGAGCAGCGCCGACACGATGCCGTCGCCCGTCGAATGGCGGTCGAGCGACAGGATGTGGCCCGACCCTTCCGCGCCGAGCTGCCAGCCGCGCTCGCGCAGCTGTTCGAGCACGTAACGGTCACCGACCGCCGCGCGCACGAACTCCACGCCTTCGCGCTGCAGCGCGACCTCGACCGCGAGGTTCGTCATCAGCGTGCCGACCGCGCCGTCGACCTTGCCGGCCGTCGCGATCCGGTCCTTCACAAGCACGTAGAGCAGCTCGTCGCCGTTGTACAGCCGGCCCGTCGAATCGACGACCTGCAGGCGGTCCGCATCGCCGTCGAGCGCGATGCCGAGATCCGCATGGTTCGCCCGCACCGCGCGCACCAGCGCATCGGGCGCCGTCGCGCCGACACCGTCGTTGATGTTGAAGCCGTTCGGCGCGACGCCGATCGGGATCACGTCCGCGCCGAGCTCGTGGAATACGTGCGGGGCGACCTGGTACGCGGCGCCGTGCGCGCAGTCGATCACGAGCTTCAGCCCGCGCAGGTCGTAGGCGGCCGGGAACGTGCTCTTGCAGAACTCGATGTAGCGGCCGGCCGCGTCGTCGAGGCGGCGTGCCTTGCCGAGCCGGTCGGACGATGCGCATTCGAGCGGCTTGTCCAGCCAGGCTTCGATCTCGGCTTCCGTTTCGTCGGGCAGCTTGTTGCCGTCCGCGGAGAAGAACTTGATCCCGTTGTCCTGATACGGGTTGTGCGATGCGCTGATCACGACGCCGGCCGACAGGCGCAGCGCGCGCGTCAGGTACGCGACGCCGGGCGTCGGCATCGGGCCGGCCAGCATCACGTCGACACCGGCCGCCGAGAAGCCGGCCTCGAGCGCGGCCTCGAGCATGTAGCCCGACACACGCGTGTCCTTGCCGATCAGCACAGTCGGACGCGCACCCGCCGCACCATCGGCCGCACCGGCCAGTACCTTGCCGGCCGCATAGCCGAGACGCAACACGAAATCAGGCGTGATGGGCGCGTCGCCCACCGTGCCGCGAATGCCGTCCGTGCCGAAATATCGACGTCCCATGGCGAACCTTCCTCCTTCGTCTTTCCGAATTCTGACTTATCGTTGCCGCGCGGCTTCGCGCACGGCGTTCCAGACCTTCAGCGCATCGACCGTCGCCGCGACGTCGTGCACGCGCACGATCGCCGCGCCGCGCCCGACCGCGCACAACGCGGCCGCCACGCTCGCCGCGATGCGTTCCATCGGCGGCTTGCCGCCGATCACCGCGCCGAGCATCGACTTGCGCGACATGCCCGCGAGAATCGGATACGCACGCCCGTCGGGCCGCGCCGGCGCCGTGTCCGGCAACGCGGCCAGCAGCGCGTAATTGTCGTCGATCACCGCCTTGCCGAACCCGAAACCCGGATCGACGCAGATCCGTTCCGGTGCGACGCCCGCGTCGCACAGCGCTTGCGCGCGCCCGGCGAGAAAGTCGCGCACGTCGGTCACGACGTCGCCGTAGTCCGGCTCGCCGACCTGCATCGTCTGCGGCTCGCCCAGCATGTGCATCGCGCACAGCCCGCTGTTGCCCTCGCGCACCGCGTCGATCGCACCCGGCTGGCGGAACCCCCAGATGTCGTTGATCAGGTCCGCGCCGGCAGCGAGCGCCGCGCGCATCACGGCCGGCTTGTAGGTGTCGATCGACAGCGGCACGTTCAGCGGCCGCAGCGCTTCGACGAGCGGAATCACGCGCGCGAGTTCTTCGTCGAGCGGTACGGGCGGCGCGCCGGGTCGCGTCGATTCGCCGCCGATGTCGATCAGGTCGACGCCTTCGGCGATCATCCGCTCGGCCTGGCGCAACGCATCGTCGCGCGCGAGAAAGCGGCCGCCATCGGAAAACGAATCGGGCGTGGCGTTCAGGATACCCATCACGAGCGGGCGCTCGAACGTCAGCGAGAAACGGCCGCACTGGAGCGGCGCGGGAGTGTAAGCGGAAACTGCGGAATCGGACACGGGCGGGAGGCGTTGATGAATGCAAAACGGGCCGGTGTGAAGCCACACCAGCCCGTGAACGGTGCTACAGCGGCGCTCAGACCGGCGAAGCAGGCGCCGGCGCGTTGCCGGGTTTCACTTCGGCGGTCGTGCCGCCACCCGACGAATCGCCGCCGACAGCCGGCGAGCTCTTCGGCGAGCGCGGCGGGCGCCCTTCCATGATGTCGTTGATCTGATCGGCGTCGATCGTTTCCCACTCCATCAGCGCGGCCGTCATCGCCTCGACCTTGTCGCGGTTCTCTTCGAGCAGGCGGCGCGCAAGGCCGTACTGTTCGTCGAGCACGCGGCGGATTTCGCCGTCGACCTTCTGCTGCGTCGCTTCCGAGATCGTGCGCGTGAAGCCGCGGCCGAACGGGCCGTTGTCGCTCTCGTCATCGACGTAGACCATCGGTCCGAGTGCGTCGGTCATGCCGAAACGGGCCACCATCGCGCGCGCCGTCTGCGTCGCCTTGTTGAAGTCGTCCGACGCGCCGGTGCTGATCAGGTTCAGGAACAGCTCCTCGGCCACGCGGCCGCCGAACAGGATCGCCAGGCGGTCGAGCAGGTAGTCCTTCGAGTACGTCTCGTTGTCATGCTCCGGCAGCTGCCACGTGACACCCAGCGCGCGACCGCGCGGGATGATCGTGACCTTGTGCACCGGGTCGGCCTTCGGCAACAGCTTCGCGATCACCGCGTGGCCCGACTCGTGGTAAGCCGTCGCGCGCTTCGCCTCTTCGCGAATCACGGCCGACTTGCGCTCCGGACCCATGAAGATCTTGTCCTTCGCGTCTTCGAAATCCTGCATCTCGACGATACGCTTGCCGCGGCGGGCGGCGAACAGCGCCGCTTCGTTCACGAGGTTCGCGAGATCGGCGCCCGAGAAGCCCGGCGTGCCGCGTGCGATGACCGCTGCGTCGACGTCGTTCGCGATCGGCACCTTGCGCAGGTGCACGCGCATGATCTGCTCGCGGCCGCGGATATCCGGCAGGCCGACATACACCTGGCGGTCGAAACGGCCCGGACGCAGCAGCGCCTTGTCGAGCACGTCCGAACGGTTGGTTGCAGCGATCACGATCACGCCCGAATTCGCCTCGAAGCCGTCCATCTCGACCAGCATCTGGTTCAGCGTCTGCTCGCGCTCGTCGTTGCCGCCGCCCATGCCGGCGCCGCGATGACGACCGACCGCGTCGATTTCGTCGATGAACACGATGCACGGCGCGTGCTTCTTCGCCTGCTCGAACATGTCGCGCACACGGGCCGCGCCGACGCCGACGAACATTTCGACGAAGTCCGAACCCGAGATGCTGAAGAACGGCACCTTCGCTTCACCGGCGATCGCGCGGGCGAGCAGCGTCTTGCCGGTACCCGGAGGGCCGACGAGCAGCACGCCGCGCGGAATCCGGCCGCCCAGCTTCTGGAATTTCTGCGGATCACGCAGGAAGTCGACGAGCTCGGACACTTCTTCCTTCGCTTCGTCGCAGCCCGCGACGTCGGAGAAGTTGACCGCGTTGTTGTTCTCGTCGATCAGCCGCGCGCGCGATTTCCCGAACGAGAATGCGCCGCCTTTGCCGCCCCCCTGCATCTGCCTCATCATGTAGAACCAGAACACGATGATCAGGATCGTCGGCCCGAGGTAGTACAGCGCGGACATCAGCGCGTTCGGCTCGTCATCGGCCTTGCCGCTGACCTGCACGCCGTACTTCATCAGATCGCCGACCATCCAGATGTCGCCGGGCGACACGATCTGGTATTTCTGGCCATCAGCCGGAGTGACGGTGAGGTTGCGCCCCTGAACGATGACGTTCTTGACCTTGCCGCTCTTGGCGTCGTCCATGAACTGCGAATAGGACACACCTTCCTGAACGCGGGGCTTGTCGAACTGCTTGAACACCGTAAACAGCACCAGTGCGATCACCAGCCACACTGCTGCCTTCGAAAACATATTGTTGTTCAAAGCACCACTCCTTCACTCGTAGACGAGCGCCTACATTTTCCTTGCAGCGCTCCTCGGTCATTCTAATCCAGTCCGACCACCCTCGCCATAAGCATTGACAACCGCCGCGATAGCGATTCGCTTGCCTGGCAAGGGCCGGAGCCCGTTTGCGGCATCCTGCTCCGCGTTACCGCGGATGCTTCAGCTGCCGACCCAAAATGAACGTTTCGGACGATTTGTCGCGCGACGCCTTCGGCTTGCGCGGCGCGACGATCTTAAACTGCTGTTTGAACTTTTCGACGATCTGGCTGTACCCGCTGCCGTGGAAACACTTCACGAGCAGCGCACCCTCGGGCCTCAGATGATTCTGGGCGAATTCGAGCGCCAGATCGCACAGATGCTCGATGCGCGCCGCATCCGCCGAAGCCACGCCGGAGAGGTTGGGGGCCATGTCGGAAATAACAAGGTCCACCGAGCGCCCTTCGAGCACTTCTTCGAGCTGGTGAAGGACGGTGTCCTCGCGGAAGTCGCCCTGGAGGAAGTGGACGTCGGCGATCGGCTCCATCGGCAGGATGTCGAGTGCAACGATCGTGCCGTCGATGCCGCCTTCGCGCTCCGCGTCGCGCTTCTTGCCTTGCGCGAGCTTGTTGCGGGCATACTGGCTCCAGCTGCCCGGCGTCGCGCCGAGGTCGACGATCACCTGACCCGGACGGATCAGCTTGTCCTGCTCGTCGATTTCCTTCAGCTTGTACGCGGCACGCGCGCGATAGCCCTCCCGCTGCGCCATTTTGACGTACGGGTCGTTGATGTGGTCGTGCAGCCAGTGCTGGTTAAAGCGGTTTTTTGCCATTCGAGAGAGAGATTGCTGCTATTTGCTTCGTGAAGCCGTGCTTTTGGCGGATAATACGCGTCTTCTTCGCGCGGCTGCGGCCCCTTTCGGGACCCAAGCCGCGATTTTACGTGGTTTCGGCGCGCGGCTGACGCGGTAACTTCCCGCGATTCGCTTCTGACGCAGCGCGCCCTTATTTAGATTTCGACATTTCCATGCCCGCCCTTTCGCTTTCCCCCGCCGAGCGCTCCGCGCTGCGCTCCCAGGCCCATGCGCTCAAGCCCGTCGTGCTGATCGGCGCCGAAGGGCTCACCGACGCCGTGCTCAAGGAAATCAAGGTGCACCTCGCCGCGCACCAACTGATCAAGATCCGTGTGTTCGGCGACGAACGCGACGAGCGCGTCGCCATTTACGACGAGATCTGCGACCGCCTGAGCGCGGCGCCGATCCAGCACATCGGCAAGCTGCTGGTGATCTGGAAGCCCGAGGCAGCCGTTGCGGCCCCGGCCCGCGGCCGCCGTGCCGGCGCGTTGCCGAGCGCGGCCGAAGCCGCCGACGACAGGAAAGGCCGTGCACCGCGCACCGTCAAGGTCATCAAGGTGTCGCCGAACGCGAGCCCCGTGCGCCGCCCGAAGCCGACCAAGGTCGTCGTGCGCGGCAACGAGCGCGTGACGGCAGGCGGCACCGTGAAACGTGCGAAAAAGCGTCAGGCCAGCACGAAGCGGCCGCACCAGGGCAAGTAATCCTGCCGCGCGGCACGGGGCATCCCGTGCCGCCCCGCCCGTGCGGCGCACCGGCCGCGCAGGCGTTTCTGGCCGTTCAGGCGTCTTGCGCCGGCAGACGCCAGATCAGCATCAGCCCCAGCACGCTCTCGACGAGGTAGAACAGGCTCGAGACACCGTGCAGCATCCCGAAGCGGCTCGCATACGGCGAGTTCGCGATATCGGTGCCCGCCTCCATCGCGGCCACCCGCAGCGCGTTCATGAACGGCTGCAGCGCAAAATACCCGACCAGCACACAGGCGATCATCGCCGCGACGATCCAGCGCACGCGCCGGTAATCGCCGCTGCCGCGCCGCACCTGCTGGTTCGACAGCGCAAGCAGCAGCACGCCGCAGACGACACCGAGGATCGCCTCGATGCGGAACAGCTGGGCGGCGACCGAACCGGCCGTCATCCGCTCCAGCGTCTTGAACAGCACGGGCGCGACCGCATACCCGATCGTCAGCAGGCTGCCGACCCACACGGCCGACAGCAGACGGAACACGCGATGCGGCATCACGTCGCTCCGCTTCAGATGTAGCTGACCGAAATGATCTCGTATTCGCGCACGCCGCTCGGTGCCTGCACGGCCGCGACGTCGCCTTCGGACTTGCCGATCAGCGCGCGTGCGATCGGCGAGCTGACCGAGATCAGGCCGTGATCGATATCGGCTTCGTCGTCGCCGACGATCTGGTACTTGACGGTGTCGCCCGACTCGAGATCCTCGAGTTCGACCGTCGCGGCAAACACCACGCGGCCATCGGCGTCGAGCACGGTCGGGTCGATGATTTGCGCGGCGGACAGCTTCGATTCGAGTTCCGCGATGCGACCCTCGATGAAGCCCTGCTTTTCCTTCGCGGCATCGTATTCGGCGTTTTCGGACAGATCGCCCTGTGCGCGGGCCTCCGCGATCGCGTTGATCACGGCCGGCCGCTCGACGGACTTGAGGCGCTGCAACTCATCGCGCAGTTGCCCTGCGCCACGCTTTGTCAACGGAATGGTGCTCATAAACGGCTCAATCGCAAAAAAACGGCTTTAAAAAAAATCACCGCGATTAAGCGCGTTTCCGGCGAACCGGAAACACCGCTTAACCGCGGCACGTGTTGCTTCAGCAGGTAACTGACTGCTTAGTTTAGGCGAGCGTGAAGACCTTGTAAATCATAGACTTCCAGATCCTTCAGGTAGCGCAAGCCTTCGACGGCCGCGCGCGCGCCCGACATCGTCGTGTAGTACGTGACCTTGTGCGCCTGCGCGCTCATGCGGATCGAACGCGAATCGGCGATCGCCTGGCGCGTCTCGTCGACCGTCGTGAACACGAGTGCGATCTCGCCGTTCTTGATCATGTCGACGATGTGCGGACGGCCGTCCTTCACCTTGTTGACGACCTTCACCGGCACGCCGGCCGCTTCGATCGCGGCAGCCGTGCCCTTGGTCGCGACGATCGGATAGCCGAGGTCGTGCAGCATGCGCGCGACTTCGACGGCCTTCGGTTTATCCGCGTCCATCACGGTCAGCAGCACCGTGCCCGACTCCGGCAGGCGCGAACCGGCCGCGAGCTGCGACTTGAACAGCGCTTCGCCGAACGTCTGGCCGACGCCCATCACTTCGCCGGTCGAACGCATTTCAGGCCCGAGGACCGGATCGACGGTCGGGAACTTGACGAACGGGAACACCGCTTCCTTCACGCTGAAGTACGGCGGTTCGACTTCCTTCGTCACGCCCTGCTGCGCGAGCTTCTGGCCGACCATCGCGCGCGCCGCGATCTTCGCGAGCGGCAGGCTGGTCGCCTTCGACACGTACGGCACCGTGCGCGATGCGCGCGGGTTCACTTCGAGCACGTAGATGATGTCCTGCTTCGACCCGTCCGCCGAATTTGCGTCGGCAGGCACCTGCTGGATCGCGAACTGCACGTTCATCAGGCCGACCACGTTCAGCGCCTTCGCCATCGCGCCCGTCTGGCGCTTCAGCTCGGCCACGGTTTCCTTCGACAGCGAGTACGGCGGCAGCGAGCATGCCGAGTCGCCCGAGTGGACGCCTGCCTGCTCGATGTGCTCCATCACGCCGCCGATGAACACCGCTTCGCCGTCGCAGATGCAGTCGACGTCGCATTCGATCGCGTCGTTCAGGAAGCGGTCGAGCAGCACCGGCGAATCGTTCGACACCTTCACGGCCTCGCGCATGTAGCGCTCGAGGTCGCGCGGCTCGTGGACGATTTCCATCGCGCGGCCACCCAGCACGTACGACGGGCGCACGACGAGCGGGTAGCCGATTTCGGCCGCCAGCGCGAGCGCTTCTTCTTCGGCGCGCGCGGTGCGGTTCGGCGGCTGGCGCAGGCCGAGGTCCTGCAGCAGCTTCTGGAAGCGTTCGCGGTCTTCGGCCGCGTCGATCATGTCCGGCGACGTGCCGACGATCGGCACACCGTGCGCCTCGAGGTCGAGCGCGAGCTTCAGCGGCGTCTGGCCGCCGTACTGGACGATCACGCCGACCGGCTTTTCCTTGTCGACGATCTCCAGGACGTCTTCCAGCGTCAGCGGCTCGAAGTACAGGCGGTCGGACGTGTCATAGTCGGTCGACACCGTTTCCGGGTTGCAGTTGACCATGATCGTTTCGTAGCCGTCCTCGCGCATCGCGAGGGCCGCGTGCACGCAGCAGTAGTCGAACTCGATGCCCTGGCCGATCCGGTTCGGGCCGCCGCCCAGCACCATGATCTTCTTGTTGGTGGTCGGCTGCGCCTCGCACTCTTCCTCGTAGGTCGAGTACATGTAGGCCGTCTTGGTCGCGAACTCGGCCGCGCAGGTGTCGACGCGCTTGTAGACCGGGCGCACGTTCAGCTCGACGCGACGCTTGCGGACGTCTTCCGGCGTCGCGCCGAGCAGCTTTGCCAGGCGACGGTCGGAGAAGCCGCTCTGCTTCAGGTAGCGCAACTCGTCGAACGTCAGCGACGCGAGCGTGCGGCCCGACAGCGCCTTTTCCTTCAGGATGATCTGCTCGATCTGCGCGAGGAACCACGGGTCGATTGCGGTTTCCGCGAAGATCTCCTCGGCCGTCATGCCGATACGGAACGCATCGCCGACGTACCAGATGCGATCCGGACCCGGCTCGTGGATCTCGATCGCGATTTCGTCGCGGTCAGTCGACTTCTCGTCGAGACCGTCGACCCCGACTTCGAGGCCGCGCAGCGCCTTCTGGAACGATTCCTGGAACGTGCGGCCGATCGCCATCACTTCACCGACCGACTTCATCTGCGTGGTCAGGCGCGAATCGGCCTCGCGGAACTTCTCGAACGCGAAACGCGGGATCTTCGTGACGACGTAGTCGATCGTCGGCTCGAACGAGGCCGGCGTCTGGCCGCCGGTGATTTCGTTCTTCAGCTCGTCGAGCGTGTAGCCGACCGCCAGCTTCGCGGCGACCTTCGCGATCGGGAAACCCGTTGCCTTCGACGCGAGCGCCGACGAACGCGACACGCGCGGGTTCATTTCGATGACGACCATGCGGCCGTCCTTCGGGTTGATCGAGAACTGCACGTTCGAGCCGCCCGTGTCGACGCCGATCTCGCGCAGCACCGCGAGCGATGCGTTACGCAGGATCTGGTATTCCTTGTCGGTGAGCGTCTGCGCCGGCGCGACCGTGATCGAGTCGCCGGTGTGCACGCCCATCGGGTCGAGGTTTTCGATCGAGCACACGATGATGCAGTTGTCGGCGCGGTCGCGCACGACTTCCATCTCGTATTCCTTCCAGCCGAGCAGCGACTCTTCGATCAGCAGCTCGCGCGTCGGCGAGAGATCCAGGCCGCGCTTGCAGATCTCTTCGAACTCTTCGCGGTTGTACGCGATGCCGCCGCCCGAGCCGCCGAGCGTGAACGACGGACGGATCACGACCGGGTAGCCGCTGCCGCCGGTGAGCGCCATGATCTCGGCGTGCACCTGGGTCGCTTCTTCCATCGAGTGCGCGACGCCCGACTTCGCGGAACCGAGACCGATCTTGGTCATCGCGTCCTTGAACTTCTGGCGGTCTTCCGCCTTGTCGATCGCTTCCGGCGACGCGCCGATCAGCTCGACGCCGAACTTCTCGAGCACGCCGTGGTGGTGCAGGTCGAGCGCGCAGTTCAGCGCGGTCTGGCCGCCCATCGTCGGCAGGATCGCGTCCGGGCGCTCCTTCTCGATGATGCGTGCGACGACTTCCCACGTGATCGGCTCGATATACGTGACGTCGGCCGTGTTCGGGTCGGTCATGATCGTCGCCGGGTTGCTGTTCACGAGGACGACCTTGTAGCCCTCTTCACGCAGCGCCTTGCAAGCCTGCGCGCCCGAATAGTCGAACTCGCAAGCCTGGCCGATGATGATCGGGCCGGCGCCGATGATGAGGATGCTTTTGATGTCTGTGCGTTTTGGCATGGCTTGTGAATTCAGTAAGTAATCTTTGTCGTGGCGTGGTCGTGGTCGGCCGGCTGCGCTCAGCTCATGGTGGCGAGCGCCAGCTTCACCGAGAAACCGATGAACAGGCCGCCCACGCTGCTCGCCGCACCCGCCGCGAGCTTGCGGCGGCGACGGAAATGCTCGGCGAGCCGCGCACCCGCGAAGATCAGCGTGCTCAGGTACAGGAAGCTCGCGCATTGCGCGATCGCCCCGAGCACGACGAACGACAGCGCGGGATGCGGGAATGCCGGGTCGACGAACTGGATGAAGAACGAGATGAAGAACAGGATCGCCTTCGGATTCAGGAGGCTCACGACGAGCGCCTTGCGGAACGGCTGCTCGAAAGACCGCTCGCCGTCGACCGCCTGCGGTGCATCGACCGGCGCATCGGCGCGCGCCCGCAGCTTTTGCCACGCGCTGCGCAGCATCCCGGTGCCGATGTACAGCAAGTACGCCGCACCGCCGTACTTGACGACGGAGAACAGCAGCGGATTCGCCTTCAGCAGCGACGCGACGCCCGCGGCGGACAGCACCATCAGCACCGTATCGCCGACGAACACGCCGCAGGCCGCGCGATAGCCGGCCTTCACGCCGCGCTGCGCCGCGAGCGACAGCACGTACATCGAGTTCGGCCCCGGCAGCAGGATGATGAAGATCACGCCGAACACGTAGGTCCAGATATCCGTGATGCCGAGTGCGTGGCCGAACATGATGCGAATCTCCCGTTCTTCGGTTACGTCGGTTGCGTCAGGCGTTGCGCTGCTGCGCCGCGTCCATCAGTGCGGTGAAACGGTCGAACAGATAGCCGATGTCGTGCGGGCCGGGCGACGCTTCCGGGTGGCCCTGGAAGCAGAATGCCGGCTTGTCGGTCAGCTCGAAGCCCTGCAGCGTGCCGTCGAACAGCGACACGTGCGTCACGCGCGCGTTGGCCGGTAGCGAATCCGCGTCGACCGCGAAGCCGTGGTTCTGCGACGTGATCACCACGCGGCCGTCGCCGAGATCCTTCACCGGATGGTTCGCGCCGTGGTGGCCCGTCTTCATCTTCAGCGTCTTCGCGCCGACCGCGAGGCCCATGATCTGGTGGCCGAGACAGATGCCGAAGGTCGGCACGCCGCGCTCGATGAATTCCTTGGTCGCCGCGATCGCGTAGTCGCACGGTTCCGGGTCGCCAGGGCCGTTCGACAGGAAGATGCCGTCCGGATTCAGCGCGAGCGCGTCGGCCGCGCTCGCCTCGGCCGGCAGCACCGTCACGTGGCAGCCGCGCTCCGCGAGCATGCGCAGGATGTTGTACTTGACGCCGAAGTCATACGCGACGACGCGGTACTTCGGGGCTTCCTGCATCCCGTAGCCGCCTTCGAGGCGCCATTCGGTCTGCTTCCACTCGAACGGCTTCGTGGTCGACACGACCTTCGCGAGATCCATGCCCGCGAGGCCCGCGAACGAGCGCGCGAGCTCGATCGCCTTCGCCTCGTCGTCCGAGCCGGCCAGGATGCAGCCGCTCTGCGCACCCTTGTCGCGCAGGATGCGGGTCAGCTTGCGGGTGTCGATGCCGGCGATCGCGACGACGCCTTCGTCGCGCAGGTAATCGCCGAGCGTGCGGTCCATGCGGAAATTCGATGCGAGCGTCGGCAGATCACGGATGATCAGGCCGGCGGCATGGACTTTCGTGGCTTCGACGTCTTCGGCGTTGACGCCGTAGTTGCCGATATGCGGGTAGGTGAGCGTGACGATCTGACGCGCGTAGCTCGGATCAGTCAGGATTTCCTGATAGCCGGTAATCGCGGTGTTGAACACGACTTCACCGATCGTGTGGCCTGCGGCCCCGATCGAATAACCACGAAAGACCGTGCCGTCGGCGAGTGCAAGCAAGGCGGGAGAAAAAGACGGCAACACGGGAGGCTCCTTGGGGAACACCCTGCTGCCGACCTGTTTACCCTGCCGCGCAAGCGCCGCGCTGCGTAGGCGCGCGGAGTCGCTAGCTGGACGCGACCTGCGTTGTCGGCGCGCGAACCCGGCGCGTGGCGCACGAGGCTTCGCGGCATCGCCCGACAGGCGGCGTGCGGCGGATGAACGGGATGAGTGAGGTAGGCGCTAGGGTGCGAGGTTGATCAGCACAAACTTTCAAATTATAGCTCGAAAATGCCCTTATCTTCAATCGATATGGCGATATGGCGGCTCGATCGCGCATGCGGCGCGCGCGACGCCGCGGCAATCGCCCGCGGCATGCGCTGCTGCGGACCCGTTTCCGCGGCCGCCCCAACTGTCAGCGTACCGCCGGATCGGGATGCGTGCCAGCGCCGCGCGCGGGCCACACGTACCAGACCGCGCTCGCGAGCTGGAGCGCGAGCAGCACGCTCCACGCGCTCACGTGCGCGGCGGCCGGATAATGGCCATCGACGGCCGGCCAGTGCGACAGCACCGCGCCGATGCCGATCTGGAACGCAAAGATCAGCACGAAGATCACGAGCGTGAGCGTCGTGTTCGCGCGGCCGATCAGATGCGCCGGAAAGTGGCCGGCCAGCACCGCATAGGTGAGGATCCCGACACCGCCGAACATCCCGTAGGCCGCCCACAGCACGGCCGGCGGCAGCGGCACGCGCGCGACGATCGCGGCTTGCGTGGCGACGAACAGCGCCATGCCGACACCGCAAAACGCCTGGACGGACACGCCGCACCGCTCGAGCACCCGCGCCGCCGCACCGAAGCCGACGCAGCCGGCCATCATCGCGAAGCCGAGCACCGACACGAGCCGAGCCGCGTGCTGCGCATCGAACCCCGCGACATCGCGCAAGTACGGCCCGACCCACAGCGACTGCATCGCATAGAACACGCCCTGCGTGACGATCGAGAACGACGAGACCTTCCAGAACGCGCGGCTGCCCAGGATGTGCCACGTGCCCTTGAACTGGCTGACGAGCCCGCCCTGGTGGCGCGGCCGTTCGGCCTCGGGCGCGCCGAAGCCGATCGCGGCCGCGACGATGATCGTCAGCACCGCGAGGCCGCCGCAGATCACGCGCCAGCTCGTCAGGCCGAGCAGCCAGGTCAGCGGCGAGCCGACCGCGACGCCGCCGAGGCCGCCGACCGCCATCACGAGGCCGTTGACGAGCGGCAGCCGGCCAACCGGAAAATGCTGCGCGAGCGCCTTGAACGCCGCGCCGAGGCATACCGACACGCCGACGCCGATCAGGAGCCGGCCGACCATCATCGTGCCGAGATCGTGCGCGACGCCGAATACCGCGGCACCGGCCGCCGCGAACAGCAGCATCCCCGCCGTCACGCGGCGCGGGCCGAAATGGTCGAGCAGCACGCCGGCCGGAATCTGCGCGCCGGCGAAGCCGAGGAAGTAGAGACTGGTAAGCAGGCCGAGATCGGCGGCCGACAGCCCGAGTTCGTGCGTGACGAACGGCGCGAAGCCGAGATTGACGCCGCGGAACACATACGACACGAAATACCCGATCGCAAACAGCGCGAGCACCCTCACCTGCACCGCCGACATCGCTGCCTCCTCGTTATCCCGGGCTCCGCCACGCAGCGGCCCCGCTGCCGCGCACAAATAAAAACGCCGTCACCTCGGTGACGGCGTGGCTTCGCGTTTCATCGGATGATGACGCAATCGCGCGGCCCGGCCGGACCGACTCGCTGCGATCGCGATCGCGTTACTTCTTCTTGCCCTTGTGGGCAGCGGCCTTCGGTGCAGCCTTGGCCGGCGCCGCCTTCGCGGGCGCGGCCTTCGCCGCGCGGGCCGCCGGCTTCGCGGCGCCATGCTTCCCATGCGACTTGCCGCCGACCGACAGGCTGGCGCGCTCGATGTGCGCGCCGCCCACCGACGTCGCGATCCGCTCCGGACCCGGCTCGGCCGGCACCGCGCGGCCGACCGGCACGTGCAGCACGATTGCCTGACCCGGCATCACCATCTCGCGGCGCGTGCGGTTCCATGCCTTCAACTGGCCGACCGACACGCCGTAACGACCGGCGAGTGCCGCCATCGACTGCTTGCGGCGCACGCGGATCAGCATCTTGCGCGTGTCGGGCACGTCCGGCTCCATCGCGAGCACGCCGTTTTCCGCGACGTCCGCGCTGATGTCCTCGTCGTCGTCATCGCCGCGCGGCACGACGATCGTCGAACCCGGCTTCAGGCGCATGCCCGCCGGAATCTTGTTGACCGACATCAGCGTATCGGCGTCGACGCCGATCTTCTCGGCGATCGCGGCCGGGCGCGCGCGCTCGCTGACGGTGTAGGTCGTCCACGACGACAGCTGGCCGCTATACGCCTTCAGGTTCTTCTCGAACGCCGCCGCGTTGTCGAACGGCAGCAGGATCTGCGGCTCGGTCGCGCCGAGGATCACCGGCTTCGAGAACGACGGGTTCAACGAACGGAACTCGTCGAGCGACAGGTTCGCGAGCTTCGCGGCCACCGCCACGTCGATGTCGCGCGACGTCGTGACCGTCACGAAATACGGGTGGTTCGGGATGTCCGGCAGCGTGAGGCCGAACTGCTGCGGATTCGCGATGATGTTCTTCACCGCCTGCAGCTTCGGCACGTAGTTGCGGGTCTCGTTCGGCATCCGCAGGCTCTGGTAGTCGGTCGGCAGGCCGGCCGCCTGGTTGCGCGCGATCGCGCGCTGCACGTTGCCCTCGCCCCAGTTGTACGCGGCCAGCGCCAGATACCAGTCGCCGAACATGTCATGCAGGCGCGACAGGTAGTCGAGCGCGGCGCTCGTCGATGCAAGCACGTCGCGGCGCTCGTCCTGCCACATGTTGCGCTTCAGGTTGTACGTGCGGCCCGTGCCCGGCATGAACTGCCACATCCCGGCCGCCTTCGCGACCGACAGTGCCTGCGGGTTGTACGCGGATTCGATGAACGGCAGCAGCGCGAGCTCGGTCGGCATGTGGCGCGCCTCGAGTTCCTCGACGATGTGATACAGGTACTTCTGCGAGCGCTCGGTCATGCGCTGCACGTATTCGGGGCGCTGGGTGTACCAGGTCGTCTGCATGTCGACGAGGTCGCTCTGCAGGTCGGGCATCTGGAAACCGCGGCGGATGCGACCCCAGAGATCGGCGTCTGCAGTGGTCAGGTCACCGACGGATTGCTTGTCGACGTCGACAGTTTCTTTGGCGGTGGCTGATTTACGGAGGTAGTTGGACGTCGCCTGCGAATCGGCGGCGTTGTTGGCGACAGGTGTCTGGCTCGCGCAAGCGGCGAGCAGCAGGACCACCATCGCACTCAATATAAGTCGCATGAAAATCTCGGCTTCCGACGGCTGGAAATTGCTGGCGATACTACGGAAGTGCGTGCTTCACGTCAATAAAAACACCGAAAACTCAGCGAAATCCTACGTTTGGAGCAATTTTTACAGACACCACCTGAGGTTTGGAGTCCTCCGGAATGCGTCATCGGAAGCGGTTCTTCCACTCGCGCATCAGCGTGAATGCCGCCAGACGATCCGGCACCGTTTCGTGCAACTCGGCCTCGAGCGTCGCATGGATAGCCGCGCTGTCCGACCGCATGAACGGGTTGACGGCACGCTCGTGCGCGATCGTCGTGGGCAGCGTCGGCACGCCGCGCGCGCGCAGCGCCTGTGCGTCGTCGCGCCACGCGGCGAGCGCCGCATTGTCCGGCTCGCACGCGAGCGCGAAGCGGATGTTCGACAGCGTGTATTCGTGTGCGCAATGCACGCGGGTGTCGCCGGGCAGCGCCGCGAGCGCGTCGAGCGATTCAAGCATCTGCGCGGGCGTGCCTTCGAACAGGCGGCCGCAGCCGCACGAGAACAGCGTGTCGCCGCAGAACACGTGCGGGGCGGCGGCGCCCTGCCCGGCCGCTTGAAAATACGCGATGTGACCGCGCGTATGACCCGGCACGTCGAGCACGTCGAACGCGAGCGCCGGTGCGGCGAGCGTCAGCCGGTCGCCACCCGCGAGCGGGTGCGTGACCACGCCGATCGCCTCGGCCGCCGGGCCGTAAACGGTCAGCGGCACATTGTCCGGTTGGCCATCGCGCAGCGCGGCAACACCGCCGACGTGGTCGGCGTGATGGTGCGTGAGTAAAATAGCGGTCAACCGCCAACCGCGTTCGGCAAGAACACGGCGTACCGGCGCGGCTTCACCCGGATCGACGGCGATTGCATCGCGGCCGTCCGAGACGAGCCAGATGTAGTTGTCTTCGAATGCCGGTACCGGCACGTATTCCAGCTCGTTCATGGGCGCGCAATCATCGTTATGTCCGATCGACAAATTATAGACTGGCCCGCCTGGACCGACTCGCCGCCCGGCCGCTACGTGCTGGGCTGGGAGCAGGCGCAGCTCGACCGGATCGTGTCCGACGTGTTCGGGTTTCACGCGCTGCAGCTCGGCCTGCCGCAGCTCGATGCGCTGCGCGAGAACCGCATGCCGTATCGCGGCCTCGTGCTCGATCCGGCGAGCGGTGCGAGTGCGCCCTATCAGTACCCGTGGGCGCGCGCGGCGCACGCGCCCGAACCGGCGCCGGCCGAGCGCAGCACGACCTGGTGCGACCTGCTCGACCTGCCGTTCGAGTCGCAGAGCGTCGACCTGATCGTGATGCCGCACACGCTCGAATTCACGTCCGACCCTCACCGCCTGCTGCGCGAGGCCGAACGCGTGCTGATGCCGGAAGGCCAGCTCGTGATCACCGGCTTCAATTCGCTGAGCCTGTGGGGAATGCGGCAATCGTTCGGGCGCATGGCGAACCGTCCGTTCGTCCCGGCCGCGCGCGACCAGATCGCGTTCATCCGGTTGAAGGACTGGATCAAGCTGCTCGGCTTCGATCTCGAGCGCGGCCGCTTCGGCTGCTACCGGCCGCCGCTCGTCACCGACAAATGGCTTGCCCGCTACGGCTTCATGGAAGCCGCCGGCGACCGCTGGTGGCCGATCTTCGGCGCCGTCTACATGGTCACGGCCGTCAAGCGCGTGCGCGGCATGCGCCTCGTCGGCCAGATCAAGATGAAGAAGCCCGTGCTCGCGCCGGGCCTGACGCCCGCGGCCACCCCGACCACCCATCAAGAACACTCATGACCACCGATACCATCGACATCTATACCGACGGCGCCTGCAAGGGCAATCCCGGCCCCGGCGGCTGGGGCGCACTGCTGCGCTACGGCGACCGCGAAAAGGAGCTGTTCGGCGGCGAGCCGAACACGACCAACAACCGCATGGAGCTGATGGGCGTGATCGCCGCGCTCGAGGTGCTGAAGCGGCCGTGCCGCGTGATCGTCCATACCGACTCGCAATACGTGCAGAAAGGCATCAGCGAGTGGATCCACGGCTGGAAGAAGAAAGGCTGGGTCACCGCGGCGAAAACCCCGGTGAAGAACGCCGACCTGTGGAAGCGGCTCGATGCGCTCGTCGCGCAGCACGAAATCGAGTGGCGCTGGGTGAAGGGTCACGCCGGCCATCCCGAAAACGAACGCGCCGACGCGCTCGCGAATCGCGGCGTCGAATCGCTCGCGGCCTGAACGCAGGCCGCCCCACTGTCTTTCCCGATTTATCCGACATGCGCCAGATCATTCTCGATACCGAAACCACCGGCCTGAATCCCCGCACGGGCGACCGCCTGATCGAAATCGGCTGCGTCGAGCTGCTGAACCGGCGGCTCACCGGCAACAACCTGCACCTCTACGTGAACCCCGAGCGCGACAGCGATCCGGGCGCACTGGCGGTGCACGGCCTCACGACCGAGTTCCTGAGCGACAAGCCGAAGTTCGCGGAAGTCGCCGACCAGATCCGCGACTTCGTGAAGGACGCCGAGCTGATCATCCACAACGCGCCGTTCGACCTCGGGTTCCTCGACGCGGAATTCGCGCGGCTCGACCTGCCGCCATTCATCGAGCATTGCGGCGGCGTGATCGACACGCTCGTGCAGGCCAAGCAGATGTTCCCCGGCAAGCGCAATTCGCTCGACGCGCTGTGCGACCGGTTCGGCATCAGCAACGCGCACCGCACGCTGCACGGCGCACTGCTCGACTCGGAGCTGCTCGCCGAGGTCTATCTCGCGATGACGCGCGGCCAGGATAGCCTGGTGATCGACATGCTCGACGACGCCGGCGCCGACGGCGGCGCGGCGAACGGCCAGCGCGTGTCGCTCGCGACGCTCGACCTGCCGGTCGTCGCGGCAAGCGACGACGAACTCGCCGCGCACCAGACCCAGCTCGACGAGCTCGACAAGTCGGTCAAGGGCTCCTGCGTGTGGCGCACGTCCGCCGGCGCGGACACCGCCGCAGCCGCCTGACGCGGCATCGCGGCGCAAGCCGGGCCCGCAGCCGCGCTCACGCGCGCGGCTGCAGCGCGATCACGGCCATCCCGCCGAGCGCGAGCACCGCGCCCGCCGCGTCCCAGCGGGTCAGCGCGACGCCGTCGACCACCCGCAGCCAGATCAGCGCGACCGCAATATACACGCCGCCGTACGCGGCGTACGTGCGCCCCGCCGCACTCGGATGCAGCGTCAGCAGCCACGCGAACAGCGCGAGCGACAGCGCGGCCGGCACCAGCAGCCACGCGGGCCGCCCGCCCTTCAGCACGAGCCACGGCAGATAGCAGCCGACGATTTCGGCCAGCGCGGTGACGGCAAACAGCGCCGCAATCCTGATCAGTTCGGTCATCCGGTTCCTCGCAGATTCGGCCCCCGGCGCGGAGGCGGCGCGACCCCGCCGCGCGCCGCCGATCATACCGGAGCCGGCCCCGCCGGAACCGCCGCCAGACGGGGGATTCCGGGCAATTTGCACGATCGTCTGTCATCGTGCTATCATGTCGCCTGTTTCAACATTCAATCTCTGTCTATTCGATTTCGAAAGAAGTCCGTCCGCGTGTTGCGGGCCGGTGCTTCGGCCGAAATTGCATCCACAGGAAAGCCCGCCCGACAGGCCCGCTTTTCTCGTTTCGTTGCCTCTCCGGGGCGCTTGCCGGAACGTCGGACCCCGTCCGCACCGGCATCTGCCGCTCGCATCACGCGGCCCATTCTTCATGAGCGCACCGTCGCGACGGCCCATCGGGCCCGCGTCGAAGCAGTCCCTTGGCTCCTTACCGCCCCATGTGCAGTAAGCGCTTAAAGGCTTGCCCCGACGCGCAGCACGCGACATCGCGCTCGCCGGCAAACCGTGTCGGACGGCCCGCCCGTTCCGGCGCAGTCAAAGGAGTGCATGACCTTGACCGCAACACACGTCAGCCCGACCGCTGCTTCTTCCTCCACGTCGTCCGGCGAGGCCCCGCTTGCCGCGGACGACATTACCGTCGTCGACCAGGGCCTGCTCAAGCGTGCCGTCAGCGCGATGGCCATCGGCAATGCGATGGAATGGTTCGACTTCGGCGTCTACAGCTATATCGCCGTCACGCTCGGCAAGGTGTTCTTCCCGTCCAGCAGCCCGTCCGCGCAGCTGCTCGCGACCTTCGGCACGTTCGCGGCCGCGTTCCTCGTGCGCCCGCTCGGCGGCATGGTGTTCGGCCCGCTCGGCGACCGCATCGGCCGCCAGCGCGTGCTCGCCGCCACGATGATCATGATGGCCGTCGGCACCTTCGCGATCGGCCTGATCCCCAGCTACGCGTCGATCGGCATCCTGGCGCCCGTGCTGCTGCTCGTCGCCCGCCTCGTGCAGGGCTTCTCGACCGGCGGCGAATACGGCGGCGCCGCCACCTTCATCGCCGA
>NZ_JBQEON010000031.1:0-53789 GCF_052045245.1 Burkholderia sp. 22313
GGTAAATTTGAGCGGACCAAGCCGCACGTCAACGTTGGTACGATTGGTCACGTTGACCACGGCAAGACGACGCTGACGGCAGCGATCACGACGGTGCTGACGAAGAAGTTCGGCGGCGAAGCGAAGGCCTACGACCAGATCGACGCGGCACCGGAAGAAAAGGCGCGCGGCATCACGATCAACACGGCACACGTCGAGTACGAAACGGCTAACCGCCACTACGCACACGTCGACTGCCCGGGCCACGCTGACTATGTGAAGAACATGATCACGGGCGCGGCACAGATGGACGGCGCGATCCTGGTTTGCTCGGCAGCAGACGGCCCGATGCCGCAGACGCGTGAGCACATCCTGCTGGCACGTCAGGTTGGCGTTCCGTACATCATCGTGTTCCTGAACAAGTGCGACATGGTGGACGACGCTGAACTGCTCGAGCTGGTCGAGATGGAAGTTCGCGAACTCCTGTCGAAGTACGACTTCCCGGGCGACGACACGCCGATCGTGAAGGGTTCGGCGAAGCTGGCGCTGGAAGGCGACACGGGCGAGCTGGGCGAAGTGGCGATCATGAGCCTGGCCGACGCGCTGGACACGTACATCCCGACGCCGGAGCGTGCAGTTGATGGCGCGTTCCTGATGCCGGTGGAAGACGTGTTCTCGATCTCGGGCCGTGGTACGGTTGTGACGGGTCGTGTCGAGCGCGGCATCGTGAAGGTCGGCGAAGAAATCGAAATCGTCGGTATCAAGCCGACGGTGAAGACGACCTGCACGGGCGTTGAAATGTTCCGCAAGCTGCTGGACCAAGGTCAGGCAGGCGACAACGTCGGTATCCTGCTGCGCGGCACGAAGCGTGAAGACGTGGAGCGTGGCCAGGTTCTGGCGAAGCCGGGTTCGATCACGCCGCACACGCACTTCACGGCTGAAGTGTACGTGCTGAGCAAGGACGAAGGCGGCCGTCACACGCCGTTCTTCAACAACTACCGTCCGCAGTTCTACTTCCGTACGACGGACGTGACGGGCTCGATCGAGCTGCCGAAGGACAAGGAAATGGTGATGCCGGGCGACAACGTGTCGATCACGGTGAAGCTGATCGCTCCGATCGCGATGGAAGAAGGCCTGCGCTTCGCAATCCGCGAAGGCGGCCGTACCGTCGGTGCGGGCGTCGTCGCCAAGATCATCGAGTAATATCGACGATCCGCGGATCCCTCCGGGGTCCGCGATTCCACGGTAGGTAGCAGTCGTACCGCCGAAACCGGGTGTCCAGTTCGATCTGGCACCCGGTTTTTCTTTGAGGCGGGCGCATTGCTGTATTGACAAACGCACACCACCGCTCCGAATTTTCGTGTAGAATCGCGGGCTTAGCAGTGGAAGTACCGTTCGGAACCTGGCGCTTCGCTCCCCGCAGGCAGCAGGGTTCGCGTTCTTTTAGTGTCCGGCGATGCAACATCGCCTCGCTCTTTTCAAGGAATCGTCATGCAGCAACAGAAAATCCGCATTCGCCTGAAGGCATTCGACTATCGCCTGATCGATCAATCGGCTGCCGAGATCGTCGATACCGCGAAGCGGACTGGCGCAATCGTCCGTGGCCCGGTGCCGCTGCCGACGCGCATTCAGCGTTTTGACATCCTGCGTTCGCCGCACGTCAACAAGACGTCGCGCGATCAGCTCGAAATCCGTACCCACCAGCGCCTGATGGACATCGTCGATCCGACCGACAAGACGGTTGACGCGCTGATGAAGCTCGACCTGCCGGCTGGCGTCGACGTGGAAATCAAGCTGCAGTAAGGCTTTCGGCGCCGGCCGGCTTGCCGGGTGGTGCTAAGTCTTTGTATTGCTTGCGGAAATCGAGAAGTCGGGCTATACTGCTTGGCTTTTCGTGTATTCGCGAAAAAAAGTTGGGCCTTGCGTGCCCGGCATTTTGTAAATCAGCCCCGACCAATCGCAGTCGGGAATGGAGAAAATGATGAGCCTTGGACTCGTAGGTCGCAAGGTTGGCATGACCCGTATCTTCACGGCTGAAGGGGATTCGATTCCCGTCACCGTGCTGGACGTGTCGGACAACCGCGTGACGCAGATCAAGACTGTTGAAACCGACGGCTACACGGCCGTGCAGGTTGCATTCGGCTCCCGCCGCGCATCGCGCGTGACGAAGCCGCTGGCAGGTCATCTCGCCAAAGCCGGTGTCGAAGCCGGTGAAATCCTCAAGGAATTCCGCATTGACGCGGCCAAGGCAGCTGAGCTGTCGAATGGCGCCGTGGTCGGTGCTGATCTTTTCGAAGTAGGCCAGAAGGTCGACGTGCAAGGCGTGTCGATCGGTAAGGGCTACGCCGGTACGATCAAGCGTTACAACTTCTCCTCCGGCCGTGCCACGCACGGTAACTCGCGCTCGCACAACGTGCCGGGCTCGATCGGTATGGCGCAGGATCCGGGTCGCGTTTTCCCGGGTAAGCGCATGACGGGTCACCTCGGTGACGTTACGGTGACGGTGCAGAACCTCGAAATCGCTCGTATCGATGCAGAGCGCAAGCTGCTGCTCGTCAAGGGTGCGATTCCGGGCGCGAAGGGCGGCAAGGTTTTCGTGACGCCGGCCGTCAAGACCAAGGGGGCGAAATAATGGAACTCAAGCTCCTGAATGAAAATGGTCAGGAAGGTGCAGTGGTCAACGCGTCGGACGTCGTGTTCGGTCGTGACTACAACGAAGCGCTGATCCACCAGGTCGTCGTCGCGTACCAGGCGAATGCTCGCCAGGGTAACCGCGCGCAGAAGGACCGTGAGCAAGTCAAGCACACCACCAAGAAGCCGTGGCGTCAGAAGGGTACGGGCCGCGCTCGTGCCGGTATGTCGTCGAGCCCGTTGTGGCGTGGCGGTGGTCGCATCTTCCCGAACTCGCCGGAAGAGAACTTCTCGCACAAGGTCAACAAGAAGATGCATCGCGCAGGTCTCTGCTCGATCTTCTCGCAGCTGGCCCGTGAAGGCCGTCTGTCGGTCGTCGAGGACATCATCCTCGAAGCGCCGAAGACCAAGCTGCTGGCCGACAAATTCAAGACCATGGGTCTCGACTCCGTTCTGATCATCACGGACACGGTCGACGAGAACCTGTACCTGGCTTCGCGCAACCTGCCGCACGTGGCGATTGTCGAGCCGCGCTACGCTGACCCGCTGTCGTTGATCTACTTCAAGAAAGTGCTGGTCACGAAGGCTGCGGTCGCCCAGATCGAGGAGTTGCTGTCATGAGCGAGATTCGCAAGAACGATCATCGTTTGATGCAGGTCCTGCTCGCACCGGTGATCTCGGAAAAGGCGACGCTGGTTGCCGACAAGAACGAGCAAGTCGTGTTCGAAGTCGCACCGGATGCCACGAAGCAGGAAGTGAAGGCGGCTGTCGAGCTGCTGTTCAAGGTTGAAGTTGATTCGGTCAACGTGCTGGTTCAGAAGGGCAAGCAAAAGCGCTTCGGCCGTTCGATGGGCCGCCGCAAGGACGTGAAGAAGGCGTACGTTTGCCTGAAGCCCGGCCAGGAAATCAACTTTGAAGCGGAGGCCAAGTAATCATGGCAATCGTTAAAGTTAAGCCGACATCGCCGGGTCGCCGCGCGATGGTCAAGGTGGTCAACAAGAACCTGCACCAGGGCAAGCCGTTCGCGGCACTGCTCGACACGCAGAGCTCGACCGCCGGCCGTAACAACAACGGTCGTATCACCACGCGTCACAAGGGTGGTGGTCACAAGCAGCACTACCGTATCGTCGATTTCCGTCGCACGAAGGATGGCATCCCGGCAAAGGTCGAACGTCTCGAGTACGACCCGAACCGTAGCGCGAACATCGCGCTGGTGCTCTACGCAGACGGCGAGCGTCGCTACATCATCGCCCCGAAGGGCCTGGCGGTCGGCCAACAGCTGATGTCGGGTTCGGAAGCGCCGATCCGCGCAGGCAACACGCTGCCGATCCGCAACATTCCGGTCGGTACGACGATCCACTGCATCGAGATGCTGCCGGGCAAGGGCGCGCAAATGGCGCGTTCGGCTGGCACGTCGGCCATGCTGCTGGCACGTGAAGGCGTCTACGCGCAGGTTCGTCTGCGTTCGGGCGAAATCCGCCGCGTGCACATCGAGTGCCGTGCAACGATCGGTGAAGTCGGCAACGAAGAGCATAGCCTGCGCCAGATCGGCAAGGCTGGCGCGAACCGCTGGCGCGGTATCCGCCCGACGGTGCGTGGCGTTGCGATGAACCCGGTTGATCACCCGCACGGTGGTGGTGAGGGCAAGACGGCTGCAGGTCGTGACCCGGTGAGCCCGTGGGGTACGCCGGCTAAGGGTTACCGTACCCGTAGCAACAAGCGCACGACGACGATGATCGTCCAGCGCCGTCACAAGCGTTAAGGAGTAGGCAATGGCACGTTCTGTAAAAAAAGGTCCGTTCTGCGACGCCCATTTGCTGAAGAAAGTTGAGGCGGCTGCAGCTTCGCGCGACAAAAAGCCGATCAAGACCTGGTCGCGTCGCTCGACGATTCTGCCGGATTTCATCGGCCTGACGATCGCTGTTCACAACGGCCGTCAACACGTTCCGGTGTACATCTCGGAAAACATGGTCGGCCACAAGCTTGGCGAGTTCGCACTGACCCGTACGTTCAAGGGTCACGCAGCCGACAAGAAGGCCAAGAAATAAGGGGCAATCAAGATGGAAGTGAAAGCAATTCATCGCGGTGCCCGCATCTCGGCGCAAAAAACGCGCCTTGTGGCTGACCAGATCCGCGGTTTGCCGGTCGACAAGGCGCTGAACGTTCTGACGTTCTCGCCGAAGAAGGCGGCTGGCATCGTGAAGAAGGTTGTGCTGTCGGCAATCGCGAATGCGGAGCACAACGAAGGCGCTGATATCGACGAGCTCAAGATCAAGAGCATCTACGTCGACAAGGCTGCATCGCTCAAGCGTTTCACCGCGCGCGCCAAGGGCCGCGGTAACCGCATCGAGAAGCAATCCTGTCACATCACTGTGACGGTCGGGAATTAAGGAGCCATACGATGGGACAGAAAATTCATCCGACTGGCTTCCGCCTGGCTGTCAGCCGCAATTGGGCTTCGCGTTGGTACGCGAACAACAACAATTTCGCGGCGATGCTGCAGGAAGACATCGGTGTTCGTGAATACCTGAAGAAGAAGCTGAAGAACGCTTCGGTCGGTCGGGTCGTCATCGAGCGTCCGGCGAAGAACGCGCGCATCACGATTTACAGCTCGCGTCCGGGCGTCGTCATCGGCAAGAAGGGCGAGGATATCGAACAGCTGAAGACGGAACTGCAACGCCGCATGGGCGTGCCGGTTCACGTCAACATCGAAGAGATCCGCAAGCCGGAAACCGATGCTCAGTTGATCGCTGACTCGATCACGCAACAGCTCGAGCGCCGGATCATGTTCCGTCGCGCGATGAAGCGTGCGATGCAGAACGCGATGCGTCTGGGTGCCCAAGGCATCAAGATCATGAGCGCAGGCCGTCTGAACGGTATCGAAATCGCTCGTACGGAGTGGTATCGCGAAGGTCGCGTGCCGCTTCACACGCTGCGTGCCGACATCGACTACGCGACTTCGGAAGCGAAGACGACCTACGGGATCATCGGCGTCAAGGTGTGGGTGTACAAGGGCGACACGCTCGGCCGCAATGACGCGCCGGTGGTGGAAGAAGTAGCCGAAGACAAGCGTCCGCGTCGCAATGCGCGTCCGGGCGACCGTCGTCCGCGCCGTGACGGCGAAGGCGGCGCTCCGGGTGCTCGTCGTGGCGCACCGCGCCGTGGCGCCGGCAAGCCGGAAGACGGCAAGACTGGAGAATAACGATGCTGCAACCGAAACGCAGGAAGTATCGCAAAGAGCAGAAGGGTCGCAACACCGGCAAGGCGACGCGCGGCAACGCAGTGTCGTTCGGTGAATTCGGCCTGAAGGCGATCGGTCGCGGTCGTTTGACCGCACGTCAGATTGAAGCGGCGCGTCGTGCAATGACGCGTCACATCAAGCGTGGCGGCCGCATCTGGATCCGGATCTTCCCGGACAAGCCGATTTCGCAAAAGCCGGCAGAAGTGCGTATGGGTAACGGTAAGGGTAACCCGGAGTACTACGTCGCCGAAATCCAGCCGGGCAAGATGCTCTATGAAATGGACGGCGTAACCGAAGAACTGGCACGCGAAGCGTTCCGTCTGGCTGCAGCCAAGCTGCCGCTGAAGACGGCGTTCATCGTGCGCCAGCTCGGCGCCTAAGGAGAAAACATGAAGGCTTCCGAACTTCTCCAGAAAGACCAGGCCGCGCTCAACAAGGAGCTGGCGGACCTGCTGAAGGCGCAATTCGGCCTGCGCATGCAACTCGCGACCCAGCAGCTCACGAACACGAGTCAGCTGAAGAAGGTTCGTCGCGACATCGCACGTGTGCGGACCGTCATGACTCAGAAGGCGAACCAGAAATGAACGATAGCGTGAAAACCTCGCTGAAGCGGACGCTGGTCGGTCGGGTCGTCAGCAACAAGATGGACAAGACCGTCACCGTGCTGATCGAGCACCGCGTCAAGCACCCGATCTACGGCAAGTATGTCGTGCGCTCGAAGAAGTACCACGCGCATGATGAAGCGAACACCTGCAACGAGGGTGACCTCGTTGAAATCCAGGAAACTCGTCCTCTGTCGAAGACGAAGGCCTGGACGGTGTCGCGCCTCGTCGAAGCAGCTCGCGTCATCTAAGCGGGCAGCGCAGTAGGCAGTAACAAGCACTTCGCCACGAAGTGCTTGAAATCGCAAAGTTTTTGCTTGCGTGACCAGGGTTATTTGTTATAATCCTGGTCTTCCCTCTTTATGGGAGCCCCGTCGCGGGCGAAGTTGGTGGGGGAAGCGGACTGGCGCCAGCCTGTCCGAAAGATTCACCGAATTGCGATGGCGGGTTTCGTTTGCCGTCGCTGCTGTTCCAACCCAAGCAGCCGATTGGCTGACGGGACCAAGACTGACCGAATGCATCATGGTGGTGCATCCGGATTAAGTTGGGAAAGACAAACCATGATCCAGACCGAATCTCGGCTCGAAGTAGCCGACAACACGGGTGCACGTGAAGTCATGTGCATCAAGGTGCTCGGCGGCTCGAAGCGTCGTTATGCCGGCATTGGCGACATCATCAAGGTGACCGTCAAAGAAGCAACGCCGCGCGGGCGCGTGAAGAAAGGCGAAATCTACAACGCCGTGGTGGTCCGCACCGCCAAGGGTGTTCGCCGTCAAGACGGCTCGCTGATCAAGTTCGACGGCAACGCCGCTGTGCTTTTGAATAACAAGCTTGAGCCGATCGGCACCCGTATCTTCGGGCCGGTGACGCGTGAGCTGCGTAGCGAACGATTCATGAAGATCGTTTCGCTGGCGCCGGAAGTGCTGTAAGGAGTCGCGATGAACAAGATTCGCAAAGGTGACGAGGTCATCGTCGTCACTGGCAAGGACAAGGGCAAGCGCGGCGTCGTGCTGGCTGTCGGTGCTGAACATGTGACGGTTGAAGGTATCAACCTCGTCAAGAAGCATGTGAAGCCGAACCCGATGAAGGGTACGACGGGCGGCGTGGAAGCGAAGACGATGCCCCTGCATATTTCGAACGTCGCACTGGTCGACGCGAATGGCAAGGCGTCGCGTGTTGGCATCAAGGTCGAGGAAGGCAAGAAGGTTCGCTTCCTGAAGACGACCGGTGCCGTACTGAGCGCCTGACGCAGCGGAGTAAAAAATGGCTCGTTTTCAAGAGTTTTACAAAGAAAAGGTTGTGCCCGGCCTGATCGAGAAGTTCGGTTACAAGTCGGTCATGGAAGTGCCGCGTATCACCAAGATCACGCTGAACATGGGTCTTGGCGAAGCGATCGCTGACAAGAAGATCATCGAGAACGCCGTTGGCGACCTCACGAAGATCGCTGGTCAGAAGCCGGTCGTCACGAAGGCACGCAAGGCAATCGCAGGCTTCAAGATCCGCCAGGGTTACCCGATCGGCGCGATGGTGACGCTGCGTGGCCAGGCGATGTACGAATTCCTCGACCGTTTCGTGACCGTTGCCCTGCCCCGCGTGCGTGACTTCCGCGGTGTGTCGGGTCGTGCCTTCGATGGCCGCGGCAACTACAACATCGGTGTGAAAGAGCAGATCATTTTCCCCGAAATCGACTACGACAAGATCGACGCACTGCGTGGGCTGAACATCAGCATCACGACGACTGCGAAGACCGACGACGAAGCAAAGGCTCTGCTCGCCAGCTTCAAGTTCCCGTTCAGAAACTGAGGTTACCGTGGCTAAACTGGCACTGATCGAACGTGAAAAGAAGCGCGCCCGCCTGGTCGCGAAGTTCGCAGCAAAGCGCGAAGCGCTGAAGGCGATCGTCGAAGACCAAAGCAAGTCGGAAGAAGAGCGCTACGAAGCACGCCTTGAGCTGCAGCAACTGCCCCGCAACGCAAACCCGACCCGCCAGCGTAACCGCTGCGCGATCACGGGCCGTCCGCGTGGCACGTTCCGTAAATTCGGCCTCGCGCGTAACAAGATTCGTGAAATCGCATTCCGTGGCGAGATTCCTGGCCTGACCAAGGCGAGCTGGTAATAGGAGAAACGTAAATGAGCATGAGTGATCCTATCGCCGATATGCTGACTCGCATCCGCAACGCGCAGATGGTCGAGAAGGTATCGGTTGCGATGCCCTCGTCGAAGGTCAAGGTTGCAATCGCGCAAGTCCTGAAGGACGAAGGTTATATCGACGATTTCGCCGTCAAGGCGGAAGGTGCGAAGTCCGAACTGAATATCGCGCTGAAGTACTACGCAGGTCGCCCGGTCATCGAACGCCTCGAGCGCGTGTCGAAGCCTGGTCTGCGCGTGTACCGCGGCCGTAACGACATTCCTCAGGTCATGAACGGCCTGGGCGTGGCAATCGTGTCGACGCCGAAGGGCGTGATGACCGACCGCAAGGCGCGCGCTACCGGCGTCGGCGGCGAAGTCATCTGCTACGTTGCTTAAAGCCGAGGAGAGAGAAACATGTCTCGAGTAGGTAAGAGCCCGATCGCGCTGCAAGGCGCGGAAGTCAAGCTGGCCGACGGTGCGATCACCGTCAAGGGCCCGCTGGGCACCATCACGCAAGCGATCAATCCGCTCGTGAACGTGGCGAACAACGACGGCACGCTGAATCTGTCGCCGGTCGACGAAAGCCGCGAAGCAAATGCACTGTCGGGCACGATGCGCGCGATCATCGCGAATGCCGTGCACGGCGTGACCAAGGGTTTCGAGCGCAAGCTGACGCTGGTTGGCGTCGGTTATCGTGCGCAAGCGCAAGGCGACAAGCTGAACCTGTCGCTGGGTTTCTCGCACCCGGTGGTGCACCAGATGCCGGAAGGCGTCAAGGCTGAAACCCCGACGCAAACCGAAATCGTGATCAAGGGGATCAACAAGCAACAAGTCGGTCAAGTGGCTGCGGAAGTCCGCGGTTACCGTCCGCCGGAGCCCTACAAGGGCAAGGGCGTGCGCTATTCCGACGAGGTTGTGATCCTCAAAGAAACGAAGAAGAAGTAAGGGTGCGCAATCATGGATAAGACTCAATCTCGCCTGCGCCGCGCTCGCCAGACGCGTATCAAGATCGCTGAGCTGCAGGTCGCGCGTCTCGCCGTGCATCGCACGAACACGCACATCTACGCTCAAGTGTTCTCGCCCTGCGGCACCAAGGTGCTCGCCAGCGCGTCGACGCTCGAGGCAGAAGTGCGCGCCGAACTGGCCGACAAGTCGGGCAAGGGCGGCAACGTTAATGCCGCGACGCTGATCGGCAAGCGTATTGCCGAGAAGGCAAAGGCTGCCGGCATCGAATCCGTCGCCTTCGACCGCTCGGGCTTCCGCTACCATGGCCGCGTCAAGGCGCTGGCTGAGGCAGCTCGCGAAGCTGGGCTCAAGTTCTAAGGAAGGAATTCGTCATGGCAAAGATGCAAGCGAAAGTTCAGGCTGACGAGCGCGACGACGGCCTTCGTGAAAAGATGATTTCGGTCAATCGCGTGACCAAGGTCGTGAAGGGTGGCCGTATTCTCGGCTTCGCCGCACTGACCGTGGTTGGCGATGGTGATGGCCGTATCGGTATGGGCAAGGGCAAGGCGAAGGAAGTGCCGGTCGCTGTCCAGAAGGCAATGGAACAAGCTCGCCGCAACATGTTCAAGGTGCCGCTCAAGAACGGCACGCTGCAGCACGAAGTGCACGGCAAGCATGGCGCATCCGCTGTCCTCCTCGCTCCGGCGAAGGCAGGTACGGGCGTGATCGCCGGCGGCCCGATGCGCGCAGTGTTCGACGTGATGGGCGTTCAGAACGTCGTGGCGAAGAGCCACGGTTCGACGAACCCGTACAACCTCGTTCGCGCCACGCTGGACGGTCTGCGCAAGCAGTCGACCCCGGCAGACATCGCGGCGAAGCGCGGCAAGTCCGTCGAAGATATTTTGGGCTAAGCCCGGGTGGTCACCATGTCTGAAAAAACTGTCAAGGTTCAGCTCGTTAAGAGCCTGATCGGGACCCGCGAATCGCACCGCGCGACCGTGCGTGGCCTGGGCCTGCGCCGACTCAACTCGGTTAGCGAGCTGCAGGACACGCCGGCGGTCCGCGGCATGATCAACAAGGTCTCGTACCTCGTTAAGGTCATCGCGTAAGCGGCCCTACGGATCAAGGAGTTGATATGGAATTGAATAACCTGAAGCCGGCCGCTGGTGCAAAGCACGCCAAGCGTCGCGTCGGCCGCGGCATCGGTTCGGGCCTCGGCAAGACGGCTGGCCGTGGTCACAAGGGTCAGAAATCGCGTTCGGGCGGCTTCCACAAAGTCGGTTTCGAAGGCGGTCAGATGCCTCTGCAACGTCGTCTGCCGAAGCGCGGCTTCACGTCGCTGACGAAGGAATTCGTCGGTGAAGTGCGCCTGGGCGACCTCGAGAAGCTGCCGGTCGATGAAATCGATCTGCTCGCACTGAAGCAAGCCGGCCTGGTCGGCGAGCTGACGAAGAGCGCAAAGATCATCGCGACGGGCGAACTGAAGCGCAAGATCGTCGTGAAGGGTCTCGGTGCCACCAAGGGTGCGCGCGCTGCGATCGAAGCGGCTGGCGGTTCGTTCGCCGAGTGACACGCGTAGCGCGTCGTTACTTGCATTCATCGGAGAAGGTACTTGGCTAACAGCCCGAGTCTTGCAAAACCCGGTCGAAGCACGGCGAAATTCGGCGATCTGCGTCGGCGAGCGATGTTTCTGCTCCTGGCGCTGATCGTCTATCGCATCGGCGCGCACATCCCCGTGCCGGGCATCGATCCGGATCAACTGGCGAAGCTGTTCCAGAGTCAGGCGGGCGGCATCCTGGGCATGTTCAACATGTTCTCGGGTGGCGCGCTTTCCCGCTTCACGATCTTTGCGCTGGGGATCATGCCGTACATCTCGGCGTCGATCATCATGCAGCTGCTGGCGATCGTCTCGCCGCAGCTCGAGGCGCTGAAGAAGGAAGGGCAGGCAGGGCAACGGAAGATCACGCAGTACACGCGGTATTTCACCGTGGTGCTCGCGACCTTCCAGGCGTTCGGTATCGCGGCTGCGCTGGAAAACCAGCCGGGCCTCGTCATCGACCCCGGCATGCTGTTCCGACTGACGACGGTCGTGACGCTGGTTACCGGCACGATGTTCCTGATGTGGCTGGGTGAGCAGATCACCGAGCGTGGTCTGGGCAACGGCATCTCGATCATCATCTTCGGCGGGATCGCAGCAGGGTTCCCGAATGCCGTCGGTGGGCTGTTCGAGCTGGTGCGCACGGGTTCGATGAGCATCATTTCGGCGATCATCATCGTCGTTCTGATTGCCGCGGTGACTTACGTGGTCGTGTTCATCGAACGCGGTCAGCGCAAGATCCTCGTGAACTACGCGAAGCGCCAGGTCGGCAACAAGATCTACGGTGGACAGTCGTCGCACTTGCCGCTGAAGCTGAACATGTCGGGCGTGATTCCGCCGATCTTCGCATCGTCGATCATCCTGTTCCCGGCCACGATTCTCGGCTGGTTCAGCACGGGTCAACCGACGGGGAGCTGGATCTCCAACACGTTGCATAACGTCGCGGAGGCGCTGAAGCCGGGTCAGCCGGTCTATGTGTTGCTGTACACGCTGGCAATCGTGTTTTTCTGCTTCTTCTACACCGCACTGGTGTTCAACAGCAGGGAAACCGCGGACAACCTGAAGAAGAGCGGCGCGTTTGTTCCGGGCATTCGTCCGGGCGATCAGACCGCACGATATATCGACCGCATCCTCACGCGTCTGACGCTGGCCGGTGCGATCTACATCGTCTTCGTGTGTCTGCTGCCGGAATTCCTGGTGCTGCGCTGGAACGTGCCGTTTTATTTTGGTGGAACGTCGCTGCTGATCATTGTCGTCGTCACGATGGACTTCATGGCGCAGGTGCAGTCGTACGTTATGTCGCAACAGTATGAGTCGCTGCTCAAGAAGGCAAACTTCAAGGGCGGCAACATCCCAATGCGTTAATTCGGACTATGGCCAAAGACGATGTAATCCAGATGCAGGGTGAGGTGATCGAAAACCTCCCGAATGCGACCTTCCGCGTGAAGCTGGAAAACGGCCATGTCGTGTTGGGGCATATCTCCGGGAAGATGCGGATGCACTACATCCGCATCCTGCCGGGCGACAAGGTGACGGTTGAATTGACGCCTTACGATCTGTCTCGTGCGCGGATCGTGTTCCGGGCGAAGTGATTTGAAAAAAGGGTATTATCATGAAAGTGATGGCATCGGTTAAGCGCATTTGCCGCAATTGCAAGATCATCAAGCGCAAAGGCGTCGTTCGCGTGATCTGCAGCTCGGATCCGCGCCACAAGCAGCGCCAAGGCTGACCGCGCGTTTGTTTGCGCTTTTTGTTTGAGGAAAAACAATGGCTCGTATCGCAGGGGTTAACATCCCGAATCACCAGCATACCGAGATCGGCCTGACGGCAATCTTCGGTATCGGCCGCACGCGCTCGCGCAGCATCTGCGTGGCGTCTGGCGTGGAATTCTCGAAGAAGGTCAAGGACCTGACCGACGCAGACCTCGAAAAGCTGCGTGAAGAAGTGGGCAAGTTCATCGTCGAAGGCGATCTGCGCCGTGAAGTGACGATGAACATCAAGCGCCTGATGGACCTCGGTTGCTACCGTGGTGTTCGTCATCGCAAGGGCCTGCCGATGCGCGGTCAGCGTACGCGTACGAACGCACGTACCCGCAAGGGTCCGCGTCGTGCAGCGCAAGCGCTGAAGAAGTAAGCGGAACTGACAGTTACAGGAAAACGTAATGGCTAAGGCTTCGAACACCGCGGCGCAACGCGTTCGCAAGAAGGTTAAGAAGAACGTCGCTGAAGGCGTGGTTCACGTTCACGCGTCGTTCAACAACACGATCATCACGATCACCGATCGCCAGGGCAATGCACTGGCATGGGCGACGTCGGGCGGCCAGGGCTTCAAGGGCTCGCGCAAGTCGACGCCGTTCGCTGCTCAGGTTGCTGCTGAGTCGGCCGGTCGCGTGGCGATGGAATATGGCGTGAAGAATCTGGAAGTGCGGATCAAGGGCCCGGGCCCGGGTCGCGAGTCGGCAGTGCGTGCACTGCATGGCCTCGGCATCAAGATCACCGCGATTTCGGACGTCACCCCGATTCCGCACAACGGCTGCCGTCCGCCGAAGCGCCGTCGTATCTGAGAATGCTGCTGGCACGTTCGTGCTGGCGCATTTGCCTGTCGCCGCGTAGCGTCGACGGGCGTTGCTTTTTTGATTGACTAAGCCCACCGTTCGCCCCAAAGGGCGCGAACTAGCGCGGATCCCGATCCGCGTGACTGATTGATAAAGGAATGCAAAGTGGCACGTTATATCGGCCCTAAGGCCAAGCTGTCCCGCCGTGAAGGCACCGACCTGTTCCTGAAGAGCGCGCGCCGCTCGCTCGCCGACAAGTGCAAGCTCGACAGCAAGCCGGGTCAGCACGGCCGTACCTCGGGCGCACGTACGTCCGACTATGGTACGCAGCTGCGCGAAAAGCAGAAGGTCAAGCGTATTTACGGCGTGCTGGAGCGTCAGTTCCGCCGCTACTTCGCTGAAGCCGACCGCCGCAAGGGCAACACGGGTGAAAACCTGCTGCAACTGCTCGAGTCGCGTCTCGACAACGTCGTGTATCGCATGGGCTTCGGTTCGACCCGCGCTGAAGCGCGTCAGCTGGTGAGCCACAAGTCGATCACCGTGAACGGCGTCGTCGCGAACGTCCCGTCGCAGCAAGTGAAGTCGGGTGACGTCGTCGCGATCCGCGAAAAGGCAAAGAAGCAGGCGCGTATCGTCGAAGCGCTGTCGCTGGCCGAGCAAGGCGGCATGCCGAGCTGGGTTGCAGTCGATGCGAAGAAGTTCGAAGGCACGTTCAAGCAAATGCCGGAACGCGCTGACATCGCAGGCGACATCAACGAAAGCCTGATCGTCGAATTGTATTCGCGTTAATCCGATTGACGGCCGAGGTACCCCGATTGCGTTGCGCAAGGAGGGCCCTCGGCTGTTTATTTTCTGGTTGTTACCGGTCAGCCTTATCGGTGTAACGAGCCGAGGGTATTGAAGAGGAAAGCCCATGCAAACCAGTTTGCTGAAACCCAAGATCATCGCCGTGGAATCGCTGGGCGAGAACCACGCGAGGGTGGTCATGGAACCGTTCGAACGCGGTTACGGCCACACCTTGGGCAACGCGCTTCGCCGCGTGCTGCTGTCGTCGATGGTTGGCTACGCGCCGACCGAAGTGACGATCGCAGGCGTGGTGCACGAGTACTCGACGCTTGACGGCGTGCAAGAGGACGTCGTCAACCTGCTGCTGAACCTGAAGGGTGTGGTGTTCAAGCTGCACAACCGTGACGAAGTGACGGTGACCCTGCGCAAGGAAGGCGAAGGCGTCGTCACGGCCGGCGATATCGAGCTGGCGCACGATTGCGAAGTCATCAACCCGAATCACGTGATCGCACACCTGTCGAAGGGCGGCAAGCTCGACGTTCAGATCAAGATCGAAAAGGGTCGCGGCTATGTGCCCGGCAACGTCCGTCGCTACGGCGAAGACACGGCCAAGATCATCGGCCGCATCGTCCTCGACGCATCGTTCTCGCCGGTTCGCCGCGTGAGCTATGCCGTTGAAAGCGCACGTGTCGAGCAGCGTACCGACCTCGACAAGCTCGTGATGAACATCGAGACGAGCGGCGTGATCACCCCGGAAGAGGCGATCCGTCAATCGGCCCGCATCCTGGTCGACCAGCTGTCCGTATTTGCGGCGCTGGAAGGCACGGAAACGGCTGCCGAGGCACCGTCGCGCGCACCGCAGATCGATCCGATCCTGCTGCGTCCGGTGGACGATCTCGAGCTGACGGTCCGTTCGGCGAACTGCCTGAAGGCCGAGAACATCTACTACATCGGCGACCTGATCCAGCGCACGGAAAACGAGCTGCTGAAGACGCCGAACCTCGGTCGCAAGTCGCTCAACGAGATCAAGGAAGTGCTCGCTTCGCGCGGTCTCACGCTGGGCATGAAGCTCGAAAACTGGCCGCCGGCTGGTCTCGACAAGTAAGCCCGCTTGTAGCCTGGTTGTAGCTGTAGTTGGCAAAGATGCGGATTTTCCTTTAAAATCCGCATCTTGCTTTTTTTCGTTACCGGCCCGTGCACCCCAGAGGTGCGATAGAAGAGCTGGATCAAAACTTTGAATCAAGGAAACTGAAATGCGCCATCGTCATGGTCTGCGGAAACTGAACCGCACGAGCAGCCACCGTCTGGCTATGCTCCGTAACATGTCCAACTCGCTGATCGAGCACGAAGTCATCAAGACGACGCTGCCGAAGGCGAAGGAACTCCGTAAAGTCGTCGAGCCGCTGATCACGCTCGGCAAGAAGCCGTCGCTGGCAAACCGTCGCCTGGCGTTCAACCGCCTGCGCGATCGTGACTCGGTGGCGAAGCTGTTCGACGTGCTCGGTCCGCGTTTCGCGGACCGTCCGGGCGGCTACCTGCGCGTGCTGAAGTTCGGCTTCCGCGTCGGTGACAACGCACCGATGGCACTGGTCGAGCTGCTCGATCGTCCGGAAGTCGACGAAACGGAAAACGTGCAAGAAGCTGAATAAGCTTCCGGTACGCAGCAGTCTCTGAAAAGGGCCGAGCGATTGCTTGGCCCTTTTTGTTTTTGGCGCCGCCGGGGCTGCGATCGATTGTCGCAGGCCGGTGCCGGCAGCGACGTGCGTGCTGCGCTACGATACGGGACTGTCGGTGCGGCCCTTGGGGCCGATTCGGGACGGCGGAAGCCGGTAAGCCAGCCAGGGGGCGCGTATGGTGGTGGTGTTGATGCTGACGACGGTGCCGGATGCGGCGACGGCCGAAGCGCTCGCCAGCGGCGCGCTCGACGCGCGGCTTGCCGCATGCGTGTCGGAGCTCGGTGCGATCAAGTCGCGCTATCACTGGCAGGGCAAGGTCGAAACGGCCGAAGAGATCCAGTTGCTGTTCAAGACGAGCGCCGCGCGCTCGCTCGAACTGGAGCGATTTATTCTCGCGCATCATCCATACGAGACGCCGGAAATCGTCTCATGGCAGGCGACGGCCTCGGCCGCGTACGGCCAGTGGGTGACCCGTGAAACTCAACGTCTATTTCATGTTTAACGGTATGGCGCTTTCCGTGCGCGTGCGCGCGCTGCGGTTCCTCGCAGTCCTGTTGTCGTTCATGTTCGTGCTGGGCGGCCTGTCGGTCGCGCGCGCGGCCGACGATTTCCTCGATCCGTCGGTGGCATTCAAGTTCAGCGCGAGCGAATCGCCCGGGCAGGTGGACGTCCGCTTCAAGGTCGCGAACGGCTATTACCTGTACCGCGAGCGGTTTGCGTTCGCGGTGAAGAGCGGGCAGGCGACGCTCGGCGAGCCGCAGTTCCCGGCCGGCCACGTGAAGTTCGACCAGACGTTCCAGAAGGAAGTCGAGACGTATCGCGACGAGGTCGTGGTTCACGTGCCGGTCAAGCAGGCCTCGGGGCCGTTCGAGCTCGCGGTGACGTCGCAAGGGTGTGCTGACGAGGGGATCTGCTATCCGCCCGCCGAGCACGTCGTGAAGGTCGACGGCGCAGCGCTGGGTGCGGCCGCCGCAGCCGATGGCGCGGCAGCTTCGGGCAGCTGGTTCGACAAGGTCACGAGCGCGGATTTCGCGCAGTCGCTGCTCGAGGGGCACGGCTTCTTCACGATCGTCGCGCTGTATTTCGTCGCAGGTGTCGTGCTGAGCCTGCTGCCGTGTTCCTATCCGATGATTCCGATCGTATCCGCGATCATCATCGGCCAGGGTACGCGCGCCACGCATGCGCGTGGCTTCGCGCTGTCGCTGACCTATGTGGTCGGCATGGCGCTCGTCTATACGGTGCTCGGCATCGCCGCGGCGCTGGTCGGCCAGAGCCTTGGCGCATGGCTGCAGAACCCGTGGGTGCTCGGTGCGTTCGGCGTGCTGCTCACCGCGTTCGCGGTATCGCTGATTTCGGGCAAGGACATCGCATTGCCCGCGCGCTGGCAGAACGGTGCGGCGGAGGCCTCGGGCGCCCGCCGGGGCGGCCACTTCGTCGCGGTTGCCGCGATGGGCGCGTTGTCGGCGCTGGTCGTCGGCGCGTGCATGACGGCGCCGCTGTTTGCGGTGCTCGCTTTCATCGCGCATACCGGCAATGCGCTGCTCGGCGGCGCCGCGCTGTTCGCGATGGGGCTCGGGCTCGGTGTGCCGCTGCTCGTCGTCGGCATCGGCGCCGGCACGGTGCTGCCGCGCGCAGGCGCATGGATGGACGGCGTGAAGGTGTTCTTCGGCATCGTGCTGCTCGCCGCCGCGCTGTGGATCGTGTGGCCGGTGCTTGCGGGCAGCCTGAAGATGATGCTCGCCGCGTTGTGGCTGCTCGTCGCGGCCGCGGCGCTCGGCCTGTTCACGCCGCATGCCGGCGCCGCGTCGATCTGGCGTCGCCTCGGCCGAGGGCTGGGTGCGGCGCTCGCGATCTGGGCGGCGACGCTGCTCGTCGGTCTCGCGGCGGGCTCCAATGACCCCGTGAAGCCGCTGGCCATCCTCGCGGCACGCACGGTAGCGGCGGGCGATGCATCGGCAGCCGGTGCGGCTTCAGGGCAGGCCGGCCCCGCGTTCGCGGCGGTGCGCTCCAGCGGCGAACTCGACGCGTTGCTGAAGACGTCGGGCCAGCCCGTGATGCTCGACTTCTACGCAGACTGGTGCGTGAGCTGCAAGGAGATGGAGCATCTGACGTTCACCGATTCGCGCGTGCAGGCGCGGCTCGCGCAGCTTCGCCTGGTGCGTGCCGACGTCACCGCGAACAACCCGGACGACCAGGCGCTGCTCAAGCGCTTCAACCTGTTCGGCCCGCCGGGCATCATCTTCTTCGATCGCAACGGCCATGAAATCGGTCGTGTCGTCGGCTATCAGGCGGCGGAGACGTTCCTGCGCAGTCTCGATCGCGCGGCGGTGCCGACGGTATAACGCGCGTGCATCGGCGCCCGATGTGCGGACCGCGCATAAAAAAACGGCGGGACACTTCAGTGTCCCGCCGTTTTTCTTGGTGCCTGCCGGCGCGCGGCTTAGCGCTGGGCCTTCAGCAGACGCGCGGCGTCGAGCGCGAAATACGTGAGCACGCCATCGGCGCCCGCGCGCTTGAATGCGAGCAGGGACTCGAGCACGACCTTGTCGTGGTCGAGCCAGCCGTTCATCGCGGCGGCCTTCAGCATCGCGTATTCGCCGCTCACCTGGTACACGTAGGTCGGGAAGCGGAATTCATCCTTCACGCGACGCACGATGTCGAGATACGGCATGCCGGGCTTGACCATCACCATGTCGGCGCCTTCGTCGATGTCGAGGCGCACTTCGCGCAGCGCTTCGTCGCTGTTCGCCGGATCCATCTGGTAGGTCATCTTGTTGCCCTTGCCCAGATTCGACGCCGAGCCGACCGCATCGCGGAACGGACCGTAGAACGCCGACGCGAACTTGGCCGAGTAGGCCATGATGCGCGTATGGATGTGGCCGTCGCTTTCCAGCATTTCGCGGACCGCGCCGATGCGGCCGTCCATCATGTCTGACGGTGCGACGATGTCGACGCCGGCCTCGGCCTGCGCGCGCGCCTGGTCGACCAGGATCTCGATCGTCTCGTCGTTGATCACGTAGCCGTTCTCGTCGAGCACGCCGTCCTGGCCGTGGCTCGTGTACGGATCGAGTGCGACGTCGGTCAGCACGCCGAGCTCGGGGAAGCGCTTCTTCAGCTCGCGCACCGCGCGCGGGATCAGGCCTTCCGGATTGGCCGCTTCGCGGCCGTCAGGCGTTTTCAGCGACGGCTCGATGGCCGGGAACAGCGACAGCACGGGCACGCCGAGTTCGACGCACTGCTCGGCGACATGCATCAGCAGATCGACCGACACGCGCTCGACGCCGGGCATCGACGGCACGGATTGCCGTTCGTGGGTGCCTTCGACGACGAACACCGGGTAGATCAGGTCGTCGGTGGTCAGGCGGTTTTCGCGCATCAGGCGCCGGGAGAAGTCGTCGCGGCGCATCCGGCGCGGACGATGAAGTGGATGGAAGCTCATGGCGATTTGGCAGAAATCAGGGCAAGAAGGACCTTACGGAACCCTTCGGTCATTTTCGAGACCGTTGGTATATGATAGCGATCGAGCGGCACGCGTCGCGTGCAGCTCCCCGCTTCTCCTCCCTGAGCGGGTGCCTGTCGTTTTTCGATTAGGCTGTTTGACCCGCCGTTCAACGGCGGGTTTTTTTATGAGCCGGCCGAATCCACGGGCACCGTCAGGCGCGCACGACCGAACCCGGCCGCGCGTTGTCCGATCATTTTGCTACAGGCTCGAGATTTTCGTCGGCGACGGACGGCCGCAGCCAGCTCTCGATCAATTCGTGCGCGTCGTCGAGGCCCGTGCGCTTCAGCGCCGAGAACAGCTGGACGGTCAGCTTCCCCTTCACGCCCTGGTCGCGATACGCGTCGAGCCCCTTTTGCGTGTTCCGCAGCGCGTTGATGCTCTCTTGGCGCGTCAATTTGTCGCACTTCGTCAGCAGCGTATGGATCGGCTTGCCGGTCGGCGCGAACCACTCGATCATCCGGCGGTCGAGATCGGTCAGCGGGCGACGCGAATCCATCATCAGGATCAGGCCGCACAGCTGCGAGCGCGTCGCGAGATAGGACGACAGCAGCATTTCCCAGTGGGCCTTCGCGGCCCCCGGCACTTCCGCGTAGCCGTAGCCGGGCAGGTCGACGAGGTTCGCGACGGGTTCGTCGGCCGGGCCGACGGAGAAGTAGTTGATGTGCTGCGTGCGGCCGGGCGTCTTGGACGCGAACGCGAGCCGCTTCTGGTTGCACAGCACGTTGATCGCCGTCGATTTGCCGGCATTCGAGCGGCCCGCGAACGCGATTTCCGGTTGCACCGTCGGCGGCAGGTCGCGCAGATGGTTGACGGTCGTGTAGAAGCGGGCTTGATGGAGCAAAAAGGCCATGGGAAACCGGTGGGACGGGGCGGCGCGAGCCGCTGGGTGGAGGCGGGGTAGCCCCGATAGGCGCGGGAGCTTTCAGCGCGATATTGTACAATACGGCGGTTTTGCCGAAGGGCTGCGGGCGCCGGCCTCGCGCTTTTATGCAGCTTCTGCGGTAGACTGGTCGACGTCGTTTTTTGCAGAACCTCAAATTCCCACAAGACGAAACAGGGTGTGCGAATGAATCGACTGTGCAAGTCTCTGATGGTGCTTCAGGTTGCAGCAGGGTTCGTAGGTTTCGTAGCGGAGGCAAACGCGGCGGAGGCGGCAAAGAAGCCGGATCTCGACCGTGGCAAGGCGATTGCCGCGCAGGTTTGCGCGTCGTGTCACGGCGCCGACGGCAACAGCGCGTCGGGCAGTTTCCCGAAGCTTGCCGGCCAGCATCCCGACTATCTGGTCAAGCAGTTGAACGACTTCAAGGTCCAGCCGGGCGCGAAGGGGCCGGCGCGGACCAATCCGGTGATGGTCGGGTTCGCGAGCGCGTTGAGTGCGGACGACATGCGCAACGTCGCGGCGTATTACGGCTCGCAGACGACAAAGCTCGGCACCGCACGCGATGCGGCGACCGTGCCGATCGGCCAGAAGATCTATCGCGGCGGCATCGCGGAAAAGGGTGTACCCGCCTGCGCGAGCTGCCACGGGCCGACGGGGCAGGGGATTCCGGTCCAGTACCCGCGTCTGTCGGGGCAGTGGGCCGATTACACGGTGGCCCAGTTGACCGCGTTCCAGCAAGGTGTCGGCGCGCGTAACAACAACGAGGCGATGCATCAGATCGCATCGCGCCTGTCGGACAACGAGATCAAGGCCGTCGCGGATTACATCGCCGGCCTGCGTTGAGTGGACAGTCGCGAATGAAATGACCGGCTGCCCGAAGGGCGGCCGGAGTCAGAACAAGAAAAGGGTGGGGCGCCGCTGCGTGCGGCCGCCTTGCCCTTTTTTGTTGTCAGCACTCGCCGGGCCGTCCCAAGCCAGGATGAAGAGACATGCCGGGAATGGGGGGCGGCGCCCCCCCACAGCGAACATAGTGAGCGTTGGGGGCTGTTTCCCCTTAGTCGGAGTTTGAATGAGCGTTACCACGTCGGGGTTGCAGTCGAAGTCGGGTCAAAGTGCGTCCAGGCGCGCGATCGAGCTGTTGAGCTCGATGCGCTTCGCGATCGCGTTGCTGGTGGTGCTGTCGATCGCGAGCATCATCGGCACGGTCCTGACCCAGGATGACCCGTATCCGAACTACGTGAACCAGTTCGGCCCGTTCTGGGCGGACATCTTCCGCTCGCTGGGCCTGTACAACGTGTACAGCGCGTGGTGGTTCATGCTGATCCTGATCTTCCTCGTCATCTCGATCTCGCTGTGCGTGATCCGCAACGCGCCGAAGATGCTCGCCGACGCGAAGAGCTGGAAGGACAAGGTCCGCGAAGGCAGCCTGCGCGCCTTCCACCACAAGGCCGAATACGCGGCGTCCGGCACGCGCGCGACCGTCGCGGCCACGCTTGCGACGTTCGTCACCAAGGCCGGCTACAAGCACGTCGTGCGCGAAACCGACGGCGCGACACTGATTTCCGCGAAGCGCGGTGCGCTGACGAAGTGGGGCTACATCTCCGCGCACCTCGCGATCGTCGTGATCTGTATCGGCGGCCTGCTCGACAGCAACCTGCCGATCAAATTCCAGATGTGGATGTTCGGCAAGAGCCCGGTCAACACGAGCGCGACGATCAGCGAGATCTCGGCCGATCACCGGCTGTCCGCATCGAATCCGACGTTCCGCGGCTATGCGTGGGTGCCGGAAGGCCAGTTCGTGTCGACCGCGATCCTGAACCAGCCGAACGGCTCGTTGATCCAGGACCTGCCGTTCTCGATCCAGCTGAACAAGTTCATCGTCGACTACTACACGACGGGGATGCCGAAGCTCTTCGCGAGCGACATCGTCGTGATCGATCGCGAGACGGGCAAGAAGATCCCGGCGCGCGTCGAGGTCAACAAGCCGTTCACGTACAAGGGCGTGTCGATCTACCAGTCGAGCTTCCAGGACGGCGGCTCGCAGATGGAGATGACGGCCTACCCGATGACGGGCGACAACGCGAAGACCTTCGCGGTGAAGGGCACGATCGGCAGTACCGCGCCGCTGCAGATGCCGGGCAGCGACGGCGACACGATCGAGTTTGCCGATTTCCGCGCGATCAACGTCGAGAACATGGCCGATGCGAACGGCAAGCCGGACGTGCGCGGCGTCGCGAAGACGGAGTCGCTGAAGGAGGCGTTCGACGAGCGTCTCGGTTCGGGCGCGAAGACGTCGAAGCCGATGCAGCTGCATAACATCGGCCCGTCGGTGCAGTACAAGATTCGCGGCAAGGACGGCCAGGCGCGCGAGTTCAACAACTACATGCTGCCCGTCGACATGGGCGGCACGCGCGTGTTCCTCGCCGGCGTGCGCTCGAGCCCGAACGATCCGTTCCGCTACATGCGGATTCCGGCCGACAGCCAGGATTCGATCGGCGAATGGATGCGCCTGCGCGCCGCGCTCGAGGATCCGGCCGTGCGTGCGGACGCCGCCGCGCGCTTCGCGCAGCGTTCGCTGCCGGGTACCGACGCGTCGCTGCGTAGCCGTCTGCAGGACAGTGCATTCAAGGTGCTGACCCTGTTCGCGGCGAGCGACGACAGCGTTGGCCGCGCCGCCGACGGCCAGCCGGTCGGCGGCTTCCAGGCGGTGGCCACGTTCATCGACCGTTCGGTGCCGAAGGCCGAGCAGGAGAAGGCGGCCAGCCTGCTGCTGCGCATGCTCGAGGGTTCGATGTGGGAGGTCTGGCAGATCGCACGCGAGCGCGCCGGGGAGCCGGCCGCCCAGCAGGGCAACGACACGATCCGCTTCGTGCAGAACGCGATCAATGCGCTATCTGACAGCTTTTTGTATGGATCGCCGGTCTATTTGCAGCTGGACTCCTTCAAACAGGTGCAAGCTTCGGTATTTCAGCTGACGCGCGCACCCGGCAAGAATCTGGTGTATCTTGGCAGCCTACTGCTGGTCGCCGGTATCTTCTCGATGTTCTACGTACGCGAGCGGCGCCTCTGGTTCTGGCTCAAGGATGCCGGGTCGGGCGTCGATGTGGTGATGGCAATGTCCACGGCCCGCAAGACCTTCGATTTCGAGAAAGAATTCGTGCAGACGCGCGACGCGGCCGGCGCCGCCTTGCGCGCCGTACCGCGCGACGCCACACCCAACGGTGCGGCAGCGACTGCCCGCTCGCCCGTCGGCGGCGGTTCCGATTCCGAGAATTCCACCCGGTAACATCATGGATCTCACGCAAGTTTCCTCTTCCCGTTCGGGGCCGGCCAAAGCCCCGGTTTCCGCGCCGTTGTTCGACGACCGTCCGTTCCTCACGCGCCTGTCGATCGTCGACTGGCTGTTCGCCCTGGCGCTCGTGGTCGGCGCCGGCTATGCGTTCGTGCACTACAACGAACACATGAATTACTACGACAAGGCGGTGATGATCGGCACGGTGCCGGCGCTTGTCGTGCTCGGCTGGCGCTGGAAGCCCGCGCGGCTGATGATGGCGTCGATCGCGGTGCTGTCGCTGCTGTCGATCCAGATCTATCAGGGCGATCTCGCGCGCGCCGATTCGGCGTTCTTCCTCAAGTACTTCCTGTCGAGCCAGTCCGCGATCCTGTGGATGAGCGCGCTGTTCGTGCTCGCGACGATCTTCTACTGGATCGGCTTGCTCGCGCGTGCGGAATCGGGCTCCGCGATCGGCCAGAAGCTCACGTGGGTCGCCGTGCTGATGGGCTTCACCGGTCTGATGGTCCGCTGGTACGAGTCCTACCTGATCGGCGCCGATGTCGGGCATATTCCGGTGTCGAACCTGTATGAAGTGTTCGTGCTGTTCAGCCTGATCACCGCACTGCTCTATCTGTATTACGAAGGCCACTACGGCACGCGTGCGCTCGGCGCATTCGTGCTGCTGGTGATCAGCGCGGCGGTCGGCTTCCTGATGTGGTATTCGGTCGCCCGCGATGCGCAGCAGATCCAGCCGCTCGTGCCGGCGCTGCAGAGCTGGTGGATGAAGATCCACGTGCCGGCGAACTTCATCGGCTACGGCAGCTTCGCGCTGTCGGCGATGGTGTCGGTCGCGTACCTGATGAAGGAGCGCGGCATGCTCGCCGACCGCCTGCCGACGCTCGACGTGCTCGACGACGTGATGTACAAGTCGATCGCGGTGGGCTTCGCGTTCTTCACGATTGCGACGATCCTCGGCGCGCTGTGGGCCGCCGAAGCGTGGGGCGGCTACTGGAGCTGGGACCCGAAGGAAACCTGGGCGCTGATCGTGTGGCTCAACTACGCGGCGTGGCTGCACATGCGCCTGATGAAGGGCCTGCGTGGCTCGGTCGCCGCCTGGTGGGCGCTGACGGGCCTGCTCGTGACGACCTTCGCGTTCCTCGGCGTGAACATGTTCCTGTCCGGGCTGCACAGTTACGGCAAGCTGTAAGATTTCCGACGCGGGTCCGACAAAAGACCGCCGGCGCACTGCGTGCCCGGCGGTTTTCTTTTGTAACGAGCGTAACGAGCAGGCTGCCCCGACGTCGAACGGCGCATGACGGGGCGAGTCGAACGCTCATGAAGCGTGCGCGCCGCGCATGCAGGAGGAGCAGCACGATGTGGATCAAACCCCCTTTGCGCACCGTACTGACCGGCGGTGACATCGCGCCAGGCGAGATTACGCCGCGCGCGGTGTTCGAGAACCGGCGGCGGATCCTGCAGGCCGCAGGCCTAATGGCGGCGGGCGGATTGCTCGGCCGCAGCGGCTCGGCATTTGCCGCCTATGCGTCGCCCGACGCGAGGGCCGCGAAGCTCGTGGCAAAGACCAATCCGAAGTTCGTCGCGGCCGACAAGGTGACACCGTTCAAGGACATCACGTCCTACAACAACTTCTATGAATTCGGCACCGACAAGGGTGACCCCGCGCAGAACGCGAGCACGTTGCGGCCGCGTCCGTGGCGCGTGAGCGTTGAGGGCGAGGTGCTGCACCCGAAGGTATTCGATCTCGACGAACTGCTGAAGCTGGCGCCGCTCGAGGAGCGCGTGTACCGGCTGCGCTGCGTCGAGGGCTGGTCGATGGTGATTCCATGGATCGGCGTGCCGCTGTCCGAGCTGATCAAGCGCGTGCAGCCGACCGGCAACGCGAAATACGTTCAGTTCATCACGCTGGCCGATCCGTCGCAAATGCCGGGGCTCTCGACGCCGGTACTCGACTGGCCGTACTCGGAAGGACTGCGGATGGACGAGGCGATGAATCCGCTGACGCTACTGACGATGGGCGTCTATGGCCAGGTGCTGCCGAACCAGAACGGCGCGCCGGTGCGGATCGTGGTGCCGTGGAAGTACGGCTTCAAGAGCGCGAAATCGCTCGTGAAGATCCGCTTGGTCGACAAGCAGCCGAAGACGAGCTGGAACACGTATGCGTCGAACGAATACGGCTTCTATTCGAACGTGAACCCGAACGTCGATCACCCGCGCTGGAGTCAGGCGACCGAGCGCCGGATCGGCGAGGACGGCTTCTTCACGCCGAAGCGCAAGACGCTGATGTTCAACGGCTACGGCGATCTCGTCGGGTCGATGTATCAGGGCATGGACCTGAAAAAGAACTTCTGAGCCGATGGTGAGAAACGACATGCCTCCCTCGACGCTGACGCCTGCACGCGCGTCCGGCACGCGCGCGGCCACCGCGGCCAGCGCGGCGACTGCCCGGGCCGGCGCGGTGCGCACCGGCTCGCCGCGCTGGCTTGTACCGACCAAGGTGCTGGTTTTCGCGGCCGGCCTCTATCCGCTCGCGCGTCTCGTGCTGTTCGGACTGACCGACCGGCTCGGCGCGAACCCGATCGAGTTCATCACGCGTTCGACCGGCCTCTGGACGCTCGTGATCCTCTGCGTCACGCTTGCCGTCACGCCGCTTCGGCGCGTGACGGGCGTTCCCGCGCTGCTGCGCTTTCGCCGGATGGTCGGCCTGTTCGCGTTCTTTTACGCGACGCTGCATTTCACCACGTATCTGTGGTTCGACAAGTGGTTCGACGTGCTCGCGATCCTGAAGGACGTGGGCAAGCGCCCGTTCATCACGGTCGGTTTTGGCGCGTTCGTGCTGCTGATTCCGCTGGCCGCGACCTCGCCGCGCGCGATGGTGCGCCGGCTGGGCCGCCGCTGGGCGACACTGCATCGCGCGATCTATGTGATTGCGCTGGCCGGCGTGCTGCATTTCTGGTGGATGCGCGCCGGCAAGCACGATCTCGCGCTGCCGAAGCTCTATGCGGCGATCGTCGCGGTGCTGCTGGGCTGGCGGCTGCTGGAGTGGGGCTGGCGGCGCATCCGTGCGTGATGATGCGGGCCTGGAAAAACGAAAGGCGATGACGGGAAGTCATCGCCTTGTGTCGCCAAGGAAGCGCGCGAGCGGCGGCGCGCGATTACTGCGTGGCGGCCGGGCCTGATGCCGGTACGGCGGCCTTCGACGCACCGCTCGACAACTCGGGCGACAGCGTGAGCGGCGTGCCGGAAGAATCGGGAATGCTGTCGGACGACGCGTTTTCATCGGTCGGCGTGACGTCCGACGGCGGTGCGTCCTGCTGGATGGGCTTCGCCGGCAACGGAGGCACGGTGGGCAGATAGAGCGGACCGCGTTGACCGCAACCGGCAAGAATCGCCAAAGCCGCTACAATCGCGCTCATCTGGAAAACGACTCGCATGATCGTCCCTGAACAATTTAACCGATAGAGTTTAGCATGTCCGATACTGAATACCTGGCCCGTGCCGAGGCCGTGCTGGCGGCCGTCGAGCGCACCGTGGATGCCGCGAACGACGGCGATCACGACATCGATCTGGAGCGCAACGGCGGCGTGCTGACGCTGACGTTCGAGAACGGCTCGAAGATCATCGTCAACCTGCAGCCGCCGATGAAGGAACTGTGGATCGCCGCGAAGGCGGGCGGGTTCCACTACCGTTTCATCGACGGCGAATGGCGCGATACGCGCACCGGCACCGAGTTCTTCTCGGCGCTTACCGACTACGCGACGCAGCAGGCCGGCCTGCCGATCACGTTCGCCGCGTAACGACCGGCTCGCTTGCTTGGCCGGGCGTCGATACGTCGAGACGGTCGAGACGCCGAATCGAAACGCAATGAAAAAAGCGCCCCGCGGGGCGCTTTTTTCATGCTCGGACCGTGCGTGTCAGTGGCCGCGGAACAGGTTCATGATGTCCTGCTTCTCCTGTTCGTCGACATGTGGCACCGCTTCGCCGACGTCCTGCGCGGCCGGCGCCTGCGGCACGCCGACCGTCGACACGAAGCCGTGCCCCGGCGTGAATTCGGTGAAGTACAGCTCGCCGCCGAGCGACTGGACATCGTCCGGCATTGTCGGCTTGAACTCCGGCACGCCTTTCAGCGCCGCACCCATGTATTCGATCCAGACCGGCAGCGCCAGCCCGCCGCCCGTTTCGCGATCGCCGAGGCTGCGCGGGTTGTCGTAGCCGATCCACGCGATCGCGGCGAGCGAGTGCTGGTAGCCGGCGAACCACGCGTCGTGCGAGTCGTTCGTCGTGCCGGTCTTGCCCGCGAGGTCGGTGCGCTTCAGCACGTTGGTGCGCGCGCCCGTGCCGCGCTGCGCGACGCTCTGCAGCAGGCTGTTCGTCACGTACGCGTTGCGTGCGTCGATTGCGCGCGGCGCGTTCTGCTCGGCGACGAGCGGTTGCGCGCGTGCGACGATCGCGCCATTCGGATCGGTCACTTCGGCGATCAGGTACGGATTCACGCGGAAGCCGCCGTTCGCAAAAACCGAGTACGCGCCGGCCATCTGCAGCGGCGTGACCTGGCCCGCGCCGAGCGCCATCGGCAGGTAGGCCGGATGGCGATCGGCGTCGAAGCCGAAGCGCGTGATGTACTGCTGCGCGTACTTCGTGCCGATGTGATTCAGGATCCGGATCGACACGAGGTTGCGCGAGCGCTGCAGCGCGGTGCGCATCGACATCGGGCCTTCGAAGCCGCCGCCGTAGTTCTTCGGTTCCCACGGCTGGCCGCCGGTTTCCGCGGCGCTGAAATACAGCGGGCCGTCGTTGATCACCGTGGCCGGGCCGAGGCCCTTGTCGAGCGACGCCGAGTAGATGAACGGCTTGAACGACGAACCGGGTTGGCGCCACGCCTGCGTGACGTGATTGAACTTGTTCTTGTTGTAGTCGAAGCCGCCGACGAGCGAGCGGATCGCGCCGTCCTGCGGGACGATCGAGATGAACGCGCCCTCGACCTGCGGCAATTGCGTGATCGACCACTTGCCGGCGTCGTTCTTCACGACACGGACGATCGCGCCCGGGCGGATGCGGCGGTTCGGCTGCGCATTGGCCGACAGCGCGCCGGACGCGAAGCGCAGGTTGTCGCCTTCGATCGTCGCGTTGCTGCCGTCGATGAAGGCGACCGTGATCTGGCGCGGGGTTGCCGCGGTGACGACCGCGGCGATCAGCTCGCCGTTGTCGGGGTGCTCGAGCAGCGCATCGTCGATCGCCTGCTCGCGGTCGTCGGCACCGGCCGGCAGCTCGATGAAGCCTTCCGGCCCGCGATAGCCGTGGCGGCGCTCGTAATCCATGATGCCCTTGCGCAGCGCGGTGTACGCGACCTGCTGGTCGGCGGAGTCGATCGTGGTGACGACGTTGAAGCCGCGCGTATAGGTTTCCTCGCGGTACTGCGCGTACATCATTTGTCGGACCATTTCCGCGACGTACTCGGCGTGCACGCTGAATTCGCGCCCCGCGCCCTTGACGACGAGCGGCTGAGCGACGGCTGCGTCGTACTGCTCGCGCGTGATGAAGTTCAGCTCGAGCATCCGCTGCAGGATGTATTCCTGGCGCACCTTCGCGCGCTTCGGATTGACGACCGGGTTATACGCGGACGGCGCCTTCGGCAGCCCGGCGAGCATCGCAGCTTCCGCGAGCGTGATGTCCTTCAGGTCCTTGCCGAAGTAGACCCGCGCGGCGCTCGCGAAGCCGTACGCGCGCTGGCCGAGATAGATCTGATTCATGTAGACCTCGAGAATCTGATCTTTCGTCAGCGCGCGCTCGATCCGGTACGCGAGCAGCATCTCGTAGATCTTGCGCGTGTAGGTCTTCTCGCTCGACAGGAAGAAGTTGCGCGCGACCTGCATCGTGATCGTGCTCGCGCCCTGCGAGGCATGGCCGTTCGTCAGCGCGACGAAGCCGGCGCGGGCGATGCCGGTGAGGTCGACGCCGCCGTGATCGTAGAAACGCGCGTCCTCGATCGCGAGGATGGCCTTCTTGAGCGAGTCGGGCACGTCCTTGAAATGGACGATGTCGCGGCGTTCCTCGCCGAATTCGCCGATCAGCACGTGATCGGACGTATAGATGCGCAGCGGTACCTTCGGACGATAGTCGGTCAGTGCGTCGAGCGACGGCATGTTCGGCCACGCGACGACGAGCGCGTAGCCGAGCACGAGGCCGCCGGCCACGACGAGGGCCACGCACATCGCGGCAACGCCGATCAGGGCTTTCTGCCACCAGGGCCGCTTTTTCGGCTCGGGCGCGGGAGGCGGGGACGTAGGAGACGTGGATTGCATAGGCATACCGGAAAACAGTCCCGCGATTATAGCTGCCCGGTAAGACCGGTCCTGACGCGGGCGGCGCCCGCCGGCAAGCGGCGGATCGCGGTGTCGTCCGCATAGTGTCCGCGCGGCCGCGCCGCGTGACAACTGGCCGTCCGGCTGACTGTCGGGCGCACGCGCCGCTCTGCAGAATCAGGCCTCGGAAACGCGGCGTGGGCCGCAACGATCGCGGGAGGCTGGGATGGCTGGACGATGGGCGGCGCGGTTCGCGCCGGGGAGGCACCGTTCGACGGGAATCGACGTCGGGGCGGACGAGGTGAGGGTGGCCGTGCTGAGTCGGCGCGGCCGGGTCGCGGAGGTGCGCGTCGAAGGGCTCGAGCGGGAGCCGGTCGGACTGGCGGGCGGGCCGGAGCACGCACGCTGGGCCGCGGTTGCGCGCGCATTGGCGGCGGCCGTCTCGCGGCTGGCGGCGGCGGGCGTGCGTTGCGACACGCGCGGCGTGATGGCACTGCGCGACGACGAAATGCGCACCGCCACGCTCGATCTGGCCGGGCGCGACGATGTTGCGCACGCCGCCCGGCAGGCGGCCGAGCGCATCTCGGGGCTCGCGCCGGAGAGCCTCGCATTCGACTGGCGACAGGACGGCGGCGTGCGCTCGGACGAGGTTGCGGTCGCCGTGGCGCCGCAGGCGTTGCTCGAACGGCGGATCGACGTGGCCGCGCAGGCCGGCGTCGACCTGACGGCCGTCGACGGCGAGTCGGCCGCCGCGCTGCGCGCGTTGCGCTATGCCGCGCGGTTCGAGCTCGACGCGCATGGCCCGTACGCCGCATTCTGGTTTGGCGACACGGGGGTGCACGGCTGGCGGGTCGACGGCGCGGTCGCCGCGCCGGTGTTCGCGGTGTTCGGCGACATGCAGGCGGCATTTGCCGATGCATTGCGTCAGTGCGTGATCGAGTCGGTGCGCTGCGTGCTCGTGGCCGGCGATGCGCGCTGCATCGCTCGCTGCGGCACGTCGGTCGCCGATATCGGCGATGCGCTCGGCGTGGCCGCGGTGCCGTTCGACTGCACCGGATGGGACGGCGTGCCGGGCGAACGCACCGGCGCGCCGGACGGGCCGGCGTTTGCGCTGGCAATCGGGCTGGCGTTGCGCGGGGTGTGGGAGTGATGGCCGCTACGGGGCTCGGGCGGGTTGCCGCCAGCCCTCCCGCGCTCGGCGGATTCAATCTGTTGCCGTACCGAGAGCGGCTGGCGCAAGCGTTGCGGCGCCGCCGCGCCAGCCAGTGCGGGGCGGCGATCCTGCTCGGGGTATTCGCGGCTGGCCTTTGGACCGGGGTGGCGACCGCGTGGCGATGGCAAGTGGATGCCGAGCGGACGCGGGTGGAGGTGCGGCTGCGGCAATTGCAGCCGCAGGTGGAGGCCGCCCGGCGCATCGCCGGCGTGGCCGCCGATCTCGCGCAACGCGATGCGCGGGCAGCCGTGCTTGCTGCGCCTTACCGGCGAGTCGTCGGGCTGCTCGCGGCGCTGGCGCAGGCACGCGACGATACCGTTCGGCTCGACGCATTGCGTACGACATCGTCCGGCGCCGTGCTCGACGCGCGCGCCACGAGTTACCGGGCGGCCGCGCGATGGCTCACCCGCATCGCGGCCGAACAGCGCGACTGGCGATTCGATATCGATGCGCTGGCACCGGCTTCGGCCATGCCGGTCACGGGTGCGGACGCACCGTTCCGGTTCTCCGTGCAGGTACGCTGGCACGACGCGCCATCGCGGCAGAAGGCGGCGGGAGGCGGCGCATGACGGCGATCGTGCACCGACCCATGCCGGGCCGCGCCGGGTGGCTCAGCCGGGCGACGCGGGTGTCGCCGGCCGCGGCGCACGCGGTGGGTTGCGTGCTGGCATTTGCGTCCGCGATGGCGGGCGGCATTCATCTGACGGATGCGGCCGACTGGAGCGGACTCGCCCGCAGCCGCGTGTTGTTGGCAACCGCCCAGGGGCGAGCCGCTGATGCAGAGCGGATGGTCGCAGCCGGCACGCAGCGGCGCGACGTCGAGCCGGCTGCCGTGCCCGACCGCGGCGCGCCGCGTGCGCCGACATGGCCCGCGCTGATGCTTGAGCTGGCTGACCTGGTGGGGGCGAGCGGATTGCAGATCGTATCGATCGAACCGCGGCGCGCGGACGATGCGGCGCCGGACGGCCGACGCACGGTACGGATCGTCGCGGATGGCGGTTTCCCGGCTCTGTTGCGCCTGATGGGCGAATTGGCGGATTTCCGCGTGCTGGTGGTGCCGTCGGTGTTGCAGATCGAACGGAAAACGCCTGCGTCGCGAGTGGACATGACGGTCGACGTGTTCCCGGTGCTGGCGGCGGCCCGAGCGCCGGATGGTGCGGGGCGAGTACTGGCCGGCGCATCGGCTGGCGACCCATTCGGCGGCGCTGATTCGCCGATCGTGTTCGACGCCCCGGCGCTGCGCCTGGCCGGCACGATTCGCGACGCTCGTGCCGCGCTTGCGCTGTTCGACACCGGTGATGGTGTGTTCGCGGCCGTCGCGCCGGGCGAGGCGCTTGGGGCATCGCGCGTGATGCGAGTCGATGCCGGGGCCGTGACGCTCGCGACGGCCGACGGCGCGCGCCGGTTCGTCGTGGACGACGGAGGTCGCTCATGATGAAGTACCGATGCAGGGCGATCGCATTCTGGATCGGATCGTGTGTGGCGGCGGCGCACGCGGCGCTGCCACCGCCATCTCTTCTGCCCCCTTTACCGCCGGCCGGCTGGCCGGTCGTGTCGATGCAGGCGCACGCCGAGGGCATGCCGCTGCCGCAGGACATGCTCGATGCCGCGGGTGGCGGTGCGCCGCAGCAGGCGGATGCCCCGCCGTTCGGCCAGGCGGCGCGCGCGGCGCTTCAGGCGGAAACTTCCGCGCCCGCACCCGCGCCCGCGCCGGTGCTGGAAGGGCCGCCGATTCCGCTGCCGCCGCCGACGCGCATGAACGACGCCGCAGCCCGGCACCCCGGCGATGCGGACGACACGCGGCGGATCTCGCTGAATCTGCAAGGCGCCGGGCTCGCGGCCGCGTTCGACGCGCTCGCGCGATTCACCGGACTCAACATCATCGTCGGCGAGCAGGTGCGCGGCACCGTGTCATTACGTCTGAACAATGTCCGCTGGCGCGATGCGTTCGATACGCTGCTCGACACGCACGGGCTCGCGATGTCGCGGCGCGGCAACGTGATCTGGGTCACGCCGGCGGCCGAGCTGGCCGCGCGCGAGCGCGAGCGCTTCGAAACACACGCGCGCGCCGCCGAGCTGGAGCCGCTTGCGAGCCGGACCTTCGCGCTGCATTACGCGCGGGCGCAGGACGTGCAGCGGCTGCTGGCCGGGGCCACCGGCCAGCGCCTGCTGTCGAAACGCGGCGCCGCGGCGGCCGACCCGCGCACGAACCTGCTGTTCGTCACCGACCTTGCGCCGCGCATCGCGCAGATCGCGAGCCTGATCGACGCGATCGACCGGCCGTCGCGGCAGGTACGCATCGAGGCGCGCATCGTCGAAGGCGAGCAGGGCTTTTCGCGCAACCTCGGCGCACGTGTCGCGCTGCGCGCGCAGGGACGGCCGCCTGCCGCCGACGGCGCGGCATCCGCGCCCGACACGCGCAATGCGCTCGACCTGGCCGCGCGACCGCTCGGCGGCTTCGAGGCGGCGACGGCCGGCTTCACGCTGTTCGCCGCACCGCTGAGCCGCGTGCTCGACGTCGAGTTGAGCGCGCTCGAGGCGCAAGGGCGGGGCCAGATCGTCTCCAGCCCGCGCGTGGTGACGGCCGACCGTGTGAAGGCGATCGTCGAACAGGGCTCGGAATTACCGTACCAGGCGAAGGTCGGCAACGGCGTGAGCGGGGTGCAGTTCCGGCGCGCGACGCTGAAGCTCGAGGTCGAACCGCAGATCACGCCGGACGGGCGCGTCGTGCTCGACCTGGACGTGACGAAGGACAGCATCGGCGAGCCGACCGCGGCCGGGCCCGCGATTCATACGAAACACGTCCAGACGCGCGTCGAGGTCGAGGACGGCGGGACGGTCGCGATCGGCGGGATTTACGAGCAGTTGAACCGGGACGATGTGACGCGCGTGCCGCTCTTGGGCAAAATACCCGTACTCGGCGCGCTTTTCCGGCACCGCGCGCGGCGCGATCAGCGCAGCGAACTGGTCGTCTTCATCACGCCGACGGTTGTCGGCGCGCGTTGCGGGACGGCCGGCGCGAGCGACGCGGATGCGGGAGAAACGGGGCCGGAAGCCGGTGGCGCAGGCTCGACAAGGCAGCTGCTTTGCCAGTAAGCTGCGCCACACACCAGCAAGATTCAAGCAGAGGAAGCCGTTGCAAGCGCGGGACCCACATGCAAACGTATTTTTCGTCGGCCTTATGGGAGCGGGTAAGACCACCGTGGGCCGTGCGGTCGCGCGCCGGCTCGACAGGACGTTCTTCGACTCCGACCACGAAATCGAGGCCCGCACGGGTGCGCGCATCCCGGTGATCTTCGAGATGGAGGGCGAGGCCGGATTTCGCGACCGCGAATCGCAGGTGATCGCCGAACTCACGCAGCGCGAGAGCATCGTGCTCGCGACGGGCGGCGGCGCGGTGCTGCGCCCCGAAAACCGCGATTGCCTGAAAGGCAACGGCATCGTCATCTATCTGCGCGCCAATCCGCACGATCTGTGGCTGCGCACCCGCAAGGACAAGAACCGCCCGCTGTTGCAGACCGACGATCCGAAGGCGCGCCTCGAAGCGCTTTATGAGGCGCGCGATCCGCTGTACCGTGAATGCGCGGACTTCATCATCGAGACCGGCCGTCCATCGGTCAACGGCCTCGTCAACATGGTGCTGATGCAACTCGAACTCGCAGGCGTCATCGCCAAGCCGCTACAAGCATGATTACCGTCAACGTCGATCTGGGCGACCGCGCCTACCCGATTCACATTGGTGCCGGCCTGATCGGCCGCACTGAGCTGTTCGCCCCTCACATCACCGGTTCGTCGGTCACGATCGTCACGAACACGACCGTCGATCCGCTCTACGGCGATGCGCTACGCGCGGCGCTCGCGCCGCTCGGCAAGCGCGTGTCGACCGTCGTGCTGCCGGACGGCGAGGCCTACAAGAACTGGGAAACGCTGAACCTGATCTTCGACGGCCTGCTGACCGAGCGCGCCGATCGCAAGACGACGCTCGTCGCCCTCGGCGGCGGCGTGATCGGCGACATGACCGGCTTCGCCGCCGCGTGCTACATGCGCGGCGTGCCGTTCATCCAGGTACCGACGACGCTGCTGTCGCAGGTCGATTCGTCGGTCGGCGGCAAGACGGGCATCAATCACCCGCTCGGCAAGAACATGATCGGCGCGTTCTACCAGCCGCAGGCCGTGATCGCCGATATCGGCGCGCTGACCACACTGCCCGATCGCGAGCTGGCGGCCGGTGTCGCCGAAGTCATCAAGACGGGGGCGATCGCCGATGCGGCGTTCTTCGACTGGATCGAGGCGAACGTCGACGCGCTGAATCGCCGCGACCCGGCTGCGCTCGCGCATGCAGTGAAGCGCTCGTGCGAGATCAAGGCAAGCGTGGTCGCGGCCGACGAACGCGAAGGCGGCCTGCGCGCGATCCTGAACTTCGGCCATACGTTCGGCCATGCGATCGAGGCCGGGCTCGGCTACGGCGAGTGGCTGCACGGCGAAGCGGTCGGCTGCGGGATGGTGATGGCGGGCGACCTGTCGGTGCGCCTCGGCCTTCTCGACGAAGCGTCGCGGCAGCGGCTGGATGCGGTGATTGCCGCCGCGCACCTGCCGGTCCGCGGGCCGGCGCTCGGCGATGCGCGCTACATGGACCTGATGCGCGTCGACAAGAAGGCCGAAGCCGGTGCGATCAAGTTCATCCTGCTGAAGCGATTCGGCGATACGCTGATCACGCAGGCGCCCGACGAGGCCGTGTTCGCTACCCTGGCGCAGACAACCCGGTAACGGCGCCCGGATGCCCCGGCGCCCCTGACATGGAGCAGACGTGAGCGAGACATCCAGCAGCAAATTTCCCGAAGCCGGCCGCACATCCGTCACGGCGCTGGCCGAGCCGCCGACGCTGGCGGCGCTGGAAGCCCATCTCGCTCCGTATGCCGCCCACGCATCGCAGTCGCGCGGCCGCCGCCACCAGGAAACGCCGCCGGCGGCGCGCACCGAATTCCAGCGTGACCGCGACCGCATCGTTCATTCGACCGCATTTCGCCGGCTCGAATACAAGACGCAAGTCTTCGTCAATCACGAAGGCGACCTGTTCCGCACCCGCCTCACGCACAGTCTCGAAGTCGCGCAGATCGCGCGGTCGGTCGCGCGCAACCTGCGCCTGAACGAGGATCTCGTCGAGGCGATCTCGCTCGCGCACGATCTCGGCCATACGCCGTTCGGCCATGCCGGGCAGGACGCATTGAATGCGTGCATGCGCGAGCACGGCGGCTTCGAGCACAACCTGCAGAGCCTGGCCGTCGTGGATGAACTCGAGGAGCACTACGGCGCGTTCAACGGCCTGAACCTGTGCTTCGAGACGCGCGAAGGCATCCTCAAGCACTGCTCGCGCGAGAACGCACGCAAGCTCGGTGCGCTCGGCGAGCGCTTCCTGCAAGGGCGCCAGCCGTCGCTGGAAGCGCAGCTCGCGAACATCGCGGACGAAATCGCGTACAACAACCATGACGTCGACGACGGCCTGCGCTCCGGCCTGATCACGATCGAGCAGCTCGCCGAAGTCGAGCTGTGGCAGCGCCACTACGATGCCGCGCTCGCCGAATTCCCGCATCTCGAAGGCCGCCGCCTCGTGCACGAGACGGTGCGCCGCATCATCAACACGCTGATCGTCGACCTGATCGACGAAACCACGCGCAATCTCGCGCGTGTCGCGCCCGCGTCGCTCGACGACGTGCGCGCGGCGCCGCCGCTTGTCGCGCACAGCGAGGCGATCGCCGCGCAGGCGGCCGCGCTCAAGCGTTTCCTGTTCAAGAACCTGTACCGCCACTACAAGGTGATGCGCATGGCGAACAAGGCGCAGCGCGTCGTCACCGGGCTGTTCGACGCGTTCATCGACGATCCGCGCCTGCTGCCGCCGCCGTACCAGTCGGACGACGAAGCGCACCAGCCGCGCCTCGTCGCGCACTACATCGCCGGCATGACCGACCGCTTCGCGTTGAAGGAATATCAGCGCCTGTTCGTCATCAACGACAACTGACTGTCACAAACGATCACTAGACTTCGCCGGTTCAATGGCGACGGGAATGTTGCACACGCTGTTGGTAACGTTTTCATAGGAGAGAGGTCGATGAAGAAGAAGCCTGCGGGGACCATGGTTCGCTCGATCGCGCTTGGCGGCGCGCTGATGTTCGGGGTGCAGCATGCGGCGTTCGCCGTGACGGAGATCCAGTTCTGGCATGCGATGGAGTCGGCGCTCGGCGAGCGGGTGAACGAGATCGCCGCGCAGTTCAATGCCTCGCAGAGCGACTACAAGATCGTGCCGGTCTTCAAGGGCACCTACGATCAGGCGCTTGCGGCCGGCATCGCCGCCTATCGCAGCGGCAACGCACCGGCGATCCTCCAGGTCTATGAAGTCGGCACCGCGACGATGATGCAGGCGAAGAAGGCCGTCGTGCCGGTCTACGACGTGTTCAAGCAGGCCGGCGTGCCGCTCGACGAAAAGGCGTTCGTGCCGACTATCGCCAGCTACTACAGCGACGCGAAGACGGGCCATCTGGTGTCGATGCCGTTCAACAGCTCGACGCCGGTGCTGTACTACAACAAGGACGCGTTCAAGAAGGCCGGGCTCGATCCGAACCAGCCGCCGAAGACGTGGGCCGACGTGAAGGCCGACGCCGAGAAGCTGCGCAAGTCCGGGATGGCGTGCGGCTTCACGACCGGCTGGCAGGGCTGGATCCAGCTCGAGAACTACAGCGCGTGGCATGCGCTGCCGTTCGCGAGCCGCAACAACGGCTTCGACGGCGCCGATGCGGTGCTCGAATTCAACAAGCCGCAGCAGATCGCGCACATCGCATTCCTGCAGCAGATGGAGAAGGACGGCACGTTCACGTATGCGGGCCGCAAGGACGAGGCATCGGCGAAGTTCTACAGCGGCGACTGCGGGATCATGACGACGTCGTCGGGCGCGCTCGCGAACGTGCAGAAGTTCGCGAAGTTCAGCTACGGCACCGGCATGATGCCGTATGACGCGAACGTGAAGGGCGCGCCGCAGAACGCGATCATCGGCGGCGCGAGCCTGTGGGTGCTGGGCGGCAAGGATGCGGCGACCTACAAGGGCGTCGCGAAATTCCTCGCCTTCCTGGCCTCGCCGCCGGTTGCCGCGAAGTGGCACCAGGAAACGGGCTACCTGCCGGTCACGACGGCCGCGTACGACCTCACGCGTCAGCAGGGCTTCTATGCGAAGAACCCGAGCGCGGAAACGGCGATCAAGCAGATGATGAACAAGCCGCCGCTGCCGTACACGAAGGGGCTGCGTCTGGGCAACATGCCGCAGATCCGCACGGTCGTCGACGAAGAGCTCGAACAGGTCTGGGCGCAGAAGAAGTCGCCGAAGGACGCGCTCGATTCGGCGGCGTCGCGCGGCGACGAGCTGCTGCGCCGCTTCGAGAAGTCGGGCGGCTGAGCCCGCATCGCGTTCGTGCCGCCGGCCGCCGCATCGCGCATGCGCGCGCGGGCCGGCGGCACGGTTCCCTTTCCGATTCGCCTGACCGGATACCCGCGATGCAATCCCGTTCCCGTTTCGGCGCGAGCCTGCTGCCGTACCTGCTGATCGCGCCGCAGCTCGCGATCACCGCCGTGTTCTTCCTGTGGCCGGCCGGCGTCGCGCTGTGGCAGTCGACGCAGATGCAGGATGCGTTCGGCACCTCGAGCGAATTCGTCGGCCTCGCGAATTTCACGCACCTGTTCGCCGATCCGCTGTACCTCGACTCGTTCCGTACGACGCTGGTGTTCAGCACGCTCGTGACGGTCAGCGGGCTCGTCGTGTCGCTGCTGCTCGCCGCGTGCGCCGATCGCGTGGTTCGCGGCGCGCGCGTGTACCGCACGTTGCTGATCTGGCCGTACGCGGTCGCGCCGACGATCGCGGCCGTGCTGTGGGCGTTCCTGTTCAACCCGAGCATCGGCCTCGTCACCTATGCGCTCGCGAAGGGCGGCATCGTGTGGAACCACGCGCTGAATGGCGGGCAGGCGATGTTCCTGGTCGTGCTCGCGTCGGTGTGGAAGCAGGTGAGCTACAACTTCCTGTTCTTCTACGCGGGGCTGCAGGCGATTCCGCGCTCGCTGATCGAGGCGGCGGCGATCGACGGCGCCGGCCCGGTGCGGCGCTTCTTCCACATCGTGCTGCCGCTGCTGTCGCCGACGAGTTTCTTCCTGCTGGTCGTGAACCTCGTCTACGCGTTCTTCGACACGTTCCCGGTGATCGACGCGGCCACCGCCGGCGGACCCGCGCAAAGCACGAAGACGCTGATCTACAAGATCTTCACGGAGGGCTTCCAGGGGCTCGACATAGGCAGCTCGGGCGCGCAGTCGGTCGTGCTGATGGTCATCGTCGTCGGGCTCACGGTGATCCAGTTCCGCTTCGTCGAACGCCGGGTGCAATACGCATGATCGAAAATCGCAAGGGCTTCGACCTGTTCTGCCACGCGGTGCTGATCGCGGGCGTCGTGCTGATCGTGTTTCCCGTCTACGTCGCGTTCTGCGCGGCGACGATGAACGCGCAGGAAGTGTTCACGATCCCGCTGTCGCTGGTGCCGAGCACGCACCTGCTGGAGAACATCGCGTACATCTGGGGGCACGGCAGCGGCGGCACGACGGCGCCGTTCGGCCGGCTGCTCGTCAACAGCTTCGTGATGGCGCTCGGGATCGCGGTCGGCAAGATCGCGGTGTCGATCCTGTCCGCGTACGCGATCGTCTATTTCCGCTTCCCGTTCCGCAACACGGCGTTCTGGCTGATCTTCATCACGCTGATGCTGCCGGTCGAGGTGCGGATCTTCCCGACCGTGCAGGTCGTGTCGACGCTGCAGCTGACGAACACCTACGCGGGGCTCACGCTGCCGCTGATCGCGTCGGCGACCGCGACGTTCCTGTTCCGCCAGTTCTTCATGACGCTGCCCGACGAGCTGATGGATGCCGCGCGCATCGACGGCGCGGGGCCGCTGCGCTTCTTCTGGGACGTCGTGCTGCCGCTGTCGAAGACGAGCATCGCGGCACTGTTCGTGATCACGTTCATCTACGGCTGGAACCAGTATCTGTGGCCGATCCTGATCACGACGGAAGCCTCGCTGTCGACGGCGGTGGTGGGCATCAAGACGATGATCGCGAGCGGCGACGCCGCGACCGAATGGCAATACGTGATGGCGGCGACGCTGCTGGGGATGATTCCGCCGCTCGTCGTCGTGCTGGCGATGCAGCGCTGGTTCGTGCGCGGCCTCGTCGACTCCGAAAAATAACGGACGTAACCGGGAGAAGGACCAGGTATGGCTGCGCTGAGCTTGAAGGGCGTCAGGAAATCCTACGACGGCAAGCAGCACGTGCTGCACGGCATCGACGTGGAGATCGCCGACGGCGAATTCATCGTGCTGGTCGGCCCGTCGGGCTGCGGCAAATCGACGTTGCTGCGGATGATCGCGGGGCTCGAGACGGTGACGGACGGCGAGATCGCGATCGGCGAGCGCATCGTCAACACACTCGAGCCGAAGGATCGCGACATCGCGATGGTGTTCCAGAACTATGCGCTGTACCCGCACATGACGGTCGCGCAGAACATGGGTTACGGACTGAAGATCCGCGGCCTCGAGCGCACGACGATCGACGCGCGGGTGGCTGCGGCCGCGAAGATCCTCGAACTCGAGCCGCTGCTCGCACGGCGCCCGCGCGAACTGTCGGGCGGCCAGCGCCAGCGCGTCGCGATGGGGCGCGCGATCGTGCGCGAGCCGTCGGTGTTCCTGTTCGACGAGCCGCTGTCGAACCTCGATGCGAAGCTGCGCGTGCAGATGCGGCTCGAGATCCAGCGGCTGCATGCGCGGCTCGCGACGACGAGCGTGTACGTGACGCACGACCAGATCGAGGCGATGACGCTCGCGCAGCGTGTGATCGTGATGAACCGCGGCTATGCGGAGCAGATCGGCGCGCCGGTCGACGTGTACGAGAAGCCGGCGACGGTGTTCGTCGCGGGCTTCATCGGCTCGCCGGCGATGAACCTGATGCACGGCCGGCTGTCGGAGGATGGCGCGACGTTCGCGGTCGCGGGCGGTGGCCCGGCGCTGCCGGTCGCCGGCGCGCCGGGCATCGGCAGCGCGATCGCCACCGGGCGCGACTGGGTGCTGGGCGTGCGGCCGGAGCACATGACGCCGCAGCCGGGCGTCGCGCAGGCGACGCTGCCGGTCGATTCGTGCGAGCTGCTCGGCGCGGATAATCTGGCGCACGGCCGCTGGGGCAATCATGACGTCGCGGTGCGCTTGCCGCACGCGGATCGCCCGGCGCGCGGCACGGCGCTGGGCGCCGCGCTGCCTGCGCACCGGCTGCATTTCTTCGATCCCGACACCGGCAAGCGTGCCGGCTGACCTGACCAACCTGCTGAACCCGCTGCGAGGCTCACGATGACTTCCCGTCCCGACTGGCCCTATCCGCGCGTCGTCGCCCATCGCGGCGGCGGCACGCTTGCGCCGGAGAACACGCTTGCCGCGTTCGACGAGGGCGCGCGGCGCGGTCACCGGATGGTCGAGTTCGACGCGAAGCTGTCCGCCGACGACGTGACGTTCCTGCTGCACGATGACACGGTCGACCGTACGTCGAACGGCAGCGGGCCGGCAGCGGGCATGCGTTATGCGGCGCTGGCCGCGCTCGACGCGGGCGCCTGGTTCGACGCGCGCTTCGCGGGCGAGCGGATGCCGACGTTCGAGGCGGCGGCGGCGCGTTGCCTCGCGCACGGGCTGGCGGCGAACGTCGAAATCAAGCCGTGTCCGGGCCGTGAGCGCGATACCGGGCGGCGGGTGGCCGCCGACGCAGCCGCGTACTGGCACGGCGCGGCGGTGCCGCCGCTGCTGTCGTCGTTCTCGTTCGACGCGCTGCGACAGGCACGCGAGGCGGCGCCCGCGCTGCCGCGCGGAATGCTTTACGAAGCGGTGCCGGACGACTGGCACGCGCAGGTGATCGGCGCGCTCGGCTGCGTATCGTTGCACGCGAACCACAACGAACTCGACGAGCCGCTCGTGCGCGCGATCAAGGCGGCCGGGTTGCGCATCCTGGTCTATACGGTCAACGACCTGGCCCGGGCGCGCGAACTGGTGCGCTGGGGTGTCGATGCGGTCTGTACGGACCGGATCGACCTGATTGCCCCGACGGCACTCGACGACATCGCGTAACGCCACGCATCGGGCAAAACCCTGCACGGGAACGTGCCTGACGCGAAAAAACGACGCCCCGGCGGGATTCCGACCGGGGCGTTTCGTATGGCGAGCACGTTACTCAAGGAAAAATCCGCTACAAATTGCAGCAGGATTAACCATTCCCCAAATATTCGACTACGCTTAGAAGCGGTAGCCGACGTTCAGGTACGTGACGATCGGGTTGAGCGAGATGTGGGCCTTCGACGTCTCGGTCAGCGTACCGACCTGGGTACGCCTGGCCGTCGTGAAGGTCGCGGTCACGCTGACGGGGATATACGACAGCGACAGGCCCGCGAACCAGTGTTTCGTGAAGTTGTACGTGAAGCCGGCATTGAAGACGGGCGCCCACTGGTTGCTGGTGGTCGCGCTGGTCGGGCCACCGAGCACGCCGTTTTCGAACGCGCCGTTGGTGATTTTCGCGCCGGTGAACCAGATGTACGTGGCACCCACGCCGACATACGGACGGAACTTCGCATTGGCGTCGTTGAAGTGGTAGCGAAGCAATACGGCTGGGCTCCACTGGTACGCACGGCCCAGTACGCCGAACTTTTCGAACTGACCTTTGCCGGTAATGTCGAACTTCGGCGGTATCCCCATGACGAGTTCGGTGGAGATATGGTCGGTGACGAAGTAACCCGTTGCGAGCCCGAGCGTATCGGCGTCACTGATGCCGGCGCCGGTGTTGGGAATCGATTGATTGATGGGTGTGCCGCCTACGCCGTAGACGAACAGCGGGTCGCTGCTGTCCTGCGGGGCCAGGTGGAACCAGCCGGTGCTGACGTAGAAATCACCTGCAGATTGTGCGTGTGCCGTACCGCCCGCCAATGCGAATGCGAGCGCTGCGGCCCCCGTGATGGCCAGTTTTCGTTTCATTGTGTCTCCTCCGATCAAAGGCGTGCTCATTATGACGACTGCGTTTAAAACCAAACAAGCTCGCAAGCTAGAGCTTTCTCCCTAGGATCCGCACGACCGTACGCTTCCGCGCCCCGCAGGGACAGGCATTCTACGCAGGTGCGCATTTTCGGACCTCCGGGTATTTCCTAACGCGTTCAAACGGACATTCAGCATGGCACGGTTAGCACGACTCTACGTTCCCGATCAGCCGCAGCACGTGATACTGCGCGGCCTGGATCAGCAACCCGCGTTCGTCGACGACCAGGACTACGAACTCTTCATCGATTGTCTGAAGGCCGCGGCACGCGATCACCATCTTTCGGTGCATGCCTATGTGCTGCTCCCGCGTCAGGTGCAGCTGCTCGTGACGCCGAGCGACGAGGCGAGCCTGCCGAAGGCGATGCAGGCGGTCGGCCGCCGCTACGTCGCGCATTTCAACCGGCGTTATTCCCGCCGCGGCACCCTGTGGGAAGGCCGCTATCGCGCGACCGTGATCGAAGGCGAGCGCTATTTCCTGCTCGCGAGCCGGGTGGTCGAGATGAGCCCGGTGCGCGCGCAGCTGGTCGCGACGGCCGACGCCTATCGCTGGTCGAGCTTCCGGCACCACGTCGGGCTCACGGTCGACGGCCTGATCACCGACCATCCGCTCTACTGGGCGCTCGGCAACACGCCGTTCGACCGGCAGCGCGCGTACAAGGAGCTGTGCGAACAGCCGCTCGACGAGCGGCAGGCCGATCAGCTCCAGCAGGCGACGCTGAAGGGCTGGGTGCTCGGCGGCGAGAATTACCGCGAGTGGGCGGCGCGAACCGCGAACCGCCGCGTCTCGCCGCTGCCGCGCGGACGCCCCAGAAAGGTGCGTGAAAATACCCCGCCGATCCAGCAGTAACGCGGGAAAGGCGGATCACGAGGCGGCGCTGCGGGCGCCGCTTCTTTTTGCACCAATTTGATGCGCCCCCAATAAAATGGCACCAGATAGGAGCATGCCTTTAATTGGGGTTCGATCAAGCGGTTTTTGTTGCTATTCCCTTGATTCGTCGCGTATATTCCGAATTCCGGTGGCCCGGGTGAAGCTTGCCCAACCACTGTCGGCCGTGCCGCCTCCCATCGAGAGCGGGTTCGACGGCAACAAAAAATGGTTCAACGGCCCTCGAGGCCCCTTTACGACGGTGTCCCCATGAACGACCACCAGCAGCCGCTCGCCGCGGTGCCCGCCGCACAAGGTCTGTACGACCCGCAAAACGAACACGACGCCTGCGGCGTCGGCTTCGTCGCTCACATCAAGGGCAAGAAGAGCCACGAGATCATTCAGCAGGGTCTGAAGATCCTCGAGAACCTCGATCACCGCGGCGCGGTCGGCGCCGATCCGCTGATGGGCGACGGCGCGGGCATCCTGATCCAGATTCCCGACGCGTTCTATCGCGAGGAAATGTCGAAGCAGGGCGTGACGCTGCCGCCGGCCGGCGAATACGGGGTCGGGATGATCTTCCTGCCGAAGGAAAATGCATCGCGTCTCGCGTGCGAGCAGGAGCTCGAGCGGACGGTGCGGGCAGAGGGTCAGGTCGTGCTCGGCTGGCGCGACGTGCCGGTCGACCATGCGATGCCGATTTCGCCGACGGTCAAGGCGAGCGAGCCGCTGATCCGCCAGATCTTCATCGGCCGCGGCAAGGACATCATGGTGACGGACGCGCTCGAGCGGAAGCTGTACGTGATTCGCAAGACCGCGAGCCACCGCATCCAGGCGCTGAAGCTCAAGCACGGCAAGGAATACTTCGTGCCGTCGATGTCGGCGCGCACGGTCGTCTACAAGGGGCTGCTGCTGGCGGGCCAGGTCGGCGTGTACTACCGCGACCTGCAGGACGAGCGCGTCGTGTCGGCGCTCGCGCTCGTGCACCAGCGCTTTTCGACCAACACGTTCCCGGCGTGGGAGCTGGCTCACCCGTACCGGATGATCGCGCACAACGGCGAGATCAACACCGTGAAGGGCAACGTGAACTGGCTGAACGCGCGTACCGGCGCGATCGCGTCGCACGTGCTCGCCGACGACCTGCCGAAGCTGTGGCCGCTGATCTACCCGGGCCAGTCGGACACCGCATCGTTCGACAACTGCCTCGAACTGCTGGTGATGGCCGGCTACCCGCTCGTGCACGCGGTGATGATGATGATCCCGGAAGCCTGGGAACAGCACACGCTGATGGACGAGAACCGCCGCGCGTTCTACGAATACCACGCCGCGATGATGGAGCCGTGGGACGGCCCGGCCGCGATCGCGTTCACCGACGGCCGCCAGATCGGCGCGACGCTCGACCGTAACGGCCTGCGTCCGGCACGCTACATCGTCACGGACGACGACCTCGTCATCATGGCGTCGGAAGCCGGCACGCTGCCGATCCCCGAATCGAAGATCGTCAAGAAGTGGCGCCTGCAGCCGGGCAAGATGTTCCTGATCGACATGGAACACGGCCGCATCATCGACGACAAGGAGCTCAAGGACAACCTCGCGAACGCGAAGCCGTACAAGAGCTGGATCGACGCCGTGCGCATCAAGCTCGACGAAATCGAGCCGAAGGCCGAGGAAGTCGCGGCCGGCCGCACGCAGGGCGCCGCGCTGCTCGACCGCCAGCAGGCGTTCGGCTACACGCAGGAAGACCTGAAGTTCCTGATGGCGCCGATGGCGCAGCAGGGTGAAGAAGCCGTCGGTTCGATGGGCAACGATTCGCCGCTCGCGGTGATGTCGAACAAGAACAAGACGCTCTATCACTACTTCAAGCAGTTGTTCGCGCAGGTCACGAACCCGCCGATCGACCCGATCCGCGAGAACATGGTGATGTCGCTCGTGTCGTTCATCGGCCCGAAGCCGAACCTGCTCGACACGAACAACATCAACCCGCCGATGCGTCTCGAAGTGTCGCAGCCGGTGCTCGACTTCAAGGACATCGCGAAGATCCGCGCGATCGACCAGTACACGGGCGGCAAGTTCAGCGCGTACGAACTGAACATCTGCTATCCGGTCGCATGGGGCAAGGAAGGCATCGAGGCACGCCTCGCGTCGCTGTGCGCGGAAGCCGTCGACGCGGTGAAGTCGGGCTACAACATGCTGATCGTGTCGGACCGCAAGACGGACGCCGAGCACGTCGCGATTCCGGCGCTGCTCGCCACGTCGGCGATCCACACGCACCTCGTCCAGCAAGGGCTGCGCACGAGCACGGGCCTCGTCGTCGAGACGGGCTCCGCGCGTGAAACGCACCACTTCGCGCTGCTCGCGGGCTACGGCGCGGAAGCCGTGCACCCGTACCTCGCGATGGAAACGCTCGCGAAGATGGCCGAAGGCCTGTCGGGCGACCTGTCGCCGGAGAAGGCCGTCTACAACTTCACGAAGGCGGTCGGCAAGGGCCTGCAGAAGGTGATGTCGAAGATGGGCATCTCGACGTACATGTCGTACACGGGTGCGCAGATCTTCGAAGCACTCGGCCTGTCGAGCGACCTCGTCGAGAAGTACTTCAAGGGCACGGCTTCGAAGGTCGGCGGCATCGGCCTGTTCGAAGTCGCGGAAGAAGCGATTCGCCTGCACCGCGACGCATTCGGCGACAACCCGGTCCTGCGCGACATGCTCGACGCGGGCGGCGAGTACGCGTACCGCGTGCGCGGCGAAGACCACATGTGGACGCCGGATTCGATCGCGAAGCTGCAGCACGCGACGCGCAGCAACTCGTACCAGACGTACAAGGAATACGCGCACCTGATCAACGACCAGACCAAGCGTCACATGACGTTCCGCGGCCTGTTCGAGTTCAAGGTCGAGCCGACCAAGGCGATCCCGATCGAAAACGTCGAGTCGGCGAAGGACATCGTCAAGCGCTTCGCGACGGGCGCGATGTCGCTCGGTTCGATCAGCACCGAAGCGCATGCGACGCTCGCGGTCGCGATGAACCGGATCGGCGGCAAGTCGAACACCGGCGAAGGCGGCGAGGACCAGAAGCGTTATCGCAACGAACTGCGCGGCATTCCGATCAAGGCGGGCGAGACGCTGAAGTCGGTGATCGGCGACGAGATCGTCAGCGACATTCCGCTGAAGGACGGCGATTCGCTGCGCTCGAAGATCAAGCAGGTCGCGTCGGGCCGCTTCGGCGTCACCGCCGAGTACCTGGCATCGGCCGACCAGATCCAGATCAAGATGGCGCAAGGCGCGAAGCCGGGCGAAGGCGGTCAGCTGCCGGGCCACAAGGTGTCGGAATACATCGGCAAGCTGCGTTACTCGGTGCCGGGCGTCGGCCTGATCTCGCCGCCGCCGCACCACGACATCTACTCGATCGAGGATCTGGCGCAGCTGATCCACGACCTGAAGAACGTGAACCCGAGCTCGAGCATCTCGGTGAAGCTCGTGTCGGAAGTGGGCGTGGGCACGGTCGCGGCCGGTGTCGCGAAGGCCAAGGCCGATCACGTCGTGATCGCCGGCCACGACGGCGGCACGGGCGCATCGCCGCTGTCGTCGGTCAAGCATGCGGGCACGCCGTGGGAACTCGGCCTGGCCGAAACGCAGCAGACGCTGGTGCTGAACCGCCTGCGCGGCCGGATCCGCGTGCAGGCCGACGGCCAGATGAAGACGGGCCGCGACGTCGTGATCGGCGCGCTGCTCGGCGCGGACGAATTCGGCTTCGCGACGGCGCCGCTCGTCGTCGAGGGCTGCATCATGATGCGCAAGTGCCACCTGAACACGTGCCCGGTCGGCGTCGCGACGCAGGATCCGGTGCTGCGTGCGAAGTTCAAGGGCCAGCCCGAGCACGTCGTGAACTACTTCTTCTTCGTCGCCGAGGAAGTGCGCGAGATCATGGCGCAGCTCGGCGTCGCGAAGTTCGACGACCTGATCGGCCGTGCCGACCTGCTCGACACCCGCAAGGGCATCGAGCACTGGAAGGCGAAGGGCCTCGACTTCTCGCGCGTCTTCTACCAGCCGGAAGAGTGCGAGGACGTCGCGCCGCGTCACGTCGACGTGCAGGATCACGGCCTCGAGCGCGCGCTCGACCACGTGCTGATCGAGAAGGCGAAGGCCGCGATCGAGAACGGCGAGCATGTGTCGTTCATCCAGCCGGTGCGCAACGTGAACCGGACGGTCGGCGCGATGCTGTCGGGCGTGATCGCGAAGAAGCACGGCCACGACGGCCTGGCCGACGACGCGGTGCACATCCAGCTGAAGGGCACGGCCGGCCAGAGCTTCGGCGCGTTCCTCGCGAAGGGCGTGACGCTCGATCTCGTCGGCGACGGCAACGACTACGTCGGCAAGGGCCTGTCGGGCGGCCGGATCATTATCCGTCCGACCAACGACTTCCGCGGCAAGTCCGAGGAAAACATCATCTGCGGCAACACGGTGATGTACGGCGCGATCGAAGGCGAAGCGTTCTTCCGCGGCGTCGCGGGCGAGCGCTTCTGCGTGCGTAACTCGGGCGCAACGGCGGTCGTCGAAGGCACGGGCGACCACGGTTGCGAATACATGACGGGCGGCACGGTCGTCGTGCTCGGCGAAACCGGGCGCAACTTCGCGGCCGGCATGTCGGGCGGTCTCGCGTACATCTACGATCCGGAAGGCACGTTCGCGGCCAAGTGCAACAAGTCGATGGTCGCGCTCGAGCCGGTGCTGCAGCAGGCCGAGCAGGAGCGTACGGTCGACCGCGCGCTCTGGCATGCGGGCACGACGGACGAAGCGCTGCTCAAGGGGCTCGTCGAGCGTCATTTCCAGTTCACGGGTTCGCCGCGCGCGAAGTCGCTGCTGGAAAACTGGGACGCGGCGCGCCGCCAGTTCGTGAAGGTGTTCCCGCACGAATACAAGCGCGCGCTGGGCGAGATCGGTGCGAAGAAGGCGGCGAAGGAAGTGCTGGCCGCCTGAGCGACGAACGACATAGCGAATGCCGCGCGCGCATGATTGCCGCGCGCGGCTCCCCCACCCGATACACCGAACAGAAGAGCACCTTATGGGCAAGGCAACCGGTTTTCTGGAGTTCGAACGCCGCCACGAGGCGTACGAAGCACCGCTTACGCGCGTGAAGCATTACAAGGAATTCGTCGCGGCGCTGACCGACGCGGACGCGAAGGTCCAGGGCGCGCGCTGCATGGATTGCGGCATCCCGTTCTGCAACAACGGCTGCCCGGTCAACAACGTCATCCCGGACTTCAACGATCTCGTTTACCGCCAGGACTGGCAGCAGGCGATCGAAGTCCTGCATTCGACCAACAACTTCCCCGAATTCACGGGCCGCATCTGCCCGGCGCCGTGCGAAGCGGCGTGCACGCTCGGGATCAACGACGATCCGGTCGGCATCAAGTCGATCGAGCACGCGATCATCGACAAGGCCTGGGCGGAAGGCTGGGTGAAGCCGCTGCCGGCCGAGCACAAGACCGGCAAGAAGGTCGCGGTCGTCGGTTCGGGCCCCGCGGGCCTCGCCGTCGCGCAGCAGCTCGCGCGTGCCGGTCACGACGTGACGGTGTTCGAGAAGAACGATCGCATCGGCGGCCTGCTGCGTTACGGGATCCCCGACTTCAAGCTCGAAAAGTGGCTGATCGATCGCCGCATGCGCCAGATGGAAGCCGAAGGCGTGACGTTCCGTACCAGCGTGTTCATCGGCAAGGATCCGCTGCCCGAATCGATCGGCAGCCTCGCGAAGGAAACCATTTCGCCGGAGAAGCTGAAGGAAGCGTTCGACGCGGTCGTGATCGCGGGTGGCTCTGAAACGCCGCGCGACCTGCCGGTGCCGGGCCGCGAGCTCGCCGGCGTGCATTTCGCGATGGACTTCCTGCCGCAGCAGAACCGTGTGAACGCGGGGGACAAGCTCGTCGATCAGCTGCTGGCGAAGGGCAAGCACGTGATCGTGATCGGCGGCGGCGATACGGGTTCGGACTGCGTTGGCACGTCGAACCGTCACGGCGCGAAGCAGGTCACGCAGTTCGAGCTGCTGCCGCAGCCGCCGGAAGAGGAAAACAAGGCGCTCGTGTGGCCGTACTGGCCGATCAAGCTGCGCACGTCGTCGTCGCACGACGAAGGCTGCGAGCGTGACTGGGCGGTCGCGACGAAGCGCCTGGAAGGCAAGAACGGCAAGGTCGAGAAGCTGATCGCGGTGCGCGTCGAGTGGAAGGACGGCAAGATGCAGGAAGTGCCGGGTTCCGAGTTCGAGATGAAGGCCGATCTGGTGCTGCTCGCGATGGGCTTCACGCAGCCGGCAGCCACCGTGCTCGAGGCATTCGGCGTCGCGAAGGATGCGCGCGGCAATGCGCGTGCGGCGACCGAAGGCGATCGTTCGTACTACACGTCGGTCGACAAGGTGTTCGCGGCCGGCGACATGCGTCGCGGCCAGTCGCTCGTCGTCTGGGCGATCCGCGAAGGCCGCCAGTGCGCACGCTCGGTGGACGCGTACCTGATGGGGCATTCGGAACTGCCGCGCTGAGCGCCGCTCGCCAGGTTGCTGGCGTATCGACCGGGCGCTCGAAAGGGGCGCCCGGTTTTTTTATTTCCGCAGTTATTGGCGAGCGTGAGCTTGTCCGGTCTGGTCGAGCGGCCGATCGATGGTTCGCCCGTAGCTTGAAAGCTGCTCGTTGCAATCGATCATCGCGGTGTATCTGATTTCGTCGACGCGTAGCGGAAACTCCCATACCCCCAGCTTCCATGCGTGATACTGCGGCGCACCGTCGAACCGGATGCGGTCCGGCGGTATTCCGTGCTCATCGAGAAGACGTACCAGGAGTTGCTTTCTCAGCGTAGCGAGAGACATGTTGGGGCAGCTGCCTTCGGTTCTCTCGTACCGGGAAATCGCGACGACAATGAACAGCAGTATGTAGACGCAGATCGTTGCGACAACTAGCCAGAGCGCTAGCCTGAGAACTCCGCGTCTGACTCTGGAAATCATGAGGTGCTCGATGTGGACGAGAGCAGAGATCCTTTGTCCCGTGATTGAAGATGTTGGTGCTGAAGGCGGTACCGAATGAATAGGTGTCGACGCGATAAATCGCCATACGATCCGAATGTATTCGTTGGAAGATGCCGTGTGACTGACCAATGTATATGCACAAATAATGCAGTGATGTTGGCATAGTGACCTGGTTCGAAGTTGAACCCGTATTGGTTGGCGCCCGGCAAATATTTGTAGCCGCCGAGGCATGGTCGGCGGGCTGATCAGCTACCGCTGCGTATCCTTCGGGCAGGCGCTAAAAAATCGAAATGCGGGGATGTCTTTCTCGGCATGCCGGCGCCGGGCTGATCAATGTGTCCAATAGTCACGCGAGATTGCTTAAGGTAAGGGGTGTTGACTCTGATTGGGAAGGGGCGCGCCCTTGATTTGTCGTGGTGCTGAATCCTTTCGTTTTGTAATTTTTCTTGTGAATTGTCATATCATGTCGCCCCTTCGGCCGTGAAGCGGGCGGCCACCTCATATGACTGATCCCATTTACAAGGACTCTGGATGGAAGCATTCGTGCAAGGCCTGATCGACGCCATCAACGGCGTGCTGTGGAACTACGTGCTGATCGCGCTGCTGCTCGGCGCCGGCGCGTGGTTCACGTTGCGGTTCCGGATGATCCAGCTGAAGGCGCTGTTCCTCAGCATCAGGCTGGTCGGCAGCAAGGGCGAGCCGGGCAGCATTTCGTCGTTCCAGGCGTTCGCGACCGGGCTCGCGAGCCGCGTCGGCACCGGCAACATCGCCGGCGTCGCGGTCGCGCTGACGGTCGGCGGGCCGGGCGCGATCTTCTGGATGTGGATGACGGCGCTCGTCGGGATGTCGTCCGCGTTCGTCGAGGCGACGCTCGCGCAGATCTTCAAGGTATCGCACCCGGACGGCAGCTATCGCGGCGGCCCCGCGTACTACATCCAGACGGGCCTGCGCTCGCGCGGCTTCGGCGTGCTGTTCTCGCTGTCGCTGATCCTCGCGTTCGGCTTCGTGTTCAACGCGGTGCAGGCCAATGCGATCGCCGATGCCTTTCACACGTCGTTCGGCTGGCGCCGCGAGACGGTCGGCCTCGGCCTCGTGCTGCTCACCGCGCCGCTCATCTTCGGCGGAATTCGCCGCATCGCGTCGGTCGCACAGGTGATCGTGCCGGTGATGGCGATCGGCTACCTCGCGCTGGCGGTCTACGCGGTCGCGACGCACGTCGCGCTGGTGCCGGACGTGATCGCGCTGATCGTGAAGAGCGCGTTCGGGCTCGAGCAGGCGGCGGGCGGCCTGACCGGCTATGCGCTCAGTCAGGCAGTCGCGATGGGCGTGAAGCGCGGGCTGTTCTCGAACGAGGCCGGCATGGGCAGCGCGCCGAACGCGGCCGCGACCGCGAGCGTGCGGCATCCGGTCGTGCAGGGGCTGATCCAGATGCTCGGCGTGTTCGTCGACACGATCGTGATCTGCAGCGCGACCGCGTTCGTGATCCTGCTGTCGGGTCAGTATGCGCTCGGCACCGGCATGGAAGGCGCGGCGCTCACGCAGCGCGCGATCGCGAGCCACGTCGGCGGTTGGGGCGGCATCTACATGGCCGTCGCGATCTTCTTCTTCGCGTACTCGTCGGTGATCGGCAACTACGCGTATGCGGAAGGCAACGTCGAGTTCATCACGAAGCGGCGCGGCGTGCTGCCGCTGTTCCGCATCGCGGTGCTGGGGATGGTGATGTTCGGCAGCGTCGGGCAACTGCCGCTCGTGTGGGCGATGGCCGATACGAGCATGGGGCTGATGGCGATCATCAACCTTGTCGCGATTCTCGCGCTCGGCAAGTATGCGCATGCCGCGTGGCGCGACTATCGCCACCAGCGCGCGCAGGGCGTTGCCGATCCCGTGTTCACGCGCAACACGATTCCCGAGCTCGCACGCGTGCTGCCGGCCGACGTGTGGGGCGAGCACGGCCCGCTGCCGCGGCGTCCGGTTTCGGCCGAAGCGATGGCCGAAGCGCGCGTGACCGTGCGCGAGTCATGAACGGCGAGCGGCTGCGTGCGTTCGTCGCGCTGATGCCCGATACGGCATCGCGCGACGCGCTGCACGCGTTGCCGGTCACCCGCGGTGCACGGCGCACGCTGCCCGCGCAACTGCACGTGACGCTTGCATTCATCGGTGCGATCGAACGCACACGGTGCGACGCGCTGGCCGAGCAGTTACCGGCGCTCGCGGCCGCGCATGCGCTGCCGTTGCTGCCGGTCGAGCGGATCGCGTGGTGGCCGAGCCTGCCGCGCGCGAGGCTGATCGTCGCGGAACTCGCGCCCGATCCCGCCTGTGCGGCGTTGAATGCCGACTTGTCGGCCCTGTTGCGCGACCTGGACGTGCCGGCCGACCGCCGGCCGTTCCGGCCGCATGTGACACTCGCGCGGTTGCCGCGCGATGCGGACGGACAACCCGCGCACGGCGGCG
>NZ_JBQEON010000031.1:53797-90714 GCF_052045245.1 Burkholderia sp. 22313
CCGGTCGCGGTGCGCTTCGTTGCGCTGACGCTGTTCGAAAGCCGGCTGTCGCACGAGGGCGTGTCGCATGTGCCGATCGTGTCGGTACCGGTCGGGCGGGTATAGCGGGAAGGTATAGCGGGAAGGCGGTGGGGCGAAGAACGGAAGGCCGGCGCGGTGTGCGCCGGCCTTCCGTTTTTTTGCGGTTACGCTGCGACCTTGTCGTTGTCGGTCACGCGCTCGACGTTGATCGTGCCGACATGGAACGCGGCCAGCGACTCTCGGTGCGCGATGCTGACGATCGCGGCCTGCGGCAGCTGCTCGGCGAACAGGTGATAGAGCCGCGCTTCATTGTCCGCGTCGAGCGCGCTCGTCGCTTCGTCGAGGAACAGGAAGTCCGGCTTGTGCAGCAGCACGCGCGCGCCGGCGAGACGCTGCTGTTCGCCCGGCGACAGCACGCGCGTCCAGTGGCCGGTCTCGCCGAGGCGCTCGACGTAGTCTTCGAGGCGGCACGCGCGCAGCGCGTCGCGGCACGCGTCGTCGGTGAACGTGTCGGGCGCGGCCGGGTAGGTGAGCGCGGCCTTCAGCGTGCCGATCGGCAAATAACTGGTTTGCGGCACGAACATCATCCGTGCGCCGACCGGGGCGTCGATCGAGCCGTCGCCGAACGGCCACAGGCCCGCGAGCGCGCGCATGAACGTGCTCTTGCCCGAACCCGACTTGCCGATCACGAGCCAGCGCGAGCCGGGTTCGATCGTCAGGTTGCCGATGTTCGCGAGCGCGTTGCCGTTCGGCAGCGCGAGCTTCAGCGATGACGTCGACAGCTTCGCCGCATCGACGTAGTGCAGGTTGATGCCGCCGTGCTCGGTCGCGGGCGACAGGCTTTCCTTCAGGTGCGACGTGCCCATCACGCGCTTGAATTCACGCAGACGGTTGACGGTGGCGCGCCATTCGACGAGGGTCGAGTAACTGTTGATGAACCACGAGAACGAATCGCTGACGGTGCCGAACGCGGACGAGATCTGCATCAGCACGCCGAACGAGAACGCCCCGGCGAAATAGCGCGGCGCCGCGACGACGAGCGGGAAGATGATCGCGATCTGCCCGTAGAAGCTCAGCACGAACGTGAGGCGCTTCGTGTACTTCATCACGCGCCACCAGTTGTCGCGGATACGCATGAACAGGCTCTGCGCGTTGCCGGTCTCGGTTTTCTCGCCGTCGTAGAACGCGATCTGCTCGGCGTTCTCGCGCACGCGGATCAGCCCGAAGCGGAAGTCGGCCTCGACGCGCTGCTGCTGGTAGTTGATCGACACGAGCGGGTGGCCGACCTTCTGGATGATCAGCGAGCCGACCACCGCGTACAGCGCGGCCGCCCACACCATGTAGCCGGGGATCGTGATCGGCGTCGCGCCGAGCGAAAGCGTCAGCGCGCCGGCGAGCGACCACAGGATCGTGATGAACGACACGAGTGTGACGACCGTCGACAGCAGGTCGAGCGACAGCGCGAGCGTGGTCGTCGCGAACGACTGGAGATCGTCGGTGATCCGCTGGTCGGGGTTGTCGGCGAGGCGGTCGCGTTCGATCCGGTAGAACGCGCGATCACCGAGCCACTGGCCGAGAAAGCGGTCGGTGAGCCACTGGCGCCAGCGGAACCCGAGCATCTGGCGCAGGTAGCGGCCGTAGACGGCGAGGATGATGAAGCCGAACGCAAGCGCGGAGAACTGCATCAGCAGGTTCGGGAAGTCGTGGACGTTCTTTGACTGCAGCGCGTTGTAGAACTGCGCGTTCCACTTGTTCAGCTTGACGTTGATCCAGACCACGCAGAGGTTGATCGCGATGATCGTGACTAGCAGCCCCCACGCGATTTTCCATTCGGACGACACCCAGTAGGGCTTGATGAGGCTCCATGCGGATACCGGGCGCTCGTCCTGCGGCGCGGCGGAGGCGGAGCGGACGGGATCGATCGATTGGGTCATGTGCTTCCTGATGAGTAGCCGGCGCGCGGGCCGGGCGAAGCCGGGCGCGCGCCGCGGTACGGCATGCCGGGACGAGGTGCCGACGGACGGCGGGCGTCCGGATGGTGGCCCGGACGTCTTAAACGGCACTTAAGGCCGGCGGTGACGCGGCAACCGGCCGCTCGCGCGGCCGGCCTGCGGGCATTGTGCCAGAGCGGCGCGGCACGACGCGAATTTGCCGCAACGGGGACAGTTTGCGGCGCTTTCCGCTTTTATGGTCTAATGGCCGACGACGAAACAGGGGTGCTTCGAGCGCGGCCGACGGGTAGTTCCGGGCAACGCGGCGAGGCTGAGAAAGACCCTTCGCACCCGATCCGGGTAATACCGGCGAGGGAAGTTTCTGATCCCGCCGGGCCGCGCTGGCTGCCATCCCACATGGTCAGCGCCCGAGTCCCGCCCGGCCGGCCTTTGCTGCCGGTTTCGTCCTTTTGGGTACGCGCGTCGCGCGTTACGGAAGGAATGATGACCGCTCAATCTTCAGTCTTTTGCGCTGTTCCCGATCCGCTGTCGTGTGCGTTGGCACGGGACGGCGCGCGCGCGTCGACGTTCGTCGCGCGTGTCCGCACGGTTCGCCGGGAGGTCGCGCGATGAACGTCCACGCTTCGAACGTCCAGGCTGCCCGGCCGGATTTCGCGGTACTCGGCGGCGGCCTCGTCGGCCGGCTGATCGCGTGGCGGCTCGCGGGCGACGGGCATCGCGTCGCGCTGTACGAGCGCGGCGGCCCGGACGGCGAGCAATCGGCCGCCTGGATCGCGGCCGCGATGCTCGCGCCGCTCGCCGAGGCGGCGAGCGCCGAACTGCTGATCACCGAGCTTGGCGCCGCGTCGCTCGCGCGTTGGCCGCAATGGCTCGCGGAACTGCCCGAACCGGTGTTCTTCCAGCATCACGGCACGCTCGTCGTCTGGCATCACGCCGATCGCGCCGAGGCGCCGCTGTTCGAGCGGCGCGTGCGCGCGAACGCACCGGCCGAGCTGTTCGACGGCGGCTTCGTCGCGCTGGCCGGCGCGCAGGTCGACGCGGCCGAGCCCGCGCTCGCGGGCCGCTTCGCGCGCGGGCTGATGCTGCCGCGCGAAGGGCAGCTCGACAACCGGCAGGCGCTGCGCGCGCTCGCGGCGGGCCTCGCGCAACGCGGCGTCGAGCTTCACTGGCACGCGACCATCGACGACGCGAACCGGCCCGACGCACATTTCACGATCGACTGCCGCGGGCTCGGCGCGAAACCCGTGCTGCCGGCACTGCGCGGCATCCGCGGCGAAGTCGCGCGGGTGCGGGCGCCCGGCATCGGTCTCACGCGGCCCGTGCGGTTGCTGCATCCGCGCTATCCGCTGTACATCGCGCCGAAGCAGGACGACCTGTACGTGATCGGTGCGACCGAGGTAGAGGGCGAGGACATGTCGCCCGTCAGCGTGCGCTCGGCGCTCGAACTCCTGAGCGCGGCGTTCTCCGTGCATCCGGCGTTCGGCGAGGCGCGCATCCTCGAACTCAACGCGCAGTGCCGCCCGACGCTGCCGGATCACCGCCCGGCGGTGATCTGGGACGGTGCGGCGACGCTCGCCGTCAACGGCCTGTACCGGCACGGCTTCATGATCGCGCCGGAAGTCGCGCATGCGGCGGCCGCGTTCGCGCAAGCCGCGCTCGGCGGCGCGGTCGCCGACGCCGACGCGTTCGCCGCGTGGCGCGATGCCGCGCGCTGGCCGGCGCTCCTTCATCACCGCGACGACGCGCGCCAGCCGGCCTGACGCGCGCCGCCGACCGAATTCGATCAAGCCTCATGGATATCCAGATCAACCAACAGACCCTGACGCTGCCCGACGGCGCGACGGTGGCCGACGCGCTTGCCGCGTACGGCGCGCGTCCGCCGTACGCGGTCGCGCTGAACGGCAATTTCGTCGCGCGCACGCAGCACGCGGCACGCGCGCTTGCGACGGGCGACAGGCTCGACGTGGTGCACCCCGTCGCGGGCGGCTGAGCGCCGCCGGTTCGTCCCCGCTCTTCCAGGAAAACGACATGACGTCCCTCACTTCCGCCGACGCGCTCACGCTGTACGGCGAAACTTTCGCAAGCCGCGTGCTGCTCGGCACGTCGCGCTATCCGTCGCTGCAGTCGCTGTCCGATTCGATCGCCGCGTCGCGTCCCGGGATGGTGACGGTCGCGCTGCGCCGCCAGATGACCGGCGGCACGGCCGAGGCCGGCTTCTTCGACCTGCTCAAGCGCCACGCGGTGCCGCTGCTGCCGAACACGGCCGGCTGCCAGACCGTCGCCGAGGCGGTGACGACCGCGCACATGGCGCGCGAGGTGTTCGACACCGACTGGATCAAGCTCGAGCTGATCGGCGACGACTACACGCTGCAACCCGATCCGGTCGGGCTGATCGAGGCGGCCGCGCAACTGGTCAAGGACGGCTTCAAGGTGCTGCCGTACTGCACCGAGGATCTCGTGATCGGCCGGCGCCTGCTCGACGTCGGTTGCGAGGCGCTGATGCCGTGGGGCGCGCCGATCGGCACCGGCAAGGGCGTCGTGAACCCGTACGGGCTGCGCGTGCTGCGCGAACGGTTGCCGGACGTGCCGCTGATCGTCGACGCCGGGCTGGGCGTGCCGTCGCATGCGTGCCAGGTGATGGAGTGGGGCTTCGACGGCGTGCTGCTGAATACGGCCGTGTCGCAGGCCACGCACCCGGAAATCATGGCGCGCGCGTTCGCGCAGGGCGTCGAGGCTGGCCGTGCGGCCTACCTCGCCGGGCCGATGGACGCGCGCGAGACCGCACACGCGAGTACACCGGTCGTCGGGATGCCGTTCTGGCATCAGGACGGGGGCGGCGCATGAGCGCGCGCTTCGCCGATGCCTTCTGGCCGCCGGCCGACGAGCTGGCCGAAGCGGCCGAACGGATTCGCGCCCGTCTGGGCGACTGGCCGGCCGGCACGACGCCGCGGCGGCTGTGCGTGGCGGCGCCGGACGTGCCGGCCGACGGCGACGTGCTGATCGTATCGGCCGGCGACCGCGCCGCGCAGGCGCGCGCGTCGGCAGCATCGCGCCCCGCATCGCCGGACGCGGTCGTGATCGAATTCGATGCGCGCGGCGCGGTGCTGCATGCCGCGGGCGTGCGCCATGCGCTGGACGCTGCGCATCCGCTGGCGGACGACTGGATCGCGGCGCTTGCCGCGTTCCTCGATTGCGGCTTCGCGCCGATCGATGCGCTGGTGCTTGCCTTGGCGTGGCGCGACGGCGACGAGACGCGCGCTTCCGATGCGTGGCCGGTCGACGCCGCCCGGTTTCCGCGCGTGGCCGGCCTGGCCGCGGCGCCTGAGCTCGCATTCCCGCCGTGCCCGGCGCAACTCGGCCTCTATCCGGTCGTCCCGGATGCCGAATGGGTCGAACGCGTGCTCGATTGCGGCGCGCGAACCGTGCAGCTGCGTGTGAAAGACGCGAATCCCGACGCGTTGCGCCGGGAAATCGCGCGGGCGGTCGCGGCAGGGCGCCGCTATCCCGATGCGCGCGTTTTCATCAACGATCACTGGCAGATCGCGGTAGAAGAGGGGGCGTACGGCGTACATCTGGGTCAGGAAGACCTCGAGACGGCCGATCTCGCGGCGATCGCGCGCGCCGGGCTGCACCTCGGGCTGTCGAGCCACGGTTATTACGAGATGTTGCGCGCGTTGCACGAGCGCCCGAGCTATCTGGCGCTCGGTCCTGTTTATGCGACCGCGACCAAGGCGGTCGCCGCACCGCCGCAGGGCCTCGCCCGAATTGCCCGCTATGCGCGCTTCGCCGGCGCGCGTGCGCCGCTCGTCGCGATCGGTGGCGTCGGGCTCGAGGCATTGCCGGACGTACTGGCGACGGGCGTCGGCAGCGTTGCGGTGGTCAGTGCGATCACGCGCGCAAGCGATTGCCGGGCGGCGATTGTTGCGTTGCAGCAATGTTTTGCCCGACAATTTGACAATCATTGACCGCGGGGTCCGGAACGGCGTCACGACATCATTCCAAGGCAGGCCCTATAATTCGGCGTTCTGCGTAAAAGGACTGTCAGCTCCGTGAGCCCCGCTCCTACCGAAACCCTGCTGGAACTTCGCGACGTCGACTTTGGCTACGGCGACCGCCTCGTCCTGTCGAACCTGAACATGCGCTTCGGGCGCGGCAAGGTCGTCGCCGTCATGGGCGGGTCGGGCGGCGGCAAGACGACCGTGCTGCGCCTGATCGGCGGCCTCGTGCGCGCGAACCGCGGCCAGGTGCTGTTCGACGGCGCCGATGTCGGCGCGCAGACGCGCGACGGCCTGTACGCGCTGCGCCGCAAGATGGGCATGTTGTTCCAGTTCGGCGCCTTGTTCACCGACATGTCGGTGTTCGAGAACGTCGCGTTCTCGCTGCGCGAACACACCGACCTGCCCGACGACCTGATCCGCGACCTCGTGCTGATGAAGCTCAACGCGGTCGGCCTGCGCGGCGCGCGCGACCTGATGCCGTCCGAGGTGTCGGGCGGGATGGCGCGCCGCATCGCGCTGGCGCGCGCGATCGCGCTCGACCCGCAGCTCATCATGTACGACGAGCCGTTCGCGGGCCTCGACCCGATCTCGCTCGGCATCACCGCGAACCTGATCCGCACGTTGAACCAGGCGCTCGGCGCGACGTCGATCCTCGTCACGCACGACGTGCCGGAATCGTTCGCGATCGCCGATTACGTCTATTTTCTGGCCAATGGCAGCGTGCTCGCGCAGGGTACGCCCGACGAGCTGCGCGCATCGACCGATCCGAGCGTGCGCCAGTTCATCGACGGCGCGCCGGACGGCCCGTACAAATTTCATTACACGAGCGCGCCGCTGGCAGCGGATTTCGGGCTCGGCGGAGGACGCGCATGATCAGCGCGATCGGACGTTACGTCATCGGCGGCCTCGAGCGCGCGGGCTACGGCACGCGGCTGTTCGTGCGCCTCGTGCTGGAATTCTTCCCGCTGCTGCGCCGGCCGAGGCTGGTCACGAAGCAGATCCACTTCCTCGGCAACTATTCGTTCGTGATCATTGCCGTGTCGGGGCTGTTCGTCGGTTTCGTGCTCGGCCTGCAGGGCTATTACACGCTGAACCGCTACGGGTCCGAGCAGGCGCTCGGCCTGCTGGTTGCGCTGTCGCTCGTGCGCGAGCTCGGGCCGGTCGTCACCGCGCTGCTGTTCGCAGGCCGCGCGGGCACGTCGCTCACGGCCGAGATCGGCCTGATGAAGGCCGGCGAGCAGCTCACCGCGCTCGAGATGATGGCCGTCGACCCGATCAAGACGGTGATCGCGCCGCGCTTGTGGGCCGGCATCATCGCGATGCCGCTGCTCGCGGCGATCTTCAACGCCGTCGGCGTGCTCGGCGGCTATTTCGTCGGGGTCGTGCTGATCGGCGTCGATCCGGGCGCGTTCTGGTCGCAGATGCAGGGCGGGGTCCAGGTGTGGGCCGACGTCGGCAACGGCGTGATCAAGAGCATCGTGTTCGGGTTCGCCGTGACCTTCATTGCGCTGTTTCAAGGGTATGAAGCGAAGCCCACGCCCGAAGGCGTGTCGCGCGCGACGACCAAGACGGTCGTGTTCGCGTCGCTCGCCGTACTCGGCCTCGATTTCCTGCTGACCGCGCTGATGTTCAGCTAAGCCTCAGCCAAGCCAAATTTTGGAATGACGATGAAAAAGACTGCTCTCGACTTCTGGGTCGGCCTGTTCGTGGTGGTGGGCTTCCTTGCGGTGCTGTTCCTGGCGCTCAAGGTAGGCAACATGAGCTCGCTGTCGTTTCAGCCAACCTACTCGGTGAGGATGAAATTCGACAACATCGGCGGGCTGAAGCCGCGCGCGGCCGTGAAGAGCGCGGGCGTCGTGGTCGGCCGCGTGAAGACGATCGGCTTCGATCCGAATACCTACCAGGCGGTCGTGACGATCGACGTCGACGGCCAATACCCGTTCCCGAAGGATTCGTCGGCGAAGATCCTGACGTCCGGCCTGCTCGGCGAGCAGTACATCGGCCTCGATCCGGGCGGCGACACCGAAATGTTGAAATCCGGCGATACGATCACGATGACGCAGTCGGCGATCGTGCTCGAGAACCTGATCGGCCAGTTCCTGTACAGCAAGGCCGCCGATGCGGGCGGCGCGAAGCCGGCCGCCGGGGCGTCGGCCGCGCCCGCACCGGCCGCGCCCGCACCCGTGGCGGTGCCGGCGTCCGCGGTGTCCGGTTCGGGCGCCCAATAACCACACGAGAGAAGGACAAGAGGGTAATGACCATGCAGACGATCCGCATCAGGCACGCCGCGCTCGCCGTGGCGGCAGTCGCCGCGCTGAGCGGTTGCGCGACCGTGCAGACGCCGACCAAGGGCGATCCGCTCGAAGGTTTCAACCGGACGATGTACACATTCAACGACACGGTCGATACCTACGCGCTGAAGCCGGTCGCGAAGGGCTACCAGTACGTGGTGCCGCAGCCGGTGCGAGACAGCGTGACGAACTTCTTCTCGAACATCGGCGACGTCTACATCGCGGCGAACAACATCGTGCAGATGCGGATCGCGGACGGCGTCGGCGACCTCATGCGCGTCGTGATCAACACGGTGTTCGGCGTCGGCGGCCTGTTCGACGTCGCGACGATCGCGAAACTGCCGAAGCACACGGCCGACTTCGGGATCACGATGGGCCGCTACGGCATGCCGTCGGGCCCGTATCTCGTGCTGCCGCTGCTCGGCCCGAGCACGCTGCGCGACACGGCCGGCCTCGGCGTCGACTACGTCGGCAACCCGCTCACCTACGTGAAGCCGGACGGCCTGAGCTGGGGCCTGTTCGGCGTGAACCTCGTCAACACGCGCGCGAACCTGCTCGGCGCGGGCGACGTGCTGGATGCCGCGGCGCTCGACAAGTATTCGTTCGTGCGCAACGCGTACCTGCAGCGTCGTCAGATGCTGATCGACAACGCGCGCGGCGAGGCCGCCACGACGTCGAGCAACGACGCGCTGCCGAAGTACGATCTGCCGGACGACGGCGCGGCTCCGGCGGCAGCCGGCGCGGCCGGTACGGCGGGTGCCGCGGCAGTCGGCGGCGCGACGGCGCCGGCCGGCGCATCGGGTGCGGCGGTGGCTGCACCGGCCTCGGGTGCCGAAATGCCGAACCCGGCCAGCGCGACGACCGTGCCGCCGATGCAGGTGGCGCCGCCGTCGCCGGGCGGGTTCCACTTCCCGAGCATTCGGCTGCACTGACGGACTTACATTCGTTACAGCCGGAAACGATTCAGTCGGTAGCGCACGCGAACTTGCGCGTAAGCTACCGTCTCCAACCTTCGCATCGACTCATTCATGCAGGTCACTACGATGAAAAAACTGTTCCTGATCCCGGTTTTCGCGGCGCTGTTCTCGTTCGGCAGCGCGGCTCACGCGCAAGTCGACCAGTCGAACCCGCAGTCGCTGATCAAGACGGCAACGCAGCAGGTGCTCGACGAAGTCAAGCAGCAGACGATCAAGCAAGGCGATACCAATCGCATCATCACGATCGTCAACAAGGACATCTTGCCGTACACCGATTTCCGCCGCACCACGCAGCTGGCAATGGGCCGCAACTGGCGCGCGGCGTCGGCCGAGCAGCAACAGCAGGTTCAGGAGCAGTTCAAGCTGCTGCTGATCCGCACGTATTCGGGCGCGCTCGCCCAGTTGAAGCCGGACCAGCAGATCCAGTACCCGCCGTTCCGCGCCGATCCGGCCGACACCGACGTCGTCGTGAAGACGGTCGCGATGAACAACGGCCAGCCGGTCCAGATCGACTACCGCCTGTACAAGACGGCCAACGGCTGGAAGGTGTATGACCTGAACGTGCTCGGCGCATGGCTGATCCAGACGTACCAGCAGCAGTTCAACGAGAAGATCCAGCAAAGCGGCGTGGACGGCCTGATCAAGTTCCTGACGCAACGCAACCAGGAACTTGCCGCCGGCAAGCAGGCGTCGTGAGCGGCTTCGCCGCCGGCTCCTCGCTGACCGTCGCGAGCGCGAAGTCCGCGCTCGCGGACGGTCTCGCGCGCATCGGCGCCGGCGCGACCGCCGTCGATTGCGCGACGCTGACGCAGTTCGACTCGTCCGCGCTCGCCGTGCTGCTCGCATGGCAACGTGCCGCCAAAGCGCGCGGCGCGACCCTCGACATCCTCAATCTCCCTCCGAAGCTCGCCAGCCTCGCGCGTGCCTACGGCGTCGACGCGCTCATCGAAGGCACCGGGCGACATTGACCCTGTCCGACCGAAGCCTGCCGCGCCAGCCGGCGCGCGCACGCTTCAGGCCGCGCGCCCCCGGCGTCGGCTTCACCAGCCGGTTTGCCCTATAATCAAGCGTTTTGCGGGGCAGCCAATCGGCGTCCGGCCCCCATTTTCATTCGCAGCAAGCACAGAATAGGCGTCGCGGCCCTGGCGTCGCGCACAGTCATGTCAGCCATAGAAATCCGTCACGTCAAGAAGCGCTACAAATCGCTTCAGGCGCTCAAGGGCGTCAGCCTGTCGGTCGAGGAAGGCGAGTTTTTCGGTCTGCTCGGCCCGAACGGCGCAGGCAAGACCACGCTCATCAGTATCCTCGCCGGGCTCGCCCGGGCCGATGAAGGCAGTATTTCGGTGCGCGGCCACGACGTCGTCAAGGACTTCCGCGGGGCGCGCCGCGCGCTCGGCATCGTGCCGCAGGAGCTCGTCTTCGACCCGTTCTTCACCGTCCGCGAGACGCTGCGGATCCAGTCCGGCTATTTCGGGCTGCGCCGCAATGACGACTGGATCGATGAAGTGATGGCCAATCTCGACCTCACCGAGAAGGCCGACGCGAACATGCGCGCGCTGTCGGGCGGGATGAAGCGCCGCGTGCTGGTCGCGCAGGCACTCGTGCACCGGCCGCCCGTGATCGTGCTCGACGAGCCGACCGCCGGCGTCGACGTCGAACTGCGCCAGACGCTGTGGCAATTCATCTCGCGGCTGAACCGCGAGGGCCACACGATCGTCCTGACCACCCATTACCTCGAGGAAGCGGAGTCGCTGTGCGACCGCATCGCGATGCTGCGTCGCGGTGAAGTCGTCGCGCTCGACCGCACCGACGCGCTGCTGCGCCGCTTCGCGGGGCTGCAGCTGTACCTGCGGCTGGCGACGGGCGCACTGCCCGCCGAGCTGCGCGGGCTGGAGACCGATCCGGCCGCACGCGCGCCGGACGAGCATCTGCTGCGCCTGACGAGCTACGACGATGTCGAGCGGATCCTCGCGCAGTGTCGCGCGGCGGGCTGCACGTTCGACGAGATCGAGGTCCGCAAGGCGGACCTCGAGGATGTGTTCGTCCAGGTGATGAACGGGGCAGAAGTCGTCGAGGGACTGGCATGAACCAACGACCCCAACGCGAACTGCGTTCGCTGCCCCCCGAGGGGGCGCCCGCCACTCTTGGGGCGGCCCGGCGAGTGTCGGGAAGCGGTTTTCAAACGCTGTTCTACAAGGAACTCCTGCGGTTCTGGAAGGTGTCGTTCCAGACGGTGTGCGCGCCGATCGTGACGGCGTTGCTGTATCTGACGATCTTCGGCCATGCGCTGTCGGGCCGCGTCGAGGTGTATCCGGGCGTCGAGTACGTGAGCTTCCTGGTCCCGGGCCTCGTGATGATGAGCGTGCTGCAGAACGCGTTCGCGAACAGCTCGTCGTCGCTGATCCAGTCGAAGATCACCGGCAACCTCGTGTTCGTGCTGCTGCCGCCGCTGTCCTACCAGGACATCTTCGGCGCGTACGTGCTCGCATCCGTCGTGCGCGGGCTCGCGGTCGGCACCGGCGTGTTCGTCGTGACGATCTGGTTTATCCCGATGCATTTCGCGGCGCCGTTGTTCATCATCGCGTTCGCGCTGCTCGGCTCGGCGATCCTCGGCACGCTCGGGCTGATTGCCGGGATCTGGGCCGAGAAGTTCGACCAGCTCGCCGCGTTCCAGAACTTCCTGATCATGCCGCTGACGTTCCTGTCCGGCGTGTTCTATTCGACGCATTCGCTGCCGCCCGTGTGGCGCGAGATCTCGCGTCTCAACCCGTTTTTCTACATGATCGATGGTTTCCGTTACGGGTTCTTCGGCGCGTCCGACATCAACCCGCTCGCGAGCCTCGCCATCGTCACCGGTTTCTTCGTGCTGCTCGCGATATTCGCGATGCGGCTGCTCGCGACCGGCTACAAACTGCGTCATTGATATCGACGGCAGCGGCCGCCACGGGCGGCGCGCGCCGACAGGAGCCCTTCATGTTGCCGACTCCCGAACAGGTCAAGCAATACATCGCCGGCGGTCTCGCCTGCACTCATCTGGAAGTCGAAGGCGACGGCCAGCATTTCTTCGCGACGATCGTGTCGGCGGCCTTCGAAGGCAAGCGGCCGATCCAGCGGCACCAGCTCGTCTATGCGGCGCTCGGCGATCGCATGAAGCAGGAAATCCACGCGCTCAGCATGAAGACGCTGACGCCCGCCGAATGGCAGAACGCATAAACCGGAACCACTGAGTGCAAGTCACCGTCAACGAGCGCGACGCCGTCCAGAGCGTCGCCACGGCACACCCGGCCGCCAACGGGGAATCGCAGGGACAGGGGATGGACAAGCTGGTGATCGAAGGCGGTCGCCGGCTGTCGGGCGAGATCGTCGTGTCGGGCGCGAAGAATGCCGCGCTGCCGATTCTGTGCGCGGGGCTGCTCAGCGCCGAGCCGGTCGAGCTCGACAACGTGCCGAACCTGAAGGATGTGCGCACCACGCTGAAGGTACTGAACCAGATGGGCGTGAAGAGCGAAACCGACGGCTGCCGCGTGCAGCTCGATGCATCGCGCGTCGACAACCTCGTCGCGCCGTACGAGCTCGTCAAGACGATGCGCGCATCGATCCTCGTGCTCGGGCCGCTGCTCGCGCGCTTCGGCGAGGCGAAGGTGTCGCTGCCGGGCGGTTGCGCGATCGGCGCGCGTCCGGTCGACCAGCACATCAAGGGCCTGCAGGCGATGGGCGCCGAGATCAGCATCGAGCACGGCTTCATCGAGGCCCGCGCAAAGCGCCTGAAGGGCGCGCGCATCGTGACCGACATGATCACGGTGACGGGGACGGAAAACCTGCTGATGGCCGCGACGCTGGCCGACGGCGAGACGGTGATCGAGAACGCGGCACGCGAGCCGGAAGTGAGCGATCTCGCCCACTTGCTGGTCGCGATGGGCGCCAAAATCGACGGCATCGGCACCGACCGCCTCGTGATCCAGGGCGTCGAGCGGCTGCACGGCGCGCGCCATTCGGTGATTCCCGACCGCATCGAGGCCGGCACGTTCCTGTGCGCGGTCGCGGCGGCGGGCGGCGACGTGATGCTGACGGGCGTGCGCCCGCACATCCTCGACGCGGTGATCGACAAGCTGCGTGAGGCGGGCGTGTCGATCGAGGAAGGCGACAGCTGGCTGCGCGTGAAGATGGACCGCCGCCCGCAGGCGGTGACGATCCGCACGTCGGAATACCCGGCGTTCCCGACCGACATGCAGGCGCAGTTCATGGCCCTCAATTCGGTCGCGACGGGCACCGCGCAGGTCGTCGAGACCATTTTCGAGAACCGCTTCATGCACGTGCAGGAGCTGAACCGGCTCGGCGCGAAGATCACGATCGACGGCAACACGGCGCTCGTGACCGGCGTCGACAAGCTGTCCGGCGCGAACGTGATGGCGACCGACCTGCGCGCATCGGCGAGCCTCGTGATCGCCGGGCTGCGCGCCGAAGGCGAAACGCTCGTCGACCGCATCTATCATCTGGACCGCGGTTACGATCGCATGGAAACCAAACTGACCGCCGTCGGCGCGAACGTGCGCCGCCTCTCCGGGAGCCAAGCATGACCGCGCCGCTGACCCTCGCCCTGTCGAAGGGCCGGATTTTCGAGGAAACCCTGCCGCTGCTGGCCGCTGCCGGCGTGCAGGTGGCCGAGGATCCGGAAACGTCGCGCAAGCTGATCCTGCCGACCACCGATCCGAACCTGCGCGTGATCATCGTGCGCGCGAGCGACGTGCCGACCTATGTCGAATACGGCGCGGCCGATTTCGGCGTGGCCGGCAAGGACGTGCTGGTCGAGCACGGCGGCTCGGGCCTCTATCAGCCGATCGATCTGAACATTGCACGCTGCCGGATGTCGGTGGCCGTGCCGGCCGGTTTCGACTACGCGAACGCGGTGCGCCAGGGCGCGCGCCTGCGGGTCGCGACCAAGTACGTCGAAACGGCACGCGAACACTTCGCCGCGAAGGGCGTGCACGTCGACCTGATCAAGCTGTACGGCTCGATGGAGCTGGCGCCGCTGGTCGGGCTGGCCGATGCGATCGTCGACCTCGTCAGCTCGGGCGGCACGCTGAAGGCGAACAATCTGGTCGAGGTCGAGGAGATCATGGCGATCTCGTCGCGCCTCGTCGTGAACCAGGCTGCGCTGAAGTTGAAGCGCGCGGCGCTCAAGCCGATTCTCGACGCGTTCGAACGCGCGTCGCAGAATGGCAATTGAGCGCATCACCGTAACGGAATTCCCATGGCCATCACCATCCGCAAACTCGATTCGACGAGCGAAGGCTTCGACGCCGCGCTGCGTGCGGTGCTCGCGTTCGAGGCGAGCGAGGACGACGCGATCGAGCAGTCGGTCGCGAAGATTCTCGCCGACGTGAAGTCGCGCGGCGACGCCGCGGTGCTCGAGTACACGAACCGCTTCGACCGGCTGGACGCGCACAGCGTCGCCGCGCTCGAACTGCCGCAGGACGCGCTGCAGACGGCGCTCGACGGCCTCGCGCCGAAGGCGCGCGCGGCGCTGGAAGCCGCCGCCGCACGCGTGCGTGCGTACCACGAGAAGCAGAAGATCGAGTGCGGCACGCATAGCTGGCAGTACACGGAAAGCGACGGCACGGTGCTCGGCCAGAAGGTCACGCCGCTCGACCGCGTTGGCCTGTACGTGCCGGGCGGCAAGGCCGCTTATCCGTCGTCGGTGCTGATGAACGCGATTCCCGCGCGGGTCGCGGGCGTTGGCGAAATCGTGATGGTCGTGCCGACCCCGGACGGCGTGAAGAACGACCTCGTGCTTGCCGCGGCGCTGCTCGGCGGCGTCGATCGCGTGTTCACGATCGGCGGCGCGCAGGCGGTTGGCGCGCTCGCGTACGGCACCGAGACGGTGCCGGCCGTCGACAAGATCTGCGGGCCCGGCAACGCGTACGTCGCATCGGCGAAGCGCCGCGTGTTCGGCACGGTCGGCATCGACATGATCGCCGGCCCGTCGGAAATCCTCGTGCTGTGCGACGGCACGACCGATCCGAGCTGGGTCGCGATGGACCTGTTCTCGCAGGCCGAACACGACGAGCTCGCGCAGTCGATCCTGCTGTGCCCGGACGCCGCGTTCCTCGATCGCGTCGAGAAGGCGATCGACGAGCTGCTGCCGACGATGCCGCGCCAGGACGTGATTCGCGCGTCGCTCGAAGGCCGCGGCGCGCTGATCAAGGTGCGCGACATGGCCGAAGCGTGCCGGATCGCGAACGACATCGCGCCCGAACACCTCGAGATTTCCGCGCTCGAGCCCCAGCAATGGGGCCAGCAGATCCGCCACGCCGGCGCGATCTTCCTCGGCCGCTACACGAGCGAAAGCCTCGGCGACTACTGCGCGGGCCCGAACCACGTGCTGCCGACGTCGCGCACCGCGCGTTTCTCGTCGCCGCTCGGCGTGTACGACTTCATCAAGCGTTCGAGCCTGATCGAGGTCAGCGCCGAAGGCGCGCAGACGCTGGGCGAGATCGCGTCCGAGCTGGCCTACGGCGAAGGGCTGCAGGCGCACGCGCGCAGCGCCGAACTCCGGATGAAGGGGTGACGCGCGCCGGAGCCGATACCGACGTATCGCTCCGGTCGACGAGGAGACCCCGCGCAGGGCGGCAGCCGCCGCCTTGCCGACCATTGACGCCGGCGCGACGCATGCCGGCCTGAGACCATGACGACGCCACAAGACATCATCCGCCGCGACGTGCTCGCGATGACGAGCTACCCGGTGCCCGACGCGAGCGGGTTCGTGAAGCTCGACGCGATGGAGAACCCGTATTCGCTGCCCGCGCCGCTCGCGGCGGCGCTCGGCGAGCGGCTCGCGCAGGTCGCGCTGAACCGCTACCCGGCACCGCGCCCGAGTGCGCTGCTCGACAAGCTGCGCCGCGCGATGGGCGTGCCGGCCGCATGCGACGTCCTGCTCGGCAACGGCTCGGACGAAATCATCAGCATGATGGCGATGGCCTGCGCGAAACCGGGCGCGAAGGTGCTCGCGCCGGTGCCGGGCTTCGTGATGTACGAACTGTCCGCGAAGCTCGCGCACCTGGAATTCGTCGGTGTGCCGCTCAAGGCCGACCTGACGCTCGACGCCGACGCGATGATCGCGGCGATCGCCGAGCACCGGCCCGCGCTCGTCTATCTCGCGTACCCGAACAACCCGACCGGCACGCTGTACGACGAAGCCGACGTCGAGCGGATCATCGCGGCCGCGCAGCACGGCCTGATCGTGATCGACGAGGCGTACCAGCCGTTCGCGGAGCGCTCGTGGCTGCCGCGCGCGGCCGAGTTCGACAACGTCGTCGTGATGCGCACGGTATCGAAGCTCGGCCTGGCCGGCATTCGCCTCGGCTATCTCGCCGGGCGGCCCGCGTGGCTGACGGAATTCGACAAGGTGCGCCCGCCGTACAACATCAACGTGCTGACCCAGGCGACCGCTGATTTCCTGCTCGACCACCTCGACGTGCTCGACGCGCAGGCGGCCGAACTGCGTGCGGAACGCACGCGTCTCGCGCAGGCCGTGGCCGGGCTGCCGGGCGCGACGGTGTTCCCGAGCGCCGGCAATTTCCTGCTGGTGCGCGTGCCCGACGCGGCGGCCGTGTTCGATGCGCTGCTGACCGAGCGGGTGCTGGTCAAAAACGTGAGTAAAATGCATCCGTTGCTGGTCGAATGCGTGCGGCTGACCGTCGGTTCTCCCGACGAAAACGCACGCCTGCTGGCCGCCTTGAAACTCGCGCTGCCCGGTTGAGCCCAGGGCGCGGCGGCGCGCGACGATCAATCCCCATTTACATCAGACTCAATCAAGGAATTGCCATGCGTGTGGCGGAAGTCGTTCGCAATACCAGCGAAACGCAGATCCGTGTGAAGCTCGATCTCGACGGTACGGGCCGGCAGAAGCTGGCCACCGGCGTGCCGTTTCTCGACCATATGCTCGACCAGATCGCGCGACATGGTCTGATCGATCTCGAGGTCGAAGCGCATGGCGATACGCATATCGACGACCACCATACGGTCGAGGACGTCGGCATCACGCTTGGCCAGGCCGTCGCGAAGGCGATCGGCGACAAGAAGGGCATCCGCCGCTACGGTCATTCGTACGTGCCGCTCGACGAGGCGCTGTCGCGCGTCGTGATCGACTTCTCGGGCCGGCCGGGTCTTGAATTCCACGTGCCGTTCACGCGCGCGCGGATCGGCACGTTCGACGTCGACCTGTCGATCGAATTTTTCCGCGGGTTCGTGAACCACGCGGGCGTCACGCTGCACATCGACAACCTGCGCGGGATCAACGCGCACCACCAGCTCGAAACGGTGTTCAAGGCCTTCGGCCGGGCGCTGCGTGCGGCGGTGGAGCTCGACGAACGCGCGGCGGGACAGATTCCGTCGACGAAGGGCAGCCTCTAACTTCCGAACGGACGACGCCAAGGACAACCTCACGGCTGCGGCGCGGCGCGCCGCCTTGCGATGGATCTGCTCAAATCGTTCATTTCGCTGCTGGCGCTGATCAACCCGGTCGGCGCGGTGCCGTTCTTCCTGAGCCTGACGGCGCAGCAGACGGACGACGAGCGGCGCCGCACGATCCGGATCGCGTCGGTGTCGGTGTTCTGCGTGATGACGGTGACGACGCTGCTCGGGCAGCAGATCATCAACTTCTTCGGCATTTCGGTCGGCTCGCTCGAAGTGGGCGGCGGGATCATCATGCTGCTGATGGCGATCAACATGCTGAACGCGCAGATCGGCAACACGCGATCGACGCCGGAGGAGCGCCACGAAGCCGAGATGAAGGACAACATCGCGGTCGTGCCGCTGGCGATTCCGCTGCTGACGGGCCCCGGCTCGATCAGCACGGTGATCATCTACGCGGCGAACTCGCATCACTGGTATGAGCGAGTCGGGCTCGTCGCGATCGGCGCGGTCCTGGCTCTGTTGTGTTTCCTCGCGATGCGGCTTGCCGAGCCGATCGCGAACTGGATCGGCCGCACCGGCATCAACATCGCCACGCGGCTGATGGGTTTGATGCTGTCGGCGCTGGCGGTGGAATTCATCGTCAATGGACTGAGGGCGCTACTGCCTGCACTGAGATGAAAACTTCGATTGCGATTGTGGATTATGGGATGGGCAACCTGCGCTCGGTCGCGCAGGCGCTCAGGAAGGCCGAACCGGCCGCCGACGTGGCGATCGTCGACACGCCGGCCGCGATTCGCGCGGCCGACCGCGTCGTGCTGCCCGGCCAGGGCGCGATGCCGGACTGCATGCGCTGCCTCGGCGAATCGGGGCTGCAGGAAGCGGTGATCGAGGCGTCGCGCACGAAGCCGCTGCTCGGCGTGTGCGTCGGCGAGCAGATGCTGTTCGACTGGAGCGCGGAAGGCGACACGAAGGGCCTGGGCCTGTTGCCCGGCAAGGTCGTGCGTTTCGAGCTCGATGGCCAGCTGCAGGACGACGGCTCGCGCTTCAAGGTGCCGCAGATGGGCTGGAACCGCGTGCGTCAGTCGCAGCCGCACCCGCTGTGGGACGGCGTGCCCGACGACGCCTATTTCTATTTCGTGCACAGCTATTACGTGAGCCCGGAGAACCCGGCTCACACGGTCGGCGAAACGGCATACGGCGCGCCGTTTACGTCCGCGGTCGCGCGGGACAACCTCTTCGCGACCCAATTCCACCCCGAGAAAAGCGCGGAGGTCGGGTTGCGTCTGTACCGCAACTTCGTACACTGGAAGCCGTAAACGTGGTGTGCGAGCCACAGTCGACAGGTCGGAAACGCCTGTCGTGCGGGGCTCGCGCGCTTAAGCGCCGAACGAGTTGTACTAAACTAGCGAGACGGCGCGGCACCGGTTTGGCCGGTACGCGCCGGATTCTTTTCATTTTCCACGACGACACCCGATTGCTATGTTGCTGATTCCGGCCATCGATCTCAAAGACGGTCAGTGTGTGCGCCTCAAACAGGGCGATATGGACCAGGCCACGATTTTCTCCGAGGACCCGGCGGCGATGGCCCGCAAGTGGGTCGATCTCGGCGCCCGGCGGCTGCATCTGGTCGACCTGAACGGCGCGTTCGCCGGCAAGCCCAAGAATCTCGAGGCGATCGAAGCGATCCTCGACGAAGTCGGCGATGAAATCCCCGTGCAGCTCGGCGGCGGCATTCGCAGCCTCGAGACGATCGAGAAGTATCTCGACGCCGGCCTCTCCTACGTGATCATCGGCACCGCGGCCGTGAAGGACCCGGGCTTCCTGCAGGATGCGTGCACCGCGTTCGCGGGCAGCATCATCGTCGGCCTCGACGCGAAGGACGGCAAGGTCGCGACCGACGGCTGGAGCAAGCTGACCGGCCACGAGGTGATCGATCTCGCGCGCAAGTTCGAAGACTACGGCGTCGAATCGATCGTCTACACCGACATCGGCCGCGACGGGATGCTGCAGGGCATCAACATCGAGGCGACCGTGAAGCTCGCGCAGGCGGTCGGTATTCCGGTGATCGCAAGCGGCGGCCTGTCGAACCTCACCGACATCGAGAACCTCTGCGAAGTGGAGGAGCATGGTGTCGAAGGCGTGATCTGCGGCCGTGCGATCTACTCCGGCGATCTCGATTTCGCGGTCGCGCAAAAACGCGCGGATGAACTGAACGGCGAACTCGACGACGCGTAAGCGCGGTCGTTCCGTTCGCCGGGGCTGCCAGCAGGCGGCCCCGACCGGGCGCCTCGCACGAGGCGTCCGAAACCGGCCGTCCCACCGCGGCCCATGGCGCAACATCATGGCTCTAGCTAAACGCATCATCCCCTGCCTGGACGTGACTGCCGGGCGTGTCGTCAAGGGCGTCAACTTCGTCGAACTGCGCGATGCCGGCGACCCCGTCGAAATCGCGCGTCGCTACGACGACCAGGGCGCCGACGAACTGACGTTCCTCGACATCACCGCGACCTCCGACCAGCGCGACCTGATCCTGCCGATCATCGAGGCCGTCGCATCGCAGGTCTTCATTCCGCTGACCGTCGGCGGCGGCGTGCGCGCCGTCGAGGACGTACGGCGCCTGTTGAACGCGGGCGCGGACAAGGTCAGCATGAACTCGTCGGCGGTCGCGAACCCGCAGCTCGTGCGCGACGCGGCCGACAAGTACGGCTCGCAGTGCATCGTCGTCGCGATCGACGCGAAGCGCGTGTCGGCCGACGGCGAAGCGCCGCGCTGGGAAGTCTTCACGCACGGCGGCCGCAAGAACACGGGCCTCGACGCAATCGAATGGGCGCGCAAGATGGCCGAGCTCGGCGCGGGCGAGATCCTGCTCACGAGCATGGACCGCGACGGCACGAAGTCGGGCTTCGACCTCGCGCTCACGCGCGGCGTGTCGGACGCGGTGCCGGTGCCGGTGATCGCGTCGGGCGGTGTCGGCTGCCTGCAGGATCTCGCGGACGGCATCAAGGACGGCCGCGCCGACGCCGTACTGGCCGCGAGCATCTTCCACTACGGCGAGCACACGGTCGGCGAGGCGAAGCGCTTCATGTCCGACCAGGGCATCGCGGTGAGGTTGTGATGAATACGGAAACGAAATCCCTGCCCGCGTGGCTCGACAAGGTTCGCTGGGACGACAACGGCCTCGTGCCGGTGATCGCGCAGGAAGCGTCGACGAACGACGTGCTGATGTTCGCGTGGATGAACCGCGAGGCGCTGGCGAAGACGATCGAGACGCAGTGCGCAGTCTATTATTCGCGCTCGCGCAAGCGCCTGTGGTTCAAGGGCGAGGAGTCGGGCCACGTGCAGCACGTGCACGAGGTGCGGCTCGACTGCGACGAGGACGTCGTGCTGCTGAAGGTCGAGCAGGTGTCGGGCATCGCGTGCCACACCGGCCGGCATTCGTGCTTCTTCCAGAAATTCGAAGGCAACGTGGACAGCGGCGACTGGGTCGCGGTCGAGCCGGTGCTGAAAGACCCCGAACATATCTACAAATGACGCAATCGACCGAAGACACGCTGCTGCGCCTCGCAGCCGTGATCGATAGCCGCAAGGGCGGCGACCCCGACCAATCGTACGTATCGCGCCTGTTCCACAAGGGCGACGACGCGGTGCTGAAGAAGATCGGCGAAGAGGCGACCGAGGTCGTGCTGGCCGCGAAGGACGTGCGCCAGGGCGGCGCGCCGACCGCACTCGTCGGTGAAGTGGCCGATCTGTGGTTCCACTGCCTCGTGATGCTGTCGCATTTCGACCTGAGCCCGGCCGACGTGATCGCCGAGCTCGAGCGTCGCGAAGGGCTGTCGGGCATCGAGGAAAAGGCGCTGCGCAAGCGCCGCGAGCGCGAGGAAAACGGCGGGTGACGACCGACGGCCTGCCGCGCCGGCAACAGTGCGGTAAGCTGTAAGAATTGTCATCTAACGGGGGTAGCATCATGACCGATACGCCGAGCCAGTTCCCGACGCCGTCGGTGCCGGACGCAGCGGACGCCGAGCGACTGAACGGCTTGCGCACGCTGACGCACGTGCTGTACGGCCTCTACGCGATTCATTGGCTGACGGGCGGCGTCACCGGCATCATCGCGATCATCATCAACTACGTGAAGCGCGGCGACGTGGCCGGCACGCCGTACGCCGACCATTTCGAGTGGCAGATCCGCACGTTCTGGCGCGCGCTGATCGCGTACGTGATCGGCTTCGCGCTGATGTTCGTGGTGGTGGGATTCGCGATCATGTTTGTCACATGGATCTGGACGCTGTACCGTATCATCAAGGGTTGGCTGTACCTGAACGACAACAAGACGCTTGATCCGCAGGCCTGGTTCTGACCGGCGGGCGTTTCGCAGGAGCAACATGAGTCACGATCCGAATTGCCTGTTCTGCAAGATCGCGGCGGGCGAGATCCCGAGCACGAAGGTGCACGAGGACGACGAATTCGTCGCGTTCCGCGACATCCGCCCGGCGGCCGACACACACGTGCTCGTGATTCCGCGCCGGCACCTGCCGACGTTGTCGGCGGCGAGCGAGGCCGATGCGCCGATGCTCGGCCGGCTGATGCTGCTCGTCGCGCGGCTGGCCGATCAGTTGGGCGTTGCGTACACGGGCGGCGAGACCGGTTTTCGCACCGTGATCAACACGGGCCCCGGCGGCGGACAGGAGGTCTACCACCTGCACGCGCATATCCTGGCCGGCCCGCGCCCGTGGCAGCGGATGGGTTGACGCAGCGGGGCGTTTCCCCGCATCGATAGTCGAAGCCGGCGTGCCGCCGGCGATTTGCGCCGCGACGCGGCGTGGTTGAGGAGAGGTTTCATCATGGGTGGATTGAGCATTTGGCACTGGCTGATCGTGCTGCTGATCGTCGCGCTGGTTTTCGGTACCAAGAAGCTGCGCAACATCGGCAACGACCTCGGCAGCGCAGTGAAGGGCTTCAAGGACGGCATGAAGGAAGGCGAGACGCCGGCGGACGCGCAGCAGCTGCCGCGCTCGGGCTCGGTCGACGTCAACGCGAAGGAAACGACGCGTTCCGACTCGAACAAGGCGTAACGCCGTCACGCTGACAGGCATTCGCGATGCTGGATCTCGGTCTTTCGAAGATGGCGCTGATCGGCGTCGTCGCGCTCGTGGTGCTCGGCCCCGAGCGCCTGCCGCGCGTCGCGCGTACGGCCGGCGCACTGTTCGGCCGCGCGCAGCGGTACATCAACGACGTGAAGGCCGAGGTCTCGCGCGAAATCGAACTCGACGCGTTGCGGACGATGAAGACCGATTTCGAGACGGCCGCGCGCAATGTCGAGACGACGATTCACGACAACCTGCGCGAGCACGAGAAGGACCTGAACGACACGTGGCATTCCGCGGTCGGCGGTCTTGACGAAGGCGCGGTCGATGCCGGCACGTACGGCTCCGACACGCCCGCCGCGCCGTCGTGGCGCGGCAGCACGGCCGCGCTCGCGCCGAAGCGTCGCAACTGGCGTGTGAAGCAGGCGGCGACGCCTGTCTGGTACAAGCGCGCGACGACCCGCCGCACGCATGTGCAGTCGGGTGCCGCGCGTGTCGCGCGCCACCAGCCGGCCAGCCTGCGCCGGCCGACGCGTTTCTTCTGAGTCGAGCGCATGCTCGCTCGTCAATCCTACCGAGGGCCGGTGTGAGCGACCCCCAGCAGAATCCGGGCGACGCCCCGGAAGAAACCTTCATTTCCCATCTCGTCGAACTTCGCGATCGCATCATTCGCGCGGGGCTGGCCGTGATCGTCGTGTTCCTCGGCCTCGTGTACTGGGCGCCCGACATCTTCCGGCTGCTCGCGCGGCCGCTGATGGAGAACCTGCCGAAGGGCGGCAAGATGATCGTCACCGACGTCACCGGCTCGTTCTTCGTGCCGATGAAGGTCACGATGCTCGTCGCGCTCGTGATCGCGCTGCCGATCGTGCTGTACCAGATCTGGGCGTTCGTCGCGCCGGGGCTGTACCAGCACGAGAAGAAGCTCGTCGCGCCGCTGGTCGGCAGCAGCTACTTCCTGTTCCTGTGCGGGATGGCATTCGCGTACTTCCTCGTGTTCCCGACGATCTTCCGCGTGATGGCGCACTACAACGCGCCGCTCGGCGCGGAGATGTCGACCGACATCGACAACTACCTGAGCTTCGTGCTCGGCATGTTCATCGCATTCGGGGTCACGTTCGAGGTGCCGATCATCGTCGTGCTGCTCGTTCGGATGGGCGTGTTGTCTCTGAAGAAGCTGAAGGAGATGCGGCCGTACGTGATCGTCGGCGCGTTCATCGTCGCGGCGGTCGTCACGCCGCCGGACGTGTTCTCGCAGCTGATGCTCGCGCTGCCGCTCGTCGTGCTGTTCGAGGTCGGGCTGCTCGCCGCGCGATTCTTCGTACCGAAGCCGGCGGAAGAGCCCGAGGCGGAGAATAACGGCGCCGCGAGTTGACGCCGCAGCCGCGCGCGGCGGCCGGCTGGATGTGGATGGCCGCCGTCGATGCGCGCTCGCCGCAACGTCGCGGCGAGGCAAGCGACAGGACGGCGCAGATGGTGAAGGGGTCAAGGGGGAAGGCGAACGCAGCTTCACCGTGAAGAAGGATCGTCGATTCCAAGCAAAAGGGCAGCCAGATCGGCTGCCCTTTTGCATTCCGGCTGCGGCCTGCAGGCGGCGCGGACGCGCCCGCCGTCCAAGCGTCACTCGGACTCGCTGTCCTGCTCGTCGAGCGTCTGCTTCGGCGGCGGCGGACGCTTGCCGATCACGACGTTCACGTCGAACTCCTTGCCCTTGCGCACGACGTGCACCTTGGTCGGCGTGCCCGGCTTGATCTGCGCGACGGTGTTCAGCAGCTTCGTCGTGTCGGTGATGTCCTCGCCGTTCACGGTCACGAGGATGTCGCCCGGCTTGATGCCGGCCTTGTCGGCCGGGCCGCCTTGCAGCACGCCCGCGACGATCGCGCCCGACTTCTGCTGGAGCCCGAACGACTCGGCGATTTCCGGTGTGACGTCCTGCGGCTCGACGCCGATCCAGCCGCGCGTGACCGAGCCCGTCGTGATGATGCTTTCGAGCACGGTGCGCGCCGTCGATACGGGTATCGCGAAACCGATGCCGAGCGAGCCGCCCGAGCGCGAGTAGATCGCCGTGTTGATGCCGAGCAGGTTGCCGTTCACGTCGACCAGCGCGCCGCCCGAGTTGCCGGGGTTGATCGGCGCGTCGGTCTGGATGAAGTTCTCGAACGTGTTGATGCCGAGGTGATTGCGGCCGAGCGCGCTGATGATCCCCATCGTGACCGTCTGGCCGACGCCGAACGGGTTGCCGATCGCGAGCACGACGTCGCCGACCCGCGACTGGTCCGAACGGCCGAGCGTGATGGTCGGCAGGTTCGTCATGTTGATCTTCAGCACGGCGAGGTCGGTTTCGGGGTCGCTGCCGATCACCTTCGCGGTGGCCGTGCGCCCGTCGGCGAGCGCGACTTCGATCTGGTCGGCGCCGTCCACGACGTGCTGGTTCGTTAGAATGTAACCTTCAGGGCTCACGATAACGCCGGAGCCAAGGTTGGCGGCCGGTTCGTCCTGCTGCTTGCGCGCGTTGCGGTCGCCGAAGAAGTAGCGGAACAGCGGATCCTTCGCGCGCGGATCGGGCGGCAGCGAGCCGTCCTTGCTGGAGAATACGTTGACGACGGCGGGCATCGCCTTTTGCGCGGCCTCGGCGTACGACGTGGTCGCCGGTGCTCCGCCGATGCCCGGCGCGACTTCCCGCAGCGCGACGATCGGCGTGGCGAGCTGCTTGCCGAGCTGTCCTTGCCGTTGCAGCCATTGCGGCTTGAGCGTCACGACGATGAACATCAGCGCGAGCAGTACGGTTACCGCCTGCGCGAAGAACAGCCAGAAGCGTTTAAGCATCTGAATGGATTAGAGGTTTATATGGATCGGATCGAACTCGAATTGTACTTGAACAATACCCTTGAAACCGCGCGCTTCAAGGACTATTGCCCGAACGGCCTGCAGGTCGAGGGGCGCCGCAAGATCGAAAAGATCGCCACCGGCGTGACGGCATCGGTCGCGTTCCTCGAAGCCGCGCTCGAATGGGGCGCGGATGCGGTGCTCGTCCATCACGGCTATTTCTGGCGCAACGAGGCACCGCAGATCACCGGCCGCAAGTACCAGCGCCTGAAGCTGCTGCTCGCGAACGACCTGAACCTGTTCGCGTTCCACCTGCCGCTCGACGCGCACCCCGAGTTCGGCAACAACGCGCAGCTCGGCGACAAGCTCGGGCTGATCGGCGAGCAGCGTTTCGGCGACGGCGACCTCGGCTGGATGGCCACGCTGCCGATGCCCGTCACGCTCGAACACTTCGTCGCGAAGGTCGAGCGCACGCTGGGCCGCACGCCGCTCGTGCTCGGCGATTCGGATAGGCAGTTGCGCCGCATCGCGTGGTGCACGGGCGCTGCGCAGAGCTATTTCGATGCGGCGATCGATGCGGGTGCGGACGTGTTCCTGACCGGCGAGGTGTCGGAACCGGTCACGCACGCGGCGGCCGAGAGCGGCGTCGCGTTCGTTGCGGCAGGGCACCATGCGACCGAACGCTACGGAATCCAGGCGCTGGGCCGCCACTTGTCCGAAGAATTCGATATCGAACACCTTTTTATCGATATTCATAATCCGGTCTGAAGCCAGGTTTTGCGGCAGCGCATCGAAATTTCACAATGTAGTGAATGCTTAAAAGTGAAATGATTTAATCGCTCCGATAGTGGGGGAAAACCCTTAACTATCAACGACTTCGAAGGGATTTTCATCTCCGGGCCTTGTAAATGGCGGCTCCATTCGAGCAAACTAGCGGCGGAATGGAAAGTCGTGACGGAAAATCCAACTCAGAAGTGGGGCGTGTGATGCGAGACAAGGAAGAAAAACGCGTCGACAGCGGCCGCCGTACCTGGCTGATTGCGACATCCGTAGCAGGTGGCGTGGGAGGCGTAGCCACCGTCATACCTTTCGCGGCGTCGCTTGCGCCGTCCGCGAAAGCGAAAGCGGCCGGAGCCCCGGTCGAGGTCGACATCAGCGGCCTGAAACCCGGCGAGATGGTCACCGTGCCGTGGCGCGGCAAGCCGGTCTGGATCCTGAACCGCACCGACGACATGCTGGCCGACGTCGTCAAGGCCGACAAGGAAGTGGCCGATCCGACCACGAAATCCCCGTATTCGATGCCGTTGCCCGCGTATTGCGCGAACGAATATCGCTCGCGGGCCGATCGCAAGAACATTCTCGTCGTGATGGCCGTGTGTACGCACCTCGGCTGCACGCCTAGCCAACGCTTCACGCCGGGGCCGCAGCCGAACCTGCCGGACGACTGGCCGGGCGGTTTCCTGTGCCCGTGCCACGGTTCGACCTACGACCTCGCCGGCCGTGTGTTCAAGAACAAGCCGGCGCCTCAGAATCTCGACATCCCGCCCTACATGTTCACGTCGGCAACCACCGTCGTGATCGGCAAGGACGAGAAAGGAGAAGCGTGATGGCCGACAACAAGGAAGTCTCCACGACAGGTCTCACCGGCTGGATCGACCAGCGCTTCCCGCTCACGTCCACCTGGAAGAAGCACGTTTCCGAGTACTACGCGCCGAAGAACTTCAATTTCTGGTACTTCTTCGGCTCCCTCGCGCTGCTGGTGCTCGTCAACCAGATCGTCACGGGCATCTTCCTGACGATGAACTACAAGCCCGACTCGACGCTCGCGTTCGCGTCGGTCGAGTACATCATGCGCGAGGTGCCATGGGGCTGGCTGATCCGCTACCTGCACTCCACCGGTGCCTCGATGTTCTTCGTCGTCGTCTACCTGCACATGTTCCGCGGGTTGATGTACGGGTCGTACCGCAAGCCGCGCGAGCTCGTGTGGATCTTCGGTTGTGCGATCTTCCTGTGCCTGATGGCCGAGGCGTTCTTCGGCTACCTGCTGCCGTGGGGCCAGATGTCGTTCTGGGGCGCCCAGGTGATCGTGAACCTGTTCTCGGCGATTCCGTTCGTCGGTCCGGACCTGTCGTTGTGGATCCGCGGCGACTACGTCGTGTCCGACGTCACGCTGAACCGCTTCTTCGCGTTCCACGTGATCGCGATTCCGCTTGTGCTGGTCGGCCTCGTGATCGCGCACCTCGTCGCGCTGCACGAAGTGGGGTCAAATAACCCGGACGGCATCGAGATCAAGGCGAAGAAGGACGCGAACGGCATTCCGCTCGACGGCATCCCGTTCCATCCGTACTACTCGGTGCACGATTTCTTCGGCGTCTGCGTGTTCCTGATGGTGTTCGCGCTGATCGTGTTTTTCGCGCCGGAGATGGGCGGCTACTTCCTCGAGTCGAACAACTTCGTGCCGGCGAACCCGCTGCAGACGCCGCCGGAGATCGCGCCGGTCTGGTACTTCACCGCGTTCTACGCGATGCTGCGCGCGACCACCGACCCGTTCAAGATCGTGCTGATGATCGTGATCGCGCTGCTCGGCGTGCTCGCGCTGATCCGGGCGCGCGGCAAGTGGAAGGTCGGCCTGCCGGTACTGGCCGCGGCGATCGTCGTGTTCATGTTCCTGACGCAATCGAAGTTCTGGGGTGTCGTGGTCATGGGGTCGGCGGTGATCACGCTGTTCTTCCTGCCGTGGCTCGACCGCAGCCCGGTGAAGTCGATCCGCTACCGGCCGCTGTTCCACAAGGTGTTCCTCGGGATCTTCGTCGCGGCGTTCCTGACCTTGGCGTTCCTCGGCACACGGCCGCCATCGCCGGCCGCGACGCTGATCGCGCAGTGTTGCGCGCTGATCTACTTCGCGTTCTTCCTCGGCATGCCCGTCTGGACGCCGCTTGGCACGTTCAAGCAGCCGCCGGAGCGGGTGCGCTTCAAGCCCCATTAACGTGAGCGAGGAGAGAACGACATGAAGAAACTGCTTTCGATGCTCGCGCTGATCGGGGCGACGGCCGTGGCGCTGCTGGCGGCGCCGGCCGTGCGCGCGGAAGGTAATTTTCCGCTCGACCGGGCGCCCGATAACACGGAAAATCTCGTTTCGCTTCAGCACGGCGCGCAATTGTTTGTAAACTATTGCCTGAACTGCCACAGCGCGAACCTGATGCGCTACAACCGTCTGACGGATCTGGGCATATCCCAGAAGGAGATCGAAAAGAATCTCCTGTTCACGACCGACAAGGTCGGCAACACGATGTCCGTCGCGATGCGGCCCGAAGACGCGAAGAACTGGCTCGGCACGACGCCGCCCGACCTGTCGGTCGAGGAGCGGGCGCGCGGCCGCGACTGGCTGTACACGTATCTGCGGAGTTTCTACCGCGACGATACGCGGCCGACCGGCTGGAACAACGCGGTGTTCGAGAACGTCGGCATGCCCCATGTATTGTGGCAACTGCAGGGGCAGCGCACCGCCAAATTCGAAGACCAGACGGACGAGGAGACGGGCGAGAAGACCCACGTGCTCGTCGGCTTCCAGCAGGTCACGCCGGGGACGTTGTCGCCGCCGGATTATGATGCTGCGGTAGCCGACCTGGTGGCCTATATGACATGGATGTCCGAGCCGGCCCAGCAGACCCGCAAACGCCTCGGCGTGTGGGTGCTGATCTTTCTCGGTGTCCTGACTTTCCTGGCCTGGCGGCTCAATGCCGCGTACTGGAAAGATATCAAGTAAACACGCCTGACGGCGTGGGGCCGGTGCAAGGCGGAACCCGTGAAAGGGGTTGCGCCGCGTTCCGGCCCTCGGCTTTTTTGAGGAAACGCAAATATGATGGTTCTGTATTCCGGCACAACTTGCCCGTTCTCCCAGCGTTGCCGGCTGGTGCTGTTCGAGAAGGGCATGGATTTCGAGATCCGTGACGTCGACCTGTTCAACAAGCCGGAAGACATCTCGGTGATGAACCCGTACGGTCAGGTGCCGATTCTGGTCGAGCGCGACCTGATCCTGTACGAATCGAACATCATCAACGAATACATCGACGAGCGCTTCCCGCACCCGCAACTGATGCCGGCCGACCCGGTGCAGCGCGCCCGTGCACGCCTGTTCCTGCTCAACTTCGAGAAGGAGCTGTTCGTTCACGTCAGCACGCTCGAGAACGAGAAGGGCAAGGCAGCGGAGAAGAACCACGAGAAGGCACGCCTCGCGATCCGCGATCGCCTGACGCAGCTCGCGCCGATCTTCGTGAAGAACAAGTACATGCTCGGCGAAGAATTCTCGATGCTCGACGTCGCGATCGCGCCGCTGCTGTGGCGTCTGGATCACTACGGCATCGAGCTGTCGAAGAATGCTGCGCCGCTGATGAAGTATGCCGAGCGGATCTTCAGCCGTCCGGCGTATATCGAAGCACTGACGCCGTCCGAAAAGGTCATGCGTCGTTGATGGTGCAATGAGTGCATGACGGAGCGGGCGGCGCGGCGTGCCGCGTGCCTGCTCCGGGTTCGAGGATTGTGATGCAAGAGATTTCAACGAAGCCTTATCTGCTGCGCGCGCTGTACGAGTGGTGCACCGATAACGGTTACACGCCGCATATCGCGGTGAGGGTCGACAACTCGACGCGGGTGCCGCGTCAGTTCGTGCGTGACGGCGAGATCGTGCTCAACATCAGCTTCGAGGCGACGAGCCAGCTGCAGATGGGTAACGAGTGGATCGAGTTCACCGCCCGGTTCTCCGGGAAGGCGCACAAGATCGAGATTCCGGTGGCCAACGTGCTTGCGATTTATGCACGGGAAAACGGGCAGGGGATGGCGTTCCAGGTCGATGCTGTCGCGGGTGAGGGCGCGGATTCGGGTGCGTTCGAAGACGATGCCGTGCAGGCCGACGATGCGCAGCGCGACGAGTCGCCTGTCGTGCTGGCGCCGGTTGCCGACCATGGTGCGAATGAAGAACCGTCCGAAGGTGCCGACGAACCGCCGAAAACCGACGGCGATGGCTCGAAAGGCGGCAGCAGACCTCGCCTCAAGATCGTGAAATGAGGTAGAATCTCGCGCTTACGCCGGCTTAGCTCATCTGGTAGAGCAGTTGATTTGTAATCATCAGGTGGCGGGTTCGAGTCCTGCAGCCGGCACCAAATACAGCAAAGGGGTTACGCGATGTTTGCGTAGCCCCTTTGTGTTTTCAACGCGCCTTCCGCGTGCTCGGCGTGATCAACCGACCAGTGTCGAGCGCAGCGCGATCGGCTTCGGCGTCGTCTGGTGCAGGTCGAAAATCACCACTTCGTTATAGCCGCGGCGTAACCACGGCGCAGGGCAGAACAGCCGGAACTGCGGCCCGACGTTCCAGTACCGGCCGAGGTTGTGCCCGTTGACCCATACGACGCCCTTGATCCAGTCGCGCATGTCCAGAAACGTGTCGCCGGCGGCATCGAGCATCAGCGTCGCCTTGTAGAACAGCCCGGGCCGCAGCGGATCCGTGCAGCGCGGCTGCAGGCCCGCGATGTACGCCGCGTCCATCGGCAGCGCATACGTGTCCCATCCTTGCAGCGGTTGCTCACCGAGCCGAACGGTCGCCGTGATGCCCTTCCGGTCGATCAGATCGTCACCGTAATTGACCCGGCCCATGCCTTCGACGAGCAGTTCGAGCGTCGTTCCGCCATCCGGCAGCGCGATGTCGTCGCCGTCTCGCACGACACCCAGCCCGTCGGCAAGATAGTGCGGCATCGTCGGTCGCGCGATGGCTCCCGCATACGAACCGTCCACAAAGACGGTTGCATAGTCGTGCACGCCGCGCGCGGCCAGCGTGCCGCCCGACCGCGCCAGCTCGCCGTGGCGGTAGAGCACGAAGCCGGACGCTTGACCGTGTGCCTCCATCGGCCGCGGCGCAGCGGCGCTCGCAATCGCGGGCGGCAGGTTGTCCCACAGCGACGCATACAGATACGGGTTCAGCGCATGGTCGCCGTCGAGGTCGAGCGTCGGCGGTGCAGCCGGCACCGGCGGCAACGGGTCGGGCAGGTGCGCCTGGATCAGTTCGCGGTAGCGCGCGAAATTCTCCGTTGCCCGGCCTTGCTCGTCGATCGGCGCGAAGTAGTCGTAGCTGGTGATGTCCGGCTGGTATTCGCCCGTCTCGCGGTCCAGATTCGCACCGGCCATGAAGCCGAAGCTGGTGCCGCCGTGGATCACGTAGAGGCTGAACGAGAGACCGTACTTCATGAAGTCGGCCAGTTCGCGTGAAATGTCGGCGTCGGTGCCCTGGAATTTCCGGTCGCCCCAATGCGTGAAGAAGCCCGGGTAGACTTCACCGCCCATGACGGTGGCGCCCGGAAACTGTTCGCGGATCGTGGCGATGTCGTGTGCCTTCGGTCCGCTCAGGCCGATCACGCAACCGTCGAGTGCCGTGCGGTTTTCCTGGAGTTGCGCGACGCCGTCGTCGGTGAAAAAGGGCCCGGCGATGCCGCAGCCGACCCATGCGCGGCGAATCTCGTCGAGATACGCGACGTCGTTGCCGTAACTCGCGTACTCGTTCTCGATCTGAAGCAGCAGGATCGGCCCGCCGTTCGCCGACATCAGCGGGCGTACGCGCACCGCCAGCTCGGCGATGTACTTGCTCGCCGCGGCCATGAAGCGCGGGTCGCGGTGCGAGCCGACGCGCAGCTGGATGTCGTCGTGCGCGAGCAGGTGCGCCGGGATTCCGCCCAGGTCCCACTCGCCGCAGATGTACGGGCCGGGGCGCAGCAGCACCCACATACCTTCGCTCTGGCAGAGCGCGATAAACGCCTCGACATCACGTTCGCCGGTTTCGAAGTCGAACGTGCCGTCGGCCGTCTCGTGAAAATTCCACATGACGTACACCGCGATGGTGTTCATGCCCATCGCCTTCGCCATCTGGATCCGATGCCGCCAGTATTCGCGCGGGATCCGCGCCGGGTGCATTTCACCGCTGCGAATCTGGAACGGTTTGCCGTCGAGCAGAAACGTGATGCCGTCATCACCGAACGTCAGCGTGTGGTGGCTGCCATCGTTCGGCGTCGGTCCGGCAAGAATCCGTCGTGGTTCAAACTTCATGGTCGCCTTGTCACGGCCGCATGCCCCGAGCAGCGGCATCAGCGCCGCTGCCATCAAAAAATTCCGTCTGTTCAACACTTATAGTCCGCTTATTGTTTTTCTGGTCGAACCGGCCCTGGTTCGCCTTTCAATTTCGAAACATTATCTTACGAACCTGCTTTTGAGGTCGGATCGCGGACGAAGGGGCGTCGGCGGGTTTTCAACGCCGGCGGGTGCGTTGGCCGACAACGCCGGGAAGAACGGCGGAAAGGGAACGCGCACCCCGTGCGCTGCGCCGTGCAATCCGCGCATGCAGCACGACGTTGTCCCCCGTTTCCCTGTCACGCCCGCGTCACGCGGCGCCCCTAAGGTTGCACGTTCCCGCCGCGGCGACATCGTCGCGACCGGGCATGCGTAACCCGCCCGCGACGCCGTGCCCGCGTCGCGCAGCGGTCAACCGGGATCTCGCTCCCGACAGCGCATCGACGATGCATCGCACCATTCCATTCGAAAACACGATCGACGCCGATTGAGCTGGATCGCGGACGATCAGGAGACAAGGACCATGTTGAGTCCGCACGAATTTTCGATGTTGTTGCGCATTGCTCGCGCACCGGACAGCGTCGACCTGGCGAACCCGGCGTTCGCCGTGCTCGTCGAGAAGCGGCTGGTCGACGATACGCAGGGTCGCGTGAATGCGGTGGCCGCACGTCCGGCGCTGACGCCGATCGGCCAGATGCTGCTGGCGCGCTTCGACGAAGCGGCCTGAGCGAAGCGGAAAGCGAAGCGAGCGGGAGAGGCGCGTCACGCCTTCGCCGCAGCGAAGGGCGTGACACAATGAAAGCGCGGCGAACCGCTTACTGCGCGACCGGCACCGTCACGTCGCTGCCGAACCAGTGCATCGAGATCTTCTTCAACGTGCCTTCCTTGCGCAGCGAATCCAGCGCATCGTTGATCGCCTTCTCGAACTTCGGATTGCCCTTGCGGAACGGGATCGCCATCTCCTGCTTGCCGCCGTTCAGCACCGCGCCCGCGCGCAGCGGCAGGTTCGACGTCTTGATCATGTACGGCAGCATCAGGCGGTCGTCGAGCGTCGCCTCGATCCGGCCGGCGGCGAGGTCGCGCAGCTTTTCCGGCGCGCCCGGATACGTCTGCACCTCGATGCCCGGCACGGTGCGCGCCATTTGATCGTAGTTGGTGCCGAGCGTCACGCCGAGCTTCTTGCCCTTGAAATCGTCGAGCGACTTGAAGTTGCGCGTGTCGTCCTTGCGCTGGATCAACTGCGCGGCCGAGTACGTGTACGGCTCGCTGAAGTCGAGCACTTCCTTGCGCTGCGGCGTGATCGTGACCTGGTTGACGATCACGTCGAACTTGCCGGCCTGCAGGCCGGCGATGATGCCGCTCCATTCGGTCGGGATGAACTGCGTCTTCACGCCGAGCTTGCCGGCGACCGCGTTCGCGACATCGACGTCGAAGCCTTCGAGCTGACCCGACGTGCCGCGCGAGTTGAACGGCGGATACGTGCCTTCGAGGCCGACGCGCAGCACACCCGCCTTCTTCACCGAGTCGAGCAGATCGTCCGCGTGCGCGGCGACGGCCGTGAAACCGAGGGCCGACGCCAGCAGCAGGCCCGACAGCAGGAACTTCGAACGTTTCATCGCAGATCTCCAGATTTCAGTGTGGTAATCGAGCGCCGGGCATCGATCGTGCCCGGGCCGGGCCGGGCCGGAATACGGGCACGTAGACACTACTCGCAACCGGTCCGTGCCGGAAGTCGAATTGGCCCTGATTGCAATCGATTTCGGTGCGCGGCGGGTGGGCTGCATAGCGTGGCGACGTGGCTCGTCAGTGCCGAACAGGTGTTCGAACCGTTTGTCCGGGCCGTTCCGAATACGCCTAAAAATACGCTCTTTTAAATCAGGTCATTTTCTCGATTCGCGTCGTAATTTGTCTGTAAAATCGCGCGAGCGAAATCGCACAGCGCGCCATCCGAGGGCGCGTCAAAAGAAGAAAAGGCCGTTGCCATGAACATGCAGAACACTGTTGCCGCATTGCGCGGCGGGTTGCTTCAGCAGGACCGGCTGTTGAAGCTCGATACGCCGTTGGGCGCCAACGTGCTGACCGTGCAGCGGGCGGTCGGCCGCTCGCGCATCGGGCGCGCGTACGAATTCACGCTCGACGTGCTGTCGGTCGATAGCGATCTGGAACTTAAAAAGCTGATCGCGCAACCGGTCACGTTGTGGATCCAGCAAGGCGATCGCCGCTACCGGCCGGTCAACGGCTACGTGCATACCGCGCGCCGCCTCGGCGCCGACGGCGGGCTCACGACCTATCAGCTCACGTTCGCCGATTTCACCCATTTCCTGAAGTTTCGTCGCGACCAGCGGCTCTGGAACGACACGACCGTCGACCAGATCATCAGCGACGTGCTGAACCAGCATCCGCAGGCGCGGGGGCATTTCCGCTTCGCGCTTTCGCAGCCGCTGCCGAGCCGTTCGTACACGCGGCAGCACGATACCGACTGGCATTTCGTGCACCGGCTGATGGAGAGCGAAGGTCTCTACAGCACATGGCAGCAGGCCGACGACGGCAAGTCGCATACGCTCGTGATCACCGACAACCTGCAGGCGTTCGCGCCGCTGGCGCCGGAAACCGTGCGCTTCTATCGCGGCGGCGCGGTGAGCGAAGCCGATGCGTTCACGCAATGGTCGGGCTCGCGCACGCTGCAGAGCGTGACACGGACGACACGCACGTTCGACTACAAGAATCCGTCGCAGCCGTCGAATCCAAAGGGCACGACGCTGCCAACGATGGGCGGTCAGGGTGAGTTGCCCGACCAGCTCGAAGTCTACGAGTACACCGGTGCTTACACGTATCTGGACCAGACGCGCGGTGACCATCTGACGAAGGTGCGGATGGAGGAGTGGGAATCGCACGCGAAGCGCTTTCATGGCGCGGGCGGCGTGCGGGCGATCGATGCCGGCCGGCGTTTCACGCTGTCGGATCATCCCGAACACGATCGCGATCCGGCCGACCAGCGCGAGTTCGCGGCAATCGGCGTCGACTGGTGGATCGAGAACAACCTGCCGGTGGCGAGCAGCAGCGCGGACTTTCCGTACAGCCTGCGCGAAGCGTTGACGCAAGCGCAGGAGGGCTACGGTGCCGATCCCGCGTTTCGCGTGCCGCATGACGACGGTTCGGTCGGCTTCTACCTCGTCGAAGTCGAGGCGCAGCGCGTGAATGTGCCGTATCGCAGCCCGTTCGAACACGAGAAGCCGAAGATGCATCTCGAGACGGCGCTCGTCGTCGGGCCGCAGGGTGAGGAAGTCTATACGGACGAGTTGAACCGGATCCGCGTGCGGTTCGTGTGGGACCGCCTGAACCCGGGCAACGAGAACGCGTCGTGCTGGGTGCGCGTCGTGCAGTCGGATACCGGGGGCGGCTACGGCGGCGTGCATGTGCCGCGGATCGGCGAGGAAGTGCTGATCGATTATGTCGGCGGCGATTGCGACCGGCCGTTGGCGGTCGGGCGCGTGTACAACGGCGCGAACCAGCCGCAGTGGCATAGCGACGGGATTCTGTCCGGGTATCGATCGAAGGAGTATTCGGGCAGCGGCTACAACCATCTCGTGATGGACGACGCGACCGGGCAGAACCGGGTGCAGCTGATGAGCAGCAGCGGGAACAGCCTGCTGCATCTCGGTTACCTCATCGACCAGAACGGCAATTCGCGTGGGTCGTATCTGGGCAGTGGTTTCGATCTGCGCTCGGATGCGTATGGCGCGGTGCGGGCGAGTCAGGGCCTGTACGTCACGACTCATCCGAAAGCGCCGAACAGCCAGCCGCTCGACGTGAAGGAAGCGCAGCAGCAGCTCGTGACGGGCGAGAGCCTGGTTGAGGCGATGTCGGGTGCCAGCGAGCAGCATCAGGCGGAAAGCCTCAAGGACGCACACGACACGATGCGCGCGTTCACCGACGCGACGCAGGACAGTGCGTCGGGCAGCGCGTCCGGCGGGCGCACGGCAGGCGGCGGCACGGGCAGCGCGAATGCGTTCAAGGAACCGGTGATGCTGTTCGGCAGCCCGTCGGGGATCGGGATGTCGACGCAGCAGTCGCTGCACATGGTCGCGAACGATCACGTGAATATTGCGAGCGGGCAGAGCGTGCATGTCGCGGCGGGCAAGTCGCTGATCGGCAGCATCGGGCAGAAGCTGAGCCTGTTCGTGCAGAACGCGGGGATGAAGCTGTTCGCGGGCAAGGGCAAGGTCGAGATCCAGGCGCAGTCGGA
>NZ_JBQEON010000032.1:0-46292 GCF_052045245.1 Burkholderia sp. 22313
TCGAACTCGCGACCTCAACCTTGGCAAGGTTGCGCTCTACCAACTGAGCTACTCCCGCATTGTCCTGCACCTGCAGCGCCTTGCCGTACAACACGCTGCCAGAAAAATCTGGAGCGGGAGACGAGTCTCGAACTCGCGACCTCAACCTTGGCAAGGTTGCGCTCTACCAACTGAGCTACTCCCGCATGTGTCCTGCATCTGCAGCGCTTTGCCGCACAACACGCTGCCAGAAAAAATCTGGAGCGGGAGACGAGTCTCGAACTCGCGACCTCAACCTTGGCAAGGTTGCGCTCTACCAACTGAGCTACTCCCGCGTATTGCTGCGCCACTTCTACTGCTTCCCCGTCACACACTTACTTCGTCGTGCAGCGGAGAAGCGAGATTATGTCGAAGGCACATTCGTGTGTCAAGAGCTTTTCCAGCCCTTTTTCCAAAAAACCTGCACGCTCGAATGTCCAGGCCCCGGTGCGGGGCCCGTCACGCGCCGCCGCGCTCGCGAATCTGCGGCCATGCGAGCTTCATGTAGTACAGCATCGACCAGATCGTCAGCACCGCCGCGAGATACATCAGCCACTCGCCCCACACGCGCGTGTCGATCGTCGCGATGCCGAGCGGCAGCGGGCCGTAGTACAGCAGCATCGGGATCGCGACCATCTGGCACGCGGTCTTGAACTTGCCGAGCTGATTCACCGCGACGCTCTTCGATGCGCCGATCTGTGCCATCCATTCGCGCAGCGCCGAGATCGCGATCTCGCGACCGACGATCACGAGCGCGATCGCCGCATCGACCCGCGAAATCTGCACGAGGATCAGCAGCGCGGCCGTCACCATCAGCTTGTCCGCCACCGGGTCGAGGAACGCGCCGAACGACGACGTCTGGTTCCACTTGCGGGCCAGAAACCCGTCGAACCAGTCGGTCAGCGCGGCGAGGATGAAGATCGCCGCTGCCGCGAGGTTGCGGTGCGCGCCGCCCATCACCGTGTCCGGCAGATAGAACACGCCGACGACGAGCGGGATCAGCACGATCCGTACCCACGTCAGGAAAATCGGGAAATTGAACGGCATGGCATGCGGGTCAGTAAAGGATTCGCAATTGTGCCGTGTCGACCGGCCTGCCACAAGAACGCGAGAACGCGAGAACGCGCGCAGGGGCCGCCGGCCGCACGGCCGGATCAGTGAAGCTGCTTGTAGATCTGCTCGGCGAGCGCATGCGAGATGCCATCGACGCTCGCCAGTTCCTCGACGCTCGCGGCAACCACCCCGCGCAGCCCGCCGAATCGCGCGAGCAGCCGCTGTCGACGTTTCGCACCGACCCCTTCAAGCTCCTCGAGCCGGGAGGTCTGCCGGGCCTTCGCCCGCTTCGCGCGCATCCCCGTGATCGCAAAACGGTGCGCCTCGTCGCGGATCTGCGCGACGAGCATCAACGCGGCACTCTCCTTGCCAAGCTCGAGCGGCGTGCGGCCGTCCGCGAACACGAGCGTCTCGAGACCAACCTTGCGCCCCTCGCCCTTCGCGACGCCGACCAGCATCGACGTGTCGAGCCCGAGCTCGGTAAATACCTGGCGCGCGATCTCGACCTGACCCTTGCCCCCATCGATCAACACGATGTTCGGCAGCAAGCCCGACGCCTCGGCCTGGCGAGTCGATTCGCCGTCGATGCCGGCCGCGGCGTCGGCGGCGGCCGCCTGCGCGGCCTGCTCGACCATCTTCTCGTAGCGGCGCGTCAGCACCTGCCGCATCGCCGCGTAATCGTCTCCCGGCGTGATCCCGGTAATGTTGTAGCGACGGTACTCGCCCGACTGCATCTTGTGATGGTGATAGACGACGCACGACGCCTGCGTCGCCTCGCCCATCGTATGGCTGATGTCGAAGCATTCGATGCGCAGCGTCGCGAGATCGTCGCATTCGAAGCTGAGCGTCTCCGCGAGCGCGCGCGTGCGCGCCTGCTGCGAGCCCTGCTCGGACAGCAGCCGCGCGAGCGCGAGCCGCGCATTCTGCTCGGCCATCGACAGCCATGCGCGCCGCTGCCCTTGCGGCTGACGCACGAGCGACACCTTGTGGCCCGCCTGCTCGGACAGCAGTTCGAGCAAATCGCGGCTCGCGGGCGCATGGCTCACGACCAGCACGGGCGGCACGCGGTTGCCGAGATAGTGCTGCGCGATGAACGCATCGAGCACCTCGGCCTCGACCGACGCCCCCGCATCGCGTGCCCCGGCCGCTTCTTCCGCGAGCGGGTCGGGCAACGCGCCAGCGGCTTCGGCGGCGGCGTCCGCCACCTCGGCCTCGTCGCCGAGCCCGCCTTCCGCAAGCGTCAGCGCACTTTCGACGTGCGTCGGGAAATAGGCCTTGTCGCCGAGATGCCGGCCGCCGCGCACCATCGCCAGGTTCACGCACACGCGCCCGCCCTGCGCGACGACCGCCAGGATGTCGACGTCGCTGTCGCTGCCGACCTCGATCGCCTGCTGATGCAACACCGTCGCGAGCGAGCTCATCTGGTTGCGCACGGCCGCCGCCTGCTCGAACTTCAGCTCGGCCGCGAACGCGTGCATCTTCTGCTCGAGTTCCTTCATCACTTCGGACTGCCGGCCGAGCAGGAAGCGCGCGGCATTCGACACGTCGATCGCGTAGTCGTCCGCGGAAATCGCACCGACGCACGGTGCCGTGCAGCGCCCGATCTGATGCAGCAGGCACGGCCGCGTGCGATTGTTGAAGACCGAGTCCTCGCAGGTGCGCAACTGGAACACGCGCTGCAGGATCTGGATGCTCTCGCGCACGGCCCACGCGCTCGGGAACGGCCCGAAATACTGGTTCTGCTTGTCGACCGAGCCGCGGTAGTACGCCATGCGCGGAAAGCGGTGCGCGGTGAGCTTCAGGTACGGATACGACTTGTCGTCGCGAAACAGGATGTTGTAGCGCGGCGCCAGCGCCTTGATCAGGTTGTTCTCGAGCAGCAGCGCCTCGGCCTCCGAGCGTGTGACGGTCGTCTCGATGCGCGCGATGCGCGTGACCATCATCGCGATGCGCGGCGACAGCTGGGTCTTCGTGAAATAGCTCGAGACACGCTTCTTCAGGTCGCGCGCCTTGCCGACGTAAAGCACGGCACCCGCCGTGTCGTAGTAGCGGTAGACGCCCGGCAGGTGCGGCAACTGCGCGAGGATCTTCTTCGGTTCGAACGGGAGGTCGGCGGCTTCTGGGGGTGTCATGCGTGATCCGGGTGCCTTGTGGCGCGGAACAGGTCCATTAGAATCGCCAGTTTAGAGCATTCACCGGCCCGCTTCGATGCCCAGCACCACCTCCGTCCCCGCCTCGCCTTCATCGCTCGCGCCCGACGAACCGATCGCGTGCGACCTCTTCTGCACCGTGATCGACAACTTCGGCGACATCGGCGTGTGCTGGCGCCTCGCCCGCCAGCTCGCGCACGAACACGACTGGCAGGTGCGCCTCTTCATCGACGACCTGCGCACGTTCGCGCGGCTGCTGCCGGGGGTCGATCCCGATGCGGGGCGGCAGACGCTCGACGGCATCGTGGTCGAACACTGGCACGCGGAAGTCGGCGACGCGCTGGAGATCGCCGATGTCGTGATCGAGGCGTTCGCGTGCGAGCTGCCCGGCGCGTATCTCGCGGCGATGGCGCGCCGCGCGCGCCGTCCCGTCTGGATCAACCTCGAATACCTGAGCGCCGAGGACTGGGTCGCGGATTTCCATTTGCGCCCGTCGCCGCATCCGCGCTATCCGCTGCTGAAGACGTTCTTCTTCCCGGGACTGTCGGCCGGCACGGGCGGCGTGCTGAAGGAACACGATCTCGACGCGCGCCGCGCCGCCTTCGAAGCCGACGCGGCGGCGCGTACCGCCTGGTGGCAGCGTGCGACCGGCGACGCGCCGCCGGCGCCCGGCACAACGGTCGTCAGCCTGTTCGCGTATGAAAACCCGGCCGTCGACGCGCTGCTCGCGCAGTGGCGCGACAGCCCGTCGCCCGTCGTCGCGCTCGTGCCCGCCGGCCGCGTGTCGCCCGACGTGGCCCGCTTTTTCGGGGTCGAATCGTTCGGCGCCGGCGCACGCGCGACGCGTGGCAACCTGAGCGCATACGGGCTGGCGTTCGTCCCGCAGGCCGACTATGACGCGCTGCTGTGGGTGGCCGACGTCAATTTCGTGCGTGGCGAGGACTCGTTCGTCCGCGCGCAATGGGCGCGCAAGCCGTTCGTCTGGCAGATCTACCCGCAGGCCGACGATGCGCACCTGCCGAAGCTCGACGCGGCGCTTGCGCACCTGTCGGCCGGCCTTGCCGACGCGCCACGCGCCGCGCTCGAGCGCTTCTGGCATGCATGGAACGGCGCCGGCACGCCCGACTGGGCCGATTTGCGCCAGCACCGTGCCGCGCTGGACGCCAATGCAGCCCGCTGGGCCGACGCACTGGCGAGCGTCGGCGATCTCGCCGGAAAGCTGGCGGAATACGCAAAATCTCAGTTAAAATAAGCGGTTATCCGACGGCTGACCAGGCAAGCGCTCGCTTTTGGCGTCCACCGGAAAAGCACGCTTGGCGCCTCACCCGTTGCGCAACGCTCAGGCACCTATTTATTTGATTTGATCAGGACAGTTTTTTTATGAAAACCGCACAGGAACTCCGCGTAGGCAACGTCGTGCAGATCGGCAGCGACGCATGGGTCATCGCCAAGGCCGAATACAACAAGTCGGGCCGTAACTCCGCCGTCGTCAAGATGAAGATGAAGAACCTGCTGACGAACGCAGGTCAGGAATCGGTCTACAAGGCTGACGACAAGTTCGACGTCGTCGTGCTCGACCGCAAGGAAGTGACGTACTCGTACTTTGCCGACCCGATGTACGTGTTCATGGACGCCGACTACAACCAGTTCGAAGTCGAAGCGGAAATGATGGGCGAAGCGCTGAACTACCTCGAAGACGGCATGGCTTGCGAAGTCGTGTTCTACAACGAGAAGGCGATTTCTGTCGAACTGCCGACGGTCCTCGTTCGCGAGATCACCTACACGGAGCCGGCAGTCAAGGGCGACACGTCGTCGGGCAAGGTGCTGAAGAACGCCAAGCTCGCGACGGGCTTCGAACTGCAAGTGCCGCTGTTCTGCAACACCGGTGACAAGATCGAAATCGATACGCGCACGAACGAATACCGCAGCCGCGCGTAATCGCCCGCGATTGCCGTGTCGAATAAAGCGCCCTTCGGGGCGCTTTTTATTTGTCTGCCGCCAACAGCACCGCGCGCGGTACCATGGGCAACACAAAATCCAGCACTAAAGGTATTCAATTTGTATCATCGGTAACTGTTTTATAGCGACGAAGAAATAATGCACGTCGCGCGTTCAGCGGGGCATAGAATCAGTTTTTAATCTGACATGCGGCTGCAGCCTGCTCGATGGCCGACAGCCCGCCTCTCTTGACTCGACTCGCGTCCACCATGCCACACGCCCTGATTGTCGAAGACGATCCCAACAGTCTCTCCGGCCTCACCGCGCTGCTTGCCGCGGACGGCTTCTCGGTCGACACGGCTACGTCGCTTACCGAAGCACGCACGGCGCTCGGCCGCTCGATTCCCGATGTCGTCCTCGTCGACCTGAACCTGCCGGACGGCAGCGGGTTCGACCTGCTCCAGCACCTGCCGCAGCAGCAGCCGAACGGTTCGCTGCCGGTGATCGTGCTGACGGGCAACGCGACGGTCGAAAGCGCGATCGAAGGCCTGCGTCACGGCATCTGGGACTACCTGCTCAAGCCGATCAACATTCCACGCCTGCGCAGCCTGCTGGCCCGGATTCCGCGGCCCTACGAACTGATCGACGAAGTGCAGACGCTGCGCGCGTCGCTGCGCCACCTCGGCCGCTTCGGTGCACTGGTCGGCCGCAGCGAGGCGATGCAGCACGTGTACGACATGATCGAGCACAACGCGCGCACCGAAACGGCCGTGCTGTTCGCTGGCGAAGCCGGCACCGGCAAGAAGCTGGCCGCGCGCACGCTGCACGACCTGAGCCGGCGCCGCAAGGGGCCGTTCGTGTCGTTCGACTGCCGCACGATCGCGGCGGCCGGCCGCCACGGCGCGTCGCTCGACAGCGTGCTGTTCGGCCATGAGCGCGGCGCATTCGACGGCGCCGAGCGGCGCGAATCGGGCCTGTTCGAACAGGCCGGCGGCGGCACGCTGTTCCTCGACGAGATCACCGCCCTGCCGCTCGTGCTGCAGGAAGCGCTGCTGCATGCGCTCGACTCGCAGAATTTCATGCGGATCGGCGGCACGAGCTCGATCGCGAGCGACTTCCGGCTGATCGCGACCACGCGCCGCCCGGCGCGCGAGGCGGTCGCGAACGGCACGCTGCGCGAGGATCTGTGGCTGCGTCTCGATGCGGCGTCGATCATGATGCCGCCGCTGCGCGAGCGCGACGGCGATGCACTCGCCATCGCGGACGCACTGATCGACGAACTGAATCGCGAAGCGCGCGCCACAGGCCGCAGCACGACCGACAAGCGCGCGGCGCCCGGCTTCGTGCGCGAATGCCTGTCGTACGAATGGCCCGGCAACGTGCGCGAACTGCAGGAACGCGTGCGCTTCGCGTATGACGCATCCGGCGACTTCATCGAAACGCTGCGTGCGGGCGAAGCGAGCTTCGCGGCCGGCGCCGCGCTGAACGGCAGCAGCGTGCAGATCAAGGTCGGCACCCCGCTGTCCGACGTCGAGGATCTGCTGATCCGCGCGACGCTCGACGCGGTCGGCGGCACGCGCCATCGCGCGGCGACGCTGCTCGGCATCAGCCCCAAGACGCTGTACAACAAGCTGCAGCGAATGAAGGTCAACTGACCGGGCCGCGGTTGTCGAGGGGGCTGGGCGGGTCTGACGGTTAGTTGCGTACCCCCCCTGCTTCACGCCTGTCATGAAGAAAGCCGCGCAAAAGCGCGGCTTTTTGTTTTCGGCAGCCGGCAAGGCGGCAGCGCGCCGCCCTGCTCCGCTCAAGCCAGCGCGCGGTTCAGCAACGCCTGCGCCTGCAGATAATCGGGCTGCCCGATCAGCTTGTCCCACTTGGGCGCCTTGCCGCGCGCCCGCATGCGCTTGATGCGCCGCCCCGACTCCGCCGATACCTGCGCCTTCAGTTCGTTCAGCACGACCTCGGCCGCGTCCGGCTGGTTGCAGACGAGCACCATGTCGCAGCCGGCGGCGAGCGCCGCATCGGCCGCCTGCGTGAGCGTGCCGCCTTCGCGCGCGGCTTCCATCGACAGGTCGTCGCTGAAGATCGCGCCGGTGAAGCCCAGTTGCCCGCGCAGGATGTCCTGCAGCCACACGCGCGAGAAGCCGGCCGGCCGCTTGTCGACCTGCGTGTAGATCACGTGCGCGGGAATCACCGCGGACAGCGACAGGCCAAGCCAGTCGTACGGCGGGACGTCCTGCTTGAGAATCGCGTCGAGCGACCGGTCGTCGGTCGGCAATGCGACGTGCGAGTCGGCTTCCGCGAAGCCGTGCCCCGGGAAATGCTTGCCGCAGTTCGCCATGCCGGCGAGCGACAGCCCGTGATTCAGGCTCTTCGCGAGCAGCGTGACGACGCGCGGGTCGCGATGGAACGCGCGATCGCCGATCACCTTCGAGTGCCCGTAATCGAGATCGAGCACCGGCGTGAAGCTCATGTCGATTCCGCACGCGCGCAATTCGGCGGCCAGGATATAGCCGACCGCGGTCGCGACCTTCGTCGCGAGCAGCACGTCGCGGTCCCACAGTTCGCCGAGGCGGCGCATCGCGGGCAGCACCGTGAAGCCGTCGGTGCGAAACCGCTGCACGCGGCCGCCTTCGTGATCGACCGCGATCAGGATGTCGTCGCGCACCGCGCGGATCGAGTCGGTCAGCGCGGTCAGCTGCGCGCGGTTCTGGAAATGCCGCGCGAACAGGATCACGCCGCCGGTATTCGGATGCGCAAGGCGCCGCGCATCGTCGCGCGACAGGGCCGTGCCGACGACGTCGAGCATGACCGGGCCGGGAGTCGTTTTCATCAGAATCGGGAAGTCCGTCAGGAAGTGGTTCGGGAAACAGGTTCGGGTGCGGGCGGCGCTGCCGCGCCGGTCTCGGCGATCACGAACGACACCGCGTAGTCGCGTTCGTCGCTGACCGTCACGCGCGCCGTGATGCCGCGCGCGGCGAGCCAGTCGGCCAGTTCGCCGGACGCTACGACGTACGGTTCGCCGCTGCGCTGGTTGAGGGTCTGCAGCGCGCGCCACGTCATCGGCCAGTGCATGCCGAGCCCGATCGCTTTCGAGAACGCTTCCTTCGCGGAGAAACGCGTCGCGAGAAACGCGATGCCGCGCGCCTCGGAGCGCGCACGGCGCGCATGGAACACACGCAGCTCGTCGGGGCCGAGCACCTTCTCGGCAAAGCGGCCACCCGTGCGCTCGAGCACGGCCGCGATGCGGCTCACCTGGACGATGTCGGTGCCGATGCCGTAGATCGCCATGTCAGCGCCCCCCGTGACGTGCGGACGATGCCGGGCAGCCCGCGAAGTGCGCGCGCATGGCATTCATGCGTCAGCGCGCGCCGCCGTGCAACGCGGCGACACGCGCGGCGACCATGATCGCCTTCATCTCGCGTACCGCGTTGTCCCAGCCCGCGAAGATCGCATGCGCGACGAGCGCGTGGCCGATGTTCAGTTCGACGATGCCGTCGATCGCGGCGATCTGCTGCACGTTCGTGTAATGCAGGCCGTGACCGGCGTTGACCTTCAGGCCCAGTTGCGCGCCGGCCTGCACGCCCGCGACGATGCGCTCGTATTCGCGCTGCTGCTCAGCTTCGTCGTGCGCATCGGCGTAGCGGCCGGTATGCAGCTCGATCACCGGCGCGCCGGCTTCGTGCGCGGCACGGATCTGCGTCTCGTCCGGATCGATGAACAGCGACACGCGCACGCCTGCGTCGGCAAGTTGCCTGCATGCCGCACGCACGGCCTCGAAGCGGCCGGCGACGTCGAGGCCGCCTTCGGTCGTCAGCTCCTCGCGCTTCTCGGGCACGAGGCACGCGTCGTGCGGACGCACTTCGCATGCGATGTCGAGCATCTCGGCCGTCACCGCGCATTCGAGGTTCATCCGCGTCTTCAGCAGCGGGCGCAGCTTGCGCACGTCGGCGTCGACGATGTGGCGGCGGTCCTCGCGCAGGTGCAGCGTGATCGCGTCCGCACCGGCCTCTTCGGCGGCGAGCGCCGCGCGGATCGGATCGGGATAGGTCGTACCGCGCGCGTTGCGCAGCGTCGCGACGTGGTCGATATTCACGCCGAGGTCGATGACAGTGGGCGTTGTCAGGAAGAAGCTCATAGGTTTTGCAGGTCGATCAGGATCTGACGCGTGGCAAGCGGCGTACCGCCGAGATAGGTGTTCAACAGGAAGCGCATCAGCGTCTTGCTTTGCGCGACCGTCTGAGCTCGATGGTAATCGTCCTGCTCCATGTCGAGCAACGTCTGTCCGGTAATGACCGGCCAGTGCGACGGCACGTCGTCGTCCGCATTGCGCACGCCACGCTCGGGATCGAACACATAGCGGCAATCGGGCTCGACCGCGCGGCGCGCGACCGTGCGGTTCAGCGCCATCGCATAACCGGTCTCGCGCAACAGCACGCGCTCGAACGAGCGCAGCACCTGCACCGCGGGTTCGCCGTGCGCGAGGCGGGTGAGCGTCAGCACGTAGTGATTGAAGAGCGGCGGCTGGGGATCCTCGCGCGCGCAGAATTTCACGAGCAGCTCGTTCGCGTAGAAGCCGCACAGCAGGCCCTCGCCGCCGAGCGGCAGCATCCCGCCCACCCACTCGGCGCCCGTCAGCGTGCGCACTTCGGATTTGCCCGACCAGGACAGCAGCAACGGCTGGAACGTCTGGAGCACGCCGCGCAACGCGGAGTGCGGGCGCTTCGCGCCCTTCGCGACGAGCGCGAGACGGCCGTGATCGCGCGTGAGCACGTCGATGATCAGGCTCGTTTCCCGGTACGGATAGCTGTGCAGCACGAACGCCGGTTGCTCGGCGACGCGGAAATCGGACGTGCGAGACGTCGCGCGCCGCGCCTTCCGGCGCGGCGGTTCGGGCGGTGCCGGCAGCGGCGCGTCGTTCGCGCCGGCGGTCACCGCGTCTTCGGTCGACGTCAGCGCGTCATTCGTACCCATAGGCGCGCAGCCCCGCCTCGTTGTCGGCCCAGCCGCTCTTCACCTTCACGAAGGTCTCGAGGTACACGGGGCCGTCGAACAGCTTTTCCATGTCCATCCGCGCCTCGGTGCTGATCTGCTTGAGCTTCTCGCCCTTCTTTCCGATCACCATCGCCTTGTGCGAATCGCGTTCGACGAGGATCGTCGCGAAGATGCGCTTCAGGCGCCCTTCCTCCTCGAACTTGTCGATCAGGACGGTGCTCGTGTAAGGCAGTTCGTCGCCGGTCCAGCGGAACACCTTCTCGCGCAGGATCTCGGCTGCGAGGAAGCGCGAGCTGCGGTCGGTCAGCTCGTCCTCGCCGTAGATCGGCTCGCCTTCCGGCAGGTACGGCTTGACCGTATCCAGCAGGCGCTTGATGTCTTCCGGCCGCTGCGCCGACAGCGGCACGAGTTCGGTGAATTCGCGCAGCCCGCTCATCTGCTGCATGAACGGGAACAGCTTCGCCTTGTCGGTCACGCGGTCGATCTTGTTCGCGATCAGCAGCGTCGGCATGCCGGGCGGGATCAGGTCGAGCACCTTCTGGTCGTCGGGCCCGAAGCGGCCGGCCTCGATCACGAACAGGATCACGTCGACCGACGTGAGGGTCGACGTGACCGCGCGATTCAGCGAGCGGTTCAGCGCGGTGCTGTGGCGGGTCTGGAAGCCCGGCGTGTCGACGAACACGAATTGCGCGTCGTCGAACGTGTTGATGCCGGTGATGCGATGGCGGGTCGTTTGCGCCTTGCGCGACGTGATGCTGATCTTCTGGCCGACGAGTGCGTTCATCAACGTCGACTTGCCGACGTTCGGACGGCCCACGATCGCGATCATGCCGCAACGGAATCCGGTAGGAGCGGGAGTGTTCATATCGTTTGGGAGACAGGTTCAGAACCGGCCGCGCGACGACGTGCGGCACGATCGATGGGCAATTTCAGTGGTCGGCATCAGCCACGCGCGCCTGCGCGGCAGCGAGGCTTGCACCGCCCGGCGGCGTCTCGGAGTCGGGCGCCGCGGCATCGCGGGCGCGCGGCGTCGCACGCGAATCGGGATCGGAATCGGCGGCCGGCTTCTCGGCGGTGACCGATGCGCCCGGCTCGGTCGCCATGCCGGCCGGCTTGTCGCTGACGCGGGGGGCGGCTTCCGCCGGCTTCTCGGCAGGCCTTTCGGCAGGTTTATCGGCCGTCGCCTTCGTCGACCGGTCGCTCTTGTCCGCAGCCGGTTCCACATGCGCTGCGCGAATCGCGGCCATCGGCGCCGGGGCCGGCCGTTCGGCCGGCTCCGCGGCGGCGCCGGACGCCGCTGCGGCCGCCTTCGCGTCGCGTGCCGCCGCACGTTCCTTCCGTTCCGGGGAACGCAGGTCGAGTGCTTCCTGCACGCCCTTCACGCCCGGCACGATTTCGGGCTCGACATGCTTCGACCCGCGTGCGTTCTTCGAACGCTTCGGTTTCGCCGCCAGCATCGGCGCGGCCGCCAGCACCTCGTCGAGCGCCTTCTTCGCGGCAGCCTGCTCGGCCGCACGCCGGCTCGCACCGGAGCCCGACACCTTCACGTCGAGCTTGGGCACCGTGCATTCGACCTCGAACTGTTGATTGTGCGCCGCACCATGGGTCGCGACGACCGTGTAGGTCGGCAGCGCGATCTTGTGCCCTTGCAGGTATTCCTGCAGCAGCGTTTTCGCGTCCTTGCCGAGCGTGCGCGGATCGATGTGGTCGAGAATCGGGATATAGAGGCGCTTGATGACCCCCTGGGCGGCTTCGAAGCCGCCATCGAGGAATACGGCCCCGATGATGGCTTCGAACGCGTCCGCGAGGATCGACGGGCGGCGGAAGCCGCCGCTGCGCAACTCGCCCTCGCCCAGCCGCAATCCTTCGGAGATATTCAGGGCCTGAGCGATTTCATACAGCGACTGCTGCTTGACGAGATTGGCGCGCACGCGCGACAGATCGCCTTCGTCCAGCTTGCTGAAACGCTGGAACAAAAGGGCGGCCACCGCGCAATTCAGAACGGAGTCGCCGAGAAACTCGAGCCGCTCGTTGTGCGTGGCACTGTGACTGCGATGGGTCAAAGCCTGACGCAACAATTCCGCATTGCGAAATTCGTAGCGTAGCCGGCTTTCCAACTGGGATGGGGGCATGTGCAGGAGTATAACGCGGGCGCCCGGTCGGGCCGAAACGGCACGGCCGGACGCGAAAAGGCGTGGCGAGGCGGTGTTACCGCCGGTTCTTAAAGTAGTTCGGCAATACGCGACGCGGCCCGTGCGCCGCGTATTGCGTGCGAGTCGAACGCGATCAGTTGAAGGAACCGATGCGCTTCAGGTCGCTGAAGTTCATCCAGATGAAGAACGCGCGGCCGACGATGTTGTTGTCCGGCACGAAACCCCAATAGCGGCTGTCCGCGCTGTTGTCGCGGTTGTCGCCCATCATGAAGTAGTGACCGGGCGGCACCTTGCAGATCACACCGCGGCTGTTGTACGTGCAGTTGTCACGATACGGATAGTCGTAGGCGCCCATCACGAACGGCGGCACGGCGGGATTGTTGAGGATCGCGTTCTTCTTCGTGCCGAGCGTTTCCTCGAACTGCTTCGCGTAGTTCTGCCGCTCGTCGTCGAAGAAATCCGGCAGCGGCGTTTCGGGCACCGGCTGACCATTGATCGTCAGCTGCTTGTCCTGGTACGCGACCGTGTCGCCCGGCAGGCCGATCACGCGCTTGATGTAGTCGACCGACTCGTCCTTCGGATAGCGGAACACGACGACGTCGCCGCGCGACAGCGGGCTACCCTGCGTGATCTTCGTGTTCGTGATCGGCAGGCGCAGACCGTATTCGAACTTGTTGACGAGGATGAAATCGCCGACCAGCAGCGTCGGCACCATCGAGCCCGACGGGATCTTGAACGGCTCGACGACGAACGAACGCACGACGAACACGGCCAGGATCACCGGGAAGAAGCTCGCGGTGTACTCGAGCCACCACGGCTGGCGCAGCCTTTCGTCGCGCAGCTTCGAACGCGTCTGCGCCGCGTTTTCGTCCGCGAAACGCTTGTCGATGCGCGACTGCTGGCGATCGAACTCCTCGATCGCCGTATCGGCCGCCTTGCGTCGCCGCGGCAGGAACACCAGTTTGTCCAACACCCACGCTACGCCCGTCACCACGACGAGCACAAAAAGAATCAGCGCAAAATTCATAAAAGGATCAGTCCTGTTATTTGTCTTCGACGCGCAAGATCGCGAGGAACGCCTCCTGCGGGATCTCGACCGAACCCACCTGCTTCATGCGTTTCTTACCTTCTTTCTGCTTCTCGAGCAGTTTCTTCTTTCGCGTGATGTCGCCGCCGTAGCACTTCGCGAGCACGTTCTTGCGCAGCGCCTTGATGTTCTCGCGGGCAACGATGTGCGCGCCGATCGCGGCCTGGATCGCCACGTCGTACATCTGGCGCGGGATGATCTCGCGCATCTTCGCGGCGACTTCACGGCCGCGGTACTGCGACTGCGACCGGTGCACGATGATCGACAGCGCGTCGACCTTGTCGCCGTTGATCAGCATGTCGACCTTCACGACGTCCGACGAGCGGTATTCCTTGAACTCGTAGTCCATCGACGCATAGCCGCGCGACACCGACTTCAGTCGATCGAAGAAGTCGAGCACGATTTCCGCCATCGGGATCTCGTACGTGAGCTGCACCTGGCGGCCGTGATACTGCATGTTGATCTGCGAGCCGCGCTTCTGCTCGCACAGCGTGATCACGGAACCGACGTAGTCCTGCGGCATGTACAGGTTCACGGTGACGATCGGCTCGCGAACTTCCGCGATGCGGCCGGGCTCCGGCATCTTTGCCGGGTTCTCGACCATGATCGTCGAGCCATCGCTCTGCACGACCTCGTAGACGACCGTCGGTGCGGTCGTGATGAGGTCCATGTCGAATTCGCGCTCGAGCCGCTCCTGCACGATTTCCATGTGCAGCAGCCCGAGGAAGCCGCAGCGGAACCCGAAGCCGAGCGCCTGCGACACTTCCGGTTCGTACTGCAGCGACGCGTCGTTGAGCTTCAGCTTCTCGAGCGACTCGCGCAGCGCGTCGTACTGGTTCGCTTCGACCGGATAGAGGCCCGCGAACACCTGCGGCTTCACTTCCTTGAAGCCCGGCAGCGGCTCCGCGGCAGCCTTGGTCACGTGCGTGACGGTATCGCCGACCTTCGCGGCCGTCAGTTCCTTGATGCCGGCGATGATGAAGCCCACCTGCCCCGCGGACAGCGAGTCGAGATTGCGCGACTTCGGCGTGAACACGCCGACATGCTCGACCGGATACTGCGCGCCGGTCGCCATCATCTTGATCTTGTCCTTCGGGCGCAGCGTGCCGTTGACGATGCGCACGAGCATCACGACGCCGACGTAGTTGTCGAACCACGAGTCGATGATCAGCGCCTGCAGCGGCGCGGCCGGATCGCCCTTCGGCGGCGGCACCTTCGCGATCAGCGCTTCGAGCACGTCCTCGACGCCGAGGCCCGTCTTCGCGCTGCAGCGCGTCGCGTCGGTCGCGTCGATGCCGATCACGTCCTCGATCTCCTCGATCGCGTTCTCGGGGTTCGCGGCCGGCAGGTCGATCTTGTTCAGCACCGGCACGACCTCGACGCCGAGCTCGATCGCCGTGTAGCAGTTCGCGACCGTCTGCGCCTCGACGCCCTGGCTCGCGTCGACCACGAGCAGCGCGCCTTCGCACGCGGACAGCGAACGGCTGACTTCGTACGAGAAGTCGACGTGCCCCGGCGTATCGATCAGGTTGAGGTTGTAGACCTTGCCGTCGCGGGCGCGATAGCTCAGTGCGGCCGTCTGCGCCTTGATCGTGATGCCGCGCTCGCGCTCGATATCCATCGAGTCGAGCACCTGCGCTTCCATTTCACGGTCGGCGAGGCCGCCGCATACCTGGATGATGCGATCCGCGAGCGTCGATTTGCCATGGTCGATGTGCGCGATGATCGAGAAATTGCGAATATGATCCATTCAGTGCCGATCAAGCGAAAAAGGCGCGCTCGACGACTGCGGAGCACGCCTTGTAAGTCGGTGAAAAAACGGCTTATTTTAGCCGAAAAGGCCTTGGCCGGGCGGTAATTTGGGGCGCACCCCGCCGGAGCCCTTGCCAGACGAGCCGGCAGCGCAAGCCCATCACGGGGCGCGACCGGCCGGCGTCCGGGCAGGATTCAGCGCCGGGCCGCAAGCGCGCCGCGCACCCTCGCCTCGTCGAACCGGTGGCGGCATACTTCCGCGCCGTCCAGCAGCAGCACCGGAACGTCCTCGTCGTAGCGGGCGACGAGCGCCGCATCGGCATCGATGTCGACATGGTCGACCGCGACGCCGAATTCGGCCGCGACGGGCGCCAGCGCGTCGCGCATGTCGTCGCACAGGTGACACCAGCCGCGGCCGTAGAGCGTGAACATCGGCGCGTTACTTCTGGCTCGGGCGCGGACGCACCGGCACGAACTGCGTGTTGTCGCCGCGCCGCACCAGCACCGCGACCGCCTTCTGCGGATCAAGCTGCGCGGTCACTTCGGCGAACTGCTTCGCGCTCGTGATGTCGGTGTCGCCGACGCGCAGCACGATGTCGCCGCGCTGCAGGCCCGCACGGGCCGACGGGCCGTCGACGCCGTCGATCTGCACACCGTTCTTCAGCTTCAGCGACTTCATCTGGTCCGCCGGAATGTCGCTGACCGTCAGGCCGAGCGAATTGGCCGGGCGCGGCTTCTGCGGCGCGTTCTTGCGCTGCTCGGTCTTCGCCGTCGTCTCCGCCGGCGTCTCGGCGATCGTGATCGGTACATCGCGTGCCTGACCCTTGCGCCACACGCTGACGGTCGCCCTGGTGCCCGGCTTCGTGTCGCCGACCATGCGCGGCAGATCCGACGCCGTATCGACCGGCCGGCCGTTGAACTTCAGGATGATGTCGCCCGGCTGGATGCCCGCCTTGTCGGCCGGACCGCCCGCTTCCACGCTGCTGACGAGCGCACCCTCGGCCTTCGGCAGCCCGATCGAATCGGCCACGTCCTTCGTCACCTCGCCGATCGCCACCGCGATGCGGCCGCGCGTCACCTTGCCGGTCGCCTTCAGCTGGTCGGCCACGCGCATCGCCTCGTCGATCGGGATCGCGAACGAAATGCCCATGAAACCGCCGGTGCGGCTGTAGATCTGCGAGTTGATGCCGATCACCTCGCCCTGCATGTTGATCAGCGGGCCGCCCGAGTTGCCGGGGTTCACCGCGACGTCGGTCTGGATGAACGGCAGGTAATCGCCCGTGTTGCGGCTCTTCGAGCTGACGATGCCGGCCGTCACGGTGTTGTCGAGGCCGAACGGCGAACCGATCGCGACGACCCACTCGCCGACGCGCACCTTGTTCGAATCGCCGATCGCAACGACCGGCAGGTTCGACGCCTGGATCTTGACGACCGCGACGTCCGTGCGGTCGTCCACGCCGATCAGCTTCGCCTTGAATTCGCGCTTGTCGGTCAGCGTCACGTAGATGGTGTCCGCATCGTCGACGACGTGCGCATTGGTCATCACGTAGCCGTCCGCCGACACGATGAAGCCCGAACCGACGCCGCGATTCTGCTCGGTGTCGGGCGGGTTGTCCGGCGCCGGCGCGTTCTTCGGGTTGCCGTTGCCGTTGCCGGGCGCCTGCGGCAGCGGAATGCCGAAGAAGCGCCGGAAGAATTCCGACATGTCGCCATTGTCGAACCCCGGCGGCAGCACGCCGCGCGGGCCGGGCACCGGCACGTTCGCGGTGGTCCGGATGTTCACGACCGCCGGGCCCACCTTTTCGACCAGATCGGCGAAGTCGGGAAGGCTCGCAGCGGGAGGCGTGACAGCGGCCGCGGTTTGCGGGACGAGCGGCAGGCAGGCACACAGCGCCGCCACCGCAAGCACTTTGCGCAGCGTGAGTTTCGTCATGTCGGAAGCCGTAGCGTTACTTGGAAGCCTTGTATTCTATGGCAGACGCGAACTGCTGCAACGTGGCCGGCGGCACTTCGCCGAGCACGGTGATCCAGTAATCCCCGCGACGCTTCACGAGGACGTGGGTCGCGCCGGTGCTGCCCGCGCCTTCCTTGCGCGTGTTCTTTTCAGCCGGCTCGATGAAAACGGAGATCGTCGCGAGGCCGTCGGTGAAGACGGCCTGGTCGACCGGAATCGGCGGATCGCCGGCGTCGCGCGCGGCCATCGGCCGGCGCACTTCGCGAATCTTCCGGAACCCGGCGACGGTCGGCGCGATCTGCCAGCCCTGCGCTTCCATGTCGACGGTCGCGACCGGCGGGCGAACCACCGTCCAGCCGCTCAGGTTGCGCATGCCCGCCGCGATCGCCGCCTTGTCGCCGGCCGAACCGCCCGTCTGGACTTGCGAGAACGCGATCTGCTCGAGCACGTGATCGTTCGCGTCGAGCGTCTGCGAACGCAGCAGCAGCCCGGTGCGGGCGTCGGCCCACAGCTTGTAGGTGAAGCGGTACGCATCCTTCGGCACGAGTTCGACGACCTGCGCATCGAGCCCCGCCACGCGATCCTTGCCGAGCAGCTTCGCATCATAGACGGACATCACGTGCTCGCCGCCCGCGCCGAGCAGCGCGGGGAACGAGTCGCGCGTCTGGCGGCGCTCGACCACGCACAGCTTGCGCTCGGGCACGAACGTGTAGAGCTCGTCGTTATGCCGCAGCACCTTGCGCGGCTTGCCGTCGAGCGACTCGATGCGCTCGAACTCGCCGTCGCGGGACGCCACGTGCGCGATGCGCGACGACTGGACATACCCGCCGCGCTGATAGACGAACGTACCCTCGTAGCTCTGCTGCTGCGCCGCCTGCTGGATGCGGTCGAGCCAGTCCGCCGCACCCTTGCGGGTCGCGACGGGATCGTCCGGTTGCTGGGCGCTGGCAGGAAGGGATTGGACGGACAACAGGGCGGCTGCGCAAAGCAGGAGGGCCGGCAGCCGCTTCCATCCGGAGATGGCGTGATTCAACCGCAATGTCCGCATCGGGTTTATTGGCCTGGCGTGGTGGTCACGGCAGCGCGGATCAGCGGCATCGAGCCCGTGACGACGGGCTGCTGCGCGAATTGCTGGTGCGCTTCAAGGTATTGGTCGAGACTGGCGTCGCGGATGATGTTGACGTCCTGCAGGCCCGGCTGCGCCGATGCCTGTGCGACCGTCACACGCTGCAGGTTGCCGTTCTGCGGCGCGCCTGCCGACGCGACCTGGACGGCGCCCGGCGCACCGGCCGTCTGCATTTGCGGGACGACGATCCACGTCAGCGTGGCTGCCGCGGCGGCCACCGCGAACGCGGGCACGACGCGCCGGCGCAGCGACAGCAGCTTGCGCGCGACCGGCGCGGCGGCCGGCGCGAGCAGGTGCGGCTCGCTTTCGAGCGCGGCCGACATGCGTGCGGCAAATGCGACGCTCAGCGCGGGCGACAGCGCGAGCTCGTCCGAGCGCAGCGCATCGCCGATCAGGTGGTAATGGGCCCACGCAGCGCGATCCGCGCGGTCGAGCTCAGCCAGAAACTGCCCGTGATCCGGGCCGTCGAACAGTTCACCGTCGACCAGCGCGGAAAGGCGCTCGCCGCGCGAGCACGCTTGCGACTGCGTATTGACCGACCCCATGATGCTCCCCATCTTGCACACACCCCGTCGTGATTTCACGACTCTATCCGTAACTAGACCCCGACCCACGTCGTTGCACCCGTCGCGCTTACCAGCGCTTGCCTTCGGGTGTATCGAGCAGCGGACGCAATTTCGCAGCGATTGCCTCGCGCGCCCGGAAGATCCGCGAACGGACCGTCCCGATCGGACAGCCCATCATTTCCGCGATCTCTTCGTAGCTCAGGCCCTCGATCTCGCGCAGCGTAATGGCCTGGCGCAATTCTTCGGGCAGCAAAGCCATGGCAGCGTTGACCGTCTCGGCAATCTGCTTGCTCATCAACATCGACTCAGGCGTGTTGATATCCCTTAGTTGGTCTGCGTCGGAGAAAGTTTCCGCTTCCTCTGCATCGGCCTCGGTCGAGGTCGGTGCCCGGCGACCCTGCGTCGCAAGGTAGTTCTTCGCCGTATTGACGGCAATCCGGTACAACCACGTGTAGAACGCCGACTCGCCACGAAATTGCGGCAGCGCACGATACGCCTTGATGAACGCATCCTGGGCCACATCCTCGACCTCGGCGGGGTCCCGCACGAGGCGCGAGATCAGCCGAATGATCTTGCGGTGGTATTTGGAGACCAGGAGTTCGAACGCTGCCTTGTCGCCTTTCTGTACGCGCTCGACCAGAGCCTGATCGATTTCTTTTTCACTCACCTGACAAATCCATTAACTAGGGATGCAACGCGGAGCGTTATTGTAGCGTTCCGGCGCCGGCCGCTGGTTACGGTCGGTAACCGGGCCGCCGTCACGCCTGCCCCGCCGTGCCCGCGGTACGCGCCAGCACGGAAAGCGCGCTGAACGACGCGGCGTCGAGCGCATCGGCCGGAATCAGCAGCGGCCGGGCGCGCCGGGCGCCCTGCCCGACCGACAGCACGAGCAGCAGGCTGCTCCAGTGTGCATGGCCCGTCACGCGGCCCCGGGCCAGCAAGCGCCCGCTGCGGCCAAACGCCGCAACTTCCCCGAATGCATCGATCCGCAGTTCGGCCGGCAGCCGACGGGCACAGGCCCGCGCGGCCCACACGGCAAGCAGCGCGGCAGTCGCCGCAGCCCCGCACGCGCCGGCGGCGGCACCGGCCCGCGGTGCCCAGAACAGGTACGCGGACGCGGCAGCCGCCGCGACGAACGCGGCCAGCACGACATACGACACGGCCGAGGCCCGCAACGCAAAGCGCTGCGGACGCCCGGCCGGAGCATCGAATGGACTCGTCAAGCGATTCTTCGTCAGACGCGCTTGAACACCAGCGTGCCGTTGGTACCGCCGAAGCCGAAGTTGTTCTTTACGGCAACGTCGATCTTCATGTCACGCGCGGTGTTCGCGCAGTAATCGAGATCGCACTCGGGGTCCTGGTTGAAGATGTTGATGGTCGGAGGCGACACGTTGTTGTGCAGCGCCAGCACCGTGAACACCGATTCGAGGCCGCCCGCGCCACCCAGCAGGTGACCCGTCATCGACTTCGTCGAGTTCACGACGAGCTTGTACGCATGCTCGCCGAAGGCCGCCTTCACCGCGTCGGACTCGTTCTTGTCGCCGAGCGGCGTCGACGTGCCGTGCGCGTTCAGGTACTGGACCGCGTCGGCATTCAGGCCGGCGTCGCGCAGTGCCGCGACCATGCAGCGGCGCGGGCCGTCCATGTTCGGTGCGGTCATGTGGTACGCGTCGCCCGTCATGCCGAAGCCCGCGACTTCCGCGTAGATCTTCGCGCCGCGCGCCTTCGCCGCCTCGTACTCTTCGAGCACCATCACGCCCGAGCCCTCGCCCAGCACGAAGCCGTCGCGGTCCTTGTCCCACGGACGCGATGCGGTAGCCGGATCGTCATTGCGGGTCGACAGCGCGCGCGCGGCGGCGAATCCGCCGATGCCGAGCGGCGACACCGTCGATTCGGCGCCGCCCGCGACCATCACGTCGGCGTCGCCGGCCTGGATCAGGCGCGCAGCGAGGCCGATGCTGTGCAGGCCGGTCGTGCAGGCCGTGACGGCCGCGAGGTTCGGGCCCTTCAGGCCGAACATGATGCTCAGGTGACCCGAGATCATGTTGATGATCGAACCCGGCACGAAGAACGGCGAAATCCGGCGTGCGCCGCGATCGACGTAGGTCTGGTGCGTATCTTCGATCATCGGCAGGCCGCCAATGCCGGAACCGACCAGCACGCCGATGCGTTCCGCATTGGCTTCGTTCACTTCCAGCCCGCTGTCCCGGATGGCCTGGACGCCGGCGGCGATGCCGTAATGGATGAACGTATCCATGTTCCGGGCTTCCTTCGCCGGGATGTACTCCTCGGCGCTGAAACCCTTCACTTCGCCCGCGAAATGGCAGGCGAGGTTCGACGGATCGAACTTCGTGACGGTGGCGATACCGGACTTGCCGGCGACGAGATTGGCCCAGCCGTCGGCAACATTATTGCCAACAGGCGAAATCAGCCCCAGGCCTGTAACAACAACACGACGGCGGCTCACGGTAACCTCTTTTCCATTATTGGATGACAAAAACAAAAGCCACAGTGGCCACAGGAACCAGCCCTGCGAGCCCTGTGGCTGTTAGTCCGTCCGGCGCGAATGCCGGCAGGATGGCGCGTCAATCGCGAAGATCGCGGCGACGTGGCGGACAAGCGCGAAAGACGCTTACGCCTTGACGTTTGCGCGAGCGTAGTCGATCGCTTGCTGAACGGTCGTGATCTTCTCTGCTTCTTCGTCCGGGATTTCCATGCCGAACTCGTCTTCCAGAGCCATCACCAGTTCGACCGTGTCGAGCGAGTCCGCGCCCAGATCGTTCACGAACGAAGCTTCGGTCTTGATCTCGGCTTCAGCGACGCCCAGTTGCTCAGCGACGATCTTCTTGACACGTTGTTCGATGTTATCCATTACCCCTCCGAGGGAAAGTTCAGATTTACAAGTGCGCGCATTTTATCAGGTTTGCTGACGCCAAAACGCGCGTTGGCTTGATGGTCGATCAAGCGCCGATCCGCCTGAAAAACGGGATACGGCGCGGATGGTAAACGAAAACCGTTACGACATGTACATGCCGCCGTTCACGTGCAGCGTCGTGCCGGTGATGTAACCGGCCTGCGGCGATGCGAGGAACGCGACGGCATGGGCGATGTCTGCCGGGCTGCCGAGGCGGCCGAGCGGAATCTGGGTCTTGAGCGCGGCCTGCTGTTCTTCCGGCAGCGTCTTCGTCATGTCGGTGTCGATGAAGCCCGGCGCGACGCAGTTCACCGTAATGCCACGGCTGCCGATTTCACGTGCGAGCGCACGGGTCATGCCCGCGACGCCGGCCTTCGCGGCCGCGTAGTTGGCCTGACCCGGGTTGCCGGCCGAGCCGACCACCGACGTGATGTTGATGATGCGCCCGCCACGGGCCTTCATCATCGGGCGCAGCACCGCGCGCGACAGGCGGAACACCGACTTCAGGTTGGTGTCGATCACCGCGTCCCAGTCTTCGTCCTTCATGCGCATCGCGAGCTGGTCCTGCGTGATGCCTGCATTGTTGACGAGCACGTGCAGCGCGCCGAATTCCTTCACGGTCGCGTCGATCAGCGCCTCGGCAGCCGCCGCGTCGTTGACGTTCAGCACCGCGCCGCGGCCCGTGACGCCCGCTTCCGCGAAACCGGCGGTAATCGCCGCGGCGCCCGATTCGCTCGTCGCCGTGCCGATCACCGTCGCGCCCTGGCGCGCGAGCTCGAGTGCGATCGCCCGGCCGATGCCGCGCGATGCGCCGGTCACGATCGCGACCTGTTTATCGAGAGTCTTTTCCATGAATCGAATATCCGTCTCTTGAGGAAAGGCGCCGCGTCAGGCGGTCGCCAGCTTCAGTGCTTCGTCGAGCGAAGCCGGATCGAACACCGATGCGCCGACCAGGTTGCCGTCGATGCGCTTCGTCAGGCCCGCCAGCACCTTGCCCGGACCGCATTCGATCACGTGCGTGACGCCCGTGCCCGCAATGTGCTGCACGCATTCGACCCAGCGCACCGGGCCTGCGGCCTGGCGCACCAGGGCGTCCTTGATCGCGGCCGGATCGCTGACCACCGCGACGTCGATGTTGTTGACGACCGGAATCTGCGGCGCCTTCACGTCGACGTTCGCCAGATAGTCGCGCAACTGATCCGACGCCGGCTTCAGCAGCGACGAATGGAACGGCGCCGATACCGGCAGCGGCAGCGCGCGCTTCGCGCCCTTCGCCTTCGCGATCTCGCATGCCTTCTCGACGGCCGCCTTCGCGCCCGCGATCACGACCTGCGCCGGCGCGTTGAAGTTCACGGCTTCGACGACGCCCGCTTCCGCGGCTTCGGCGCACACCGCGCGCACCGTGTCGTCATCGAGACCCAGGATCGCGGCCATGCCGCCCTGGCCGACCGGCACGGCCGTCTGCATCGCCTGCGCACGGAAGCGCACGAGCGGCACCGCGTCCTTGAACGCGATCGCGCCCGCGGCGACGAGCGCCGTGTATTCGCCGAGGCTGTGGCCCGCGACGATCGACGGCGCCGGGCCGCCGGCCTGCCGCCATGCGCGATAGCACGCATACGCGGCCGTCAGCATCACCGGCTGCGTGTTGGTGGTCAGATTCAGTTCTTCGGCCGGACCTTCGGCGATCAGCTTGCCGAGATCCTGGTTGAGTGCATCGGATGCTTCCTGGAGCGTCTCGCGCACGATGGCGAGATCGGCGAATGCATTGAGCATGCCGACCGACTGCGAGCCCTGCCCCGGAAAAACGAATGCAAATTTCATATCTTCCCCAATTGAATCGATTCGGACGGCGCGCGCGAACGGCGCGCCGGTTCGGGATCCGCGCGCAGCAGCGCGCGCAGCGGATCAGAAGCGGAAGACCGACGCGCCCCACGTGAAGCCGCCGCCGACGCCTTCGATCAGCACGTGCTGACCGCGCTGGATGCGACCGTCGCGCACCGCGGTGTCGAGCGCCAGCGGGATCGATGCAGCCGACGTATTGCCGTGCTGGTCGACCGTCACGACCATGCGCTCCTGCGGCAGGCCAAGCTTGCGGCAGGTGCTGGTCATGATGCGGATGTTGGCCTGGTGCGGAATCAGCCAGTCGATCTGCTCGGGTGCAAGATTCGCCTTGGCGAGCGCCTCGATCGCGACCTTTTCGAGTACGTTGACCGCGAGCTTGAACACAGCCTGCCCGTCCATGTACAGGAACGCGCTGCCGTCGATCACGCCGCGATTGACGTTGCCCGGCGTGCAGAGGATGTGCGAATAGCTGCCGTCCGCATGCAGCGCGCTGCCGAGCACGCCCGGCTCTTCCGAGGCGGACAGGATCACCGCGCCCGCGCCATCGCCGAACAGCACGCAGGTCGTGCGGTCCTTGAAATCGAGAATGCGCGAGAAGGTCTCCGCACCGATCACGAGCGCCGTACGGTGCTGGCCGCTGCGGATGAAGCTGTCGGCCGTCGCCATCGCGTAGGCGAAACCCGAGCAGACGGCCTGCACGTCGAATGCCGCGCCGCCGTTCTTGATGCCAAGCTTGTTCTGCAGCAGGCAAGCCGTGCTGGGGAACACGAAATCGGGGGTCGAAGTCGCGACGATGATCAGGTCGATCGACTGCGGATCGATGCCGGCCGCCTCGATCGCACGACGCGACGCTTCGAGCGCGAGATCGCTGGTCGTGACGTCCGGTGCGGCGAAATGGCGCGCATGGATGCCCGTGCGCGCGACGATCCACTCATCGCTCGTCTCGATGCCTTCCTTCGCGAGACGATCGGCAAGCTGCTGGTTCGTGACGCGGTCGGGCGGCAGGTAGCTGCCCGTGCCAAGCACGCGGGAATAGAGAGTCGATTGGGCCATTTATGCTTTAGAGGATTGCGCAGCGGAAGGTTCGGCGTGATGGCCTGCGGCCGGGCTCGCCTGGCCCGCGCCGCCCGCGTCGTGTTCGCCGTCGCCGAGCGACACCGAATTGTCCGCCATCGCGCGCGTGAGGCGCTCCAGCACGCCGTTTTTGACGGCATCATACCCGCGTTTGATCGCCCACTCAAACGCGTAGGCGTCGGCCGAACCGTGGCTTTTGATCACGAGGCTCTTCAGCCCCAGCAGCGCCGCGCCGTTGTACTGGCGATGGTCGACGCGCTTCTTGAAACGCATCAGCACCGGCAGCGCGAGCAGCGCCATCAGCTTCGACATCAACGAACGGCCGAACTCCTCGCGGATGATGTCCGACAGCATCTGCGCGAGCCCTTCGGACGTCTTCAGCGCGACGTTGCCGACGAAACCGTCGCAGACGATCACGTCGACCGTACCCTTGTAGATGTCGTTGCCTTCGACGTTGCCGCGGAAGTTCAGCGTGCTGGCGCGCAGCAGTTCGCCGGCGCGCTTGATCGTCTCGTTGCCCTTGATGACCTCTTCGCCGATGTTCAGGAGGCCGATCGTCGGACGCTCCTTGCCTTCGAGCGCGGCGACGAGCGCATGCCCCATCTCCGCGAACTGCAGCAGGTGCTGCGGCTCGCAGTCGACGTTCGCGCCGAGGTCCAGCATCATCGTGTAGCCGGTCGGGTTCGGCAGCGCGAACGCGATCGCAGGCCGCTCGATGCCGGGCAGCGTCTTGAGCACATAACGGGAAACGGCCATCAGCGCGCCGGTGTTGCCGGCGGAGATGCAGGCCTGGGCCGCGCCTTCCTTGACGTGGTTGAGCGCGACACGCATCGAAGAATCCTTCTTCTTGCGCAGCGCCACTTCGACAGGGTCGTCCATCGCCACGACTTCGGTGGCGGGCACGATGGTCAGCGCGGGATCGTCGAGGGCTTTCAGCTTCTTCAGCTGCGCGTGGATCGCGCTTTCGATGCCGACGAGCATCAGGTGCGCATCGGGATGCGCGCGGACGAACTTGACTGCCGCGGGAACGGTCACGGACGGGCCGTGGTCGCCTCCCATGCAATCGATTGTGAGCTTTACGGTCATGGAATGCGACGAATTTCAGGCACAAAAAAGCGGCAGTTGAATGCCGCCTTTTTGTTGCGCCAGGAAAGTGTCAAGCGAACCAGTTGTCACGCGAACGGCGATCGTAGCGCGCAACGCGTGACTTGACGCTTAGTCGTTCTTCGTCTTGACGACTTTCTTGCCGCGATAGTAGCCGTTCGGGCTGACGTGGTGACGCAGATGCACTTCACCCGTGCTCGGCTCGACTGCCAGCGGCGCTGCCGTCAGGAAATCGTGCGAACGATGCATGCCGCGCTTCGACGGCGACTTCTTGTTTTGCTGGACTGCCATGACTAACTCCTAAATAATTTTCCGGATTCTAACACAGCCCGATCCGGCGCTTAACTACCCTGGCCCAAAGCCCTTACGCCTTCCCGCGCCACAACTGCTTAGTGTTTCTTGCTGCCGCCCCCGTCCTTCTTCAGCGCTTCCAGCGCTGCGAACGGATTCGGCCGTTTGCCTTCGTCCTCGTCTTCGGCGGACTCATCGTCCGCCTCTTCCGAAGGACCGCTCGCACCCGACACGAGGCTTTCGTGAACTGCCGGGCAAACCTCGTGCTTGGGCACGAGCGGCAACGAAAGCAGCAATTCCTCTTCGATCAAGTCGACGAGATCGAACTGGCGTGAGCCCACGATCACATCGGCTTCATCGTCGTCGAGCGGAAATTCTTCAGCTTCTTCTTCGGTCGCGACGACCCGGTACGTCATGTCGACGCCGAACGTCTGGTCGTACGGGGTCATGCAGCGCTGGCACGTGAGCCACGCATGGCCGTGCACCGCGAGACGCAGATACGGCTGCTGCCCATCGGCGCCGTCGTCCTGCAACTCCTTCTGGGTGAACCCCTCGGCCTGCCACGTGAAGACCGTGTCGCGATCGGGCGCGTCCGCCGGCACTTCGTTCAACATCCGCGGCAACTGCGACAGGCGCACCGCACCCGCTGCCTGCCGCCCGCTGCGGGCGAATTCGAACAGGTCGACTGCGTGCGGATCAAGCGATGCCGCCGGCTTGCCAGAAGAAGTGTTCATGTTGCGCTCCTGCCTACAGGCTGACTTGCGGGATCCGGCTTCAGGCGCCGCTCACGCAGGTGATCTACGCCACGCACGCGCCTCGGCACCTCGTACGATTACGTACACTTTACGTCCGAAAACCCGGCAGGCGCCACCACAACGAAAGCCTGCCGACGAAAAGCGGGAAAGCATACCTGTTTTACCTTTTGCGGTCAATCACTTAAGCTTGCGCCCTCGCAACACCGCATCACACCTGACGACTCACCGACCCAACCGACCATGCCGGATACCGTTTGCCGCCTGCCGCGGCTGATTCTCGCCTCCAGTTCCCGCTATCGCCGCACGCTCCTCGAGCGCCTCGGCGTGCCGTTCGATGTCGTATCGCCCGACCTCGACGAATCCCCGCTCGCCGGCGAAACACCGGCCGCGACCGCGCTGCGCCTCGCCGGCGCGAAGGCGCGCGCCGTCGCCGCGACGATCGACGCGCCGGACGGCGTGCTCGTGATCGGGTCGGACCAGGTCGCGACATTCGACGGCCTCCAGATCGGCAAGCCCGGCACGCACGAGCGCGCGCTCGCGCAGCTGCTGTCGATGCAGGGCCGCGACGTGGCTTTCCACAGCGCGCTCAGCCTGTACGACAGCCGCACCGGCGAAACGCAGAGCGAGGACGTCGTCACGCACGTGCGCTTCCGCTCGCTGCCCGAAGCCGAACTCGATGCGTACCTGCGCGCGGAAACGCCGTACGACGTCGCCGGCAGCGCGAAGTCCGAAGGGCTCGGCATCGCATTGCTCGACGCGATCGATTCCAGCGATCCGACGGCGCTCGTCGGCCTGCCGCTGATCGCACTCACGCGGATGCTGCGCGCCGCCGGCTACCCACTGTTTGCATCCCAAGGAGACCGCGCATGACCGCCGGCACGCTGTATCTCGTCCCGAACACGCTCGGCGAGGGCGACGAATCGATGCTCGCCGCCGTGCTGCCCGCAGCCGTGCAGGCCCGCGCCGGCACGCTCGGCTATTACATCGGCGAAAACGCGAAAACGACCCGCGCGTTCCTGAAGAAGATCGGCACGACGCGGCCGATCCAGGAAATCGAAATCCGCGAGCTGAACGTCAACACGCCGGCCGGCGAGATCGACCGGCTGCTCGCACCGGTGCTGGCAGGCGCGGACGCCGGGCTCGTGTCGGAAGCCGGCTGCCCCGCCGTCGCCGATCCCGGCGCGCTGCTGGTGCGCCGTGCGCACGAGCGTGGGGTGAAGGTCGTGCCGCTCGTCGGGCCGAGTTCGATCCTGCTCGCGCTGATGGCATCCGGCCTGAACGGTCAGAGCTTTGCGTTCAACGGCTATCTGCCGGTCGACGCGGCCGCGCGCGCGAAACGCCTGCGCGAACTCGAGCAGCTGTCGCGCAAGGCCCGCCAGACGCAGATCTTCATCGAGACGCCGTACCGGAACCACGCAATGCTCGACACGCTCGTCGCGACCTGCGCGCCGTCGACGCAGATCTGCGTCGCCGCCGACCTTACCCTCGAAACCGAGACGATCGCCAGCCGCTCGGTGGCGGACTGGAAAAAGGCGCCTGCGCCGAATCTGCACAAGCGCCCTGCCATCTTCCTGCTGCTCGCGAACTGACACGCGCGCCGGCAGCCGCTTCGCGGCACGGGGCGCCCTGCTCCGTTCGCCGCGGCGCCGCCCGGCCGCCGCTCAGCGCAGGCTGAACGACGTGCCGCCCGCGGTGAGCGCCTTCATCGCGGCCCCGCCGACGGCCGCGCCGAACTTGCGCGCGACGCGGTTCGTCAGGCTTTCCTTCACCGTGTAGTCGACGAGATCCGGCGCCTTCAGCACGTCGCGCGCAACCGTATCGGTCGTGCCGTAGCCGTCGGCGAGCCCGAGCTCGACACTCTTCTCGCCGGTCCAGAACAGGCCCGAGAACATGTCGGGCGTCTCATGCAGCCGCTTGCCGCGGCCATCCTTCACGGCCTTGATGAACTGCGCATGGACCTGGTCGAGCAGCGCCTGCGCATGGGCGTCCATCTTCGGCGTCTCGGGCGAGAACGGATCGTAAAAGCCCTTGTTTTCGCCCGACGTGTGCAGGCGGCGATCGACGCCGAGCTTGCCCATCAGGCCCGTGAAGCCGAAACCGTCCATCAGCACGCCGATCGAGCCGACGATGCTCGCCTTGTCGACGAAGATCTTGTCGGCAGCCGACGCGATGTAATAACCGCCCGATGCGCACATGTCGGTCACGACCACGTACAGCGGCTTGTCCGGATACTTCGTGCGCAACCGCCGAATCTCGTCGTAGACCATCCCGGCCTGCACCGGGCTGCCGCCCGGACTGTTGATCCGCAGCACGACGCCGACCGTGCCGTCGTCGTCGAACGCGGCGTCGAGCGCCGTGTTGATATCGTCGGCATTCGCGTTGACACCGGCCGCGATCTCGCCGTCGATCGTCACGAGCGCCGTGTGCCGCCCGCTCGCCGAAAACTTCGAGTCGCTCGAGAAATCGATCAGCGCGAATGCGAACAGCACGAACACGCCGAGGAACGCGAAGCGGAAGAAGATCTTCCAGCGCCGCGCCGCGCGCTGCTCCTTGACGGCCGCGAGCGCGATCCGCTCGAGCGCCGCACGCTCCCAGTTCGGTTCGCGGCTGTCGGAACGGGGCGAGGAATCAGGGGAATTCGGTTGGTCGGCCATGCGATGGTGTCGTCAGTCGGTCGTGGCGGGAGGGAGCGGAGCAGCGGGACGCAAGTCCGCGTCGGGCACCCAGAATACCGCACGCCCGTCCGGCGTGTCGCGCTCGTCCACCTCGACCGGCCGCAAGCGGCCGCCGCGGCACGGGCCGCCGACGCACTTGCCGGTATCCGGTGCATAGATCGCACCGTGCGTCGCGCACATCAGGTAGAGGCCCGATGACTCGAAGAACTGCCCTTCGGCCCAGTCGAGCTCCATCGGGACGTGCGCGCAACGGTTCAGGTAGCCGTACGCGCGGCCGTCGTAGCGCACGAAGAACACGACCGCCTGCTCGCCGCGCAGCGTCGCATCGACACGCACGCCGGCGCCGCCGTCGCTCAGCGCGTCCGATGCGCACACTCGCACGGCATCCGGCCCCGCGCTCATGCGTGCTCCCGCAGCCACGCCGCCAGCGCGACGACGTCCGGCGCGACGAAACGCGGCGTCAGCGCGGCGAGCGCATCGGCCGTATGCGCGCCATACGACACGCCGACGCCCGCCGCCCCGGCACTCGCGGCCATCTGCAGGTCGTGCGTGGTGTCGCCGATCATCACGGTGCGCGCAAGATCCTGCCCCAATTCGCGGGACAGTTCGTGCAGCATCGCCGGGTGCGGCTTCGAGAACGTCTCGTCTGCGCAGCGCGTCGCATCGAACACGCTCGTCAGTTTCGACTGGTCGAGCACGCGATTCAGCCCCACCCGGCCCTTGCCGGTCGCCACCGCGAGCAGGTAACCCGTATCGCGCAACTCCGTCAGCAGCTCGCGCACGCCGGCGAACAATTCGATGCGCTGGTCGTCCAGCAGATAGTGATAGCGGTAACGCTCGGCGAGCCGCGGATAGTCGGCCGGATCGAGGGTGGGCGCGGTAATCTGCAGCGCATCGCGCAGACCGAGGCCGATCACGTAGCGGGATGCCTCGTCGGACGGGGTGGGCAGACCGAGATCGCGGCAGGCAGCCTGGATGCTGTGCGCGATGTGCGCAGTCGAATCCATCAGCGTGCCGTCCCAGTCGAAGACGATCAGATCGAATTGCTGTCGTGCCATGCGGTTCAGGTGGTATCGCGCAGAGCGCTGAGTTGATCGAGGAAGCGCCGGCATTCGTCCGGCAGCGGCGCATCGAACTGCAGCGCCTCGCCGGTCAGCGGGTGCGCGAGCTTCAGCCGGTGCGCGTGCAGGAACATCCGTTTCAGCGACGGCTGCGCGTTTGCGCGCGCCAGCGCCTTGTTCAGTGCGAAATCGCCGTACTTGGCGTCACCGGCGATCGGCAGGCCGAGATGCGCGAGATGCACGCGGATCTGATGGGTCCGACCCGTTTTGAGTTCCGCCTCGACCAGCGCGTAGTCCGGCCAGCTGTCGAGCAGGTTGAACACCGTGTGCGACGGCAGCCCGTCGTCCTGCACGCGCACCCGACGCTCCCCTTCCGGCGTCAAATACTTGAACAGCGGCGCCTTCACCGCGCGGCGGCGGCCCCAGTCGGGCAGCCATTCGCCGTGTCCGCACGCGAAATAACGCTTGTCCATCCGGTTTTCGCGGATCTGCTCGTGCAGGCCGACGAGCGCCGAGCGCTTTTTCGCGAGCATCAGGATCCCGGACGTCTCGCGATCGAGCCGGTGCACGAGTTCGAGGAATTTCGCATGCGGGCGCGCCTGGCGCATCTGCTCGATCACGCCGAACGCAACGCCGCTGCCGCCGTGCACGGCGACGCCGGCCGGCTTGTTGATGACCAGCATCGCGTCGTCTTCGTACAGCACCTCGAACTGCGCGGGCGGCACGATCGGCATGTCGGCGCGCGCGAGGTCGGCCGCGGCCACCCGCACGGGCGGCACGCGGACGATGTCGCCGAACGCGAGGCGGTACTGGGCGTCGACCCGGCCCTTGTTGACGCGCACTTCGCCGCTGCGCAGGATCCGGTAAATATGGCTTTTGGGCACGCCTTTACAGACGCGCAACAGGAAGTTGTCGATCCGCTGACCGGCCGAGTTTTCGTCGATCTGAATCATCGACACCTGGCCACTTGCGACTGAATTCTGGGATATTTTGCCTAACTCATTCATACTGAATATAATTTTGCCCAGCCTGACGTTGAGGGTGGCCTGACAGGCCGGCCCCGACCGAGTCGGGCAAGGCGCAAGCGCAAACCGCTATTTTACTTGCGCCGGGGGTCCGCTGCTCGCCCCTGATCAAAGAGATGCAGCAAGTTGCACGCACGGCGCCGCCCGTCGGCAAGGATCGCGCCCACAGGCGGATTCGGTCGGCAAGGCGCCGCGGTAACGGAAAGTTGGTTGAAAAGAATTTGATCGGCAGCCGGCGGCGCGAAGTGCGTCCGCAGGCTGCCGGTTGCGAAAATTACGGCGTTGCGCCCGATTTGGCCCTGCGAAGCGTGCGGGGCTTGGCGACGTCAAACCAGGGAAGTACACCCCAAGCGGGAAAGTCGGGCTGGATTCGATACTCCCCGCTGCGGCCCAAGCCGCAGCATCTGCCGCCCGTCGGCGCGCGCGACCCATTGCGCGCCCGTGGCGATGCCCGGACTCAGGCTTAGCGCGCTTGTGCAGCGTGCGGTGTGTGAACGCCGTGCTTTGAAACCGTATTCGCAGGTGCCCTATGGCCGCCGGCCCCCGTCTTTCGGGCCCAAGCGCCTCTTCAGGCAATTCTCCCCGCCATCCTTCCCGCTCCAGCGTGCTTGTGACAACACAACAAGGTGCGGCCTGCCGTCGTTCCCGCCCTCGCGACTGACAACCGCGAGGCGCCGGCAGCGGAGCCGCCTGGAGTCGTTCATGAAACGCATGCTGTTCAATGCGACGCAGCAGGAGGAGCTGCGCGTCGCCATCGTTGACGGGCAAAAGCTCATCGACATCGACATCGAGACCGCCGGGCGCGAACAGCGCAAAGGCAATATCTACAAAGGTGTCATCACCCGCATCGAGCCGTCGCTCGAAGCGTGCTTCGTCAACTACGGCGAAGACCGCCACGGCTTCCTGCCGTTCAAGGAAGTCGCCCGCCAGTACTTCAAGGAAGGCATCGACATGCGCTCCGCGCGCATCCAGGATGCCCTGCGCGAAGGCCAGGAGCTGATCGTTCAGGTCGAGAAGGAAGAGCGCGGCAACAAGGGCGCTGCCCTCACGACCTTCATCTCGCTCGCCGGCCGCTACCTCGTGCTGATGCCGAACAATCCGCGCGGCGGCGGCGTGTCGCGCCGGATCGAAGGCGACGAGCGCCAGGAACTGCGCGAAACCATGGCGCAGCTGCAGATCCCGGACGGCATGAGCATGATCGCCCGTACCGCGGGCATCGGCCGCAGCGCCGAGGAACTGCAGTGGGACCTGAACTACCTGCTGCAACTGTGGCGCGCGATCGAAGCGGCGTCGCAAAGCGGCAATGCCGGCCAGCCGATGCTGATCTATCTGGAATCGAGCCTCGTGATCCGCGCGATCCGGGACTATTTCCAGCCCGATATCGGCGAAATCCTGATCGATACGAACGAAATCCACGATCAGGCCCGCGCCTTCATGGATATCGTGATGCCGGACAACGTCGCGAAGGTGAAGCGCTACCACGACGACGTGCCGCTCTTCTCCCGCTTCCAGATCGAGCACCAGATCGAAACCGCGTACTCGCGCACAGTGCCGCTGCCGTCGGGCGGCGCGATCGTGATCGACCACACGGAAGCGCTCGTCGCGATCGACGTGAACTCGGCGCGCGCGACGAAGGGCGCGGACATCGAGGAAACGGCGACCCGCACGAACCTCGAAGCGGCCGACGAAGTGGCCCGCCAGCTGCGCCTGCGCGACCTCGGCGGCCTGATCGTGATCGACTTCATCGACATGGAGTCGGCCAAGAGCCAGCGCGAAGTCGAGCAACGCCTGAAGGATGCGCTCAAGCACGATCGTGCACGCGTGCAGATGGGCAAGATCTCCCGCTTCGGCCTGATGGAGCTGTCGCGCCAGCGCCTGCGTCCGGCCCTGTCGGAAGGCAGCCACGTGACGTGCCCGCGCTGTAACGGCACCGGCCACATCCGCGATACCGAATCGTCCGCGCTGCAGGTCCTGCGGATCATTCAGGAAGAAGCGATGAAGGAAAACACCGCGGCGATCCACTGCCAGGTGCCGGTCGAGGTGACCGCCTTCCTGCTCAACGAAAAGCGTCAGGAAATCAACAAGATCGAGTCGCGCTTCAAGGTCGGCATCGTGCTGATCCCGAACAAGCACCTCGATACGCCGCACTACAAGCTCGAGCGCCTGCGCCATGACGACGCGCGCCTCGACGATCCGCGCGCGTCCTGGAAGATGGCCGAGGAAGCCGCCCGCGAACTGGAGTCGGAAACCGGCTACAGCAAGCGCGCAGCCGACGTGAAGCCGAAACAGGAAGCGGCGGTCAAGGGCATCACGCCCGAGCGCCCGGCACCGAGCCCGGCACCGCAGCGTCCGGCCGAGCCGGTTGCAGCGCCCGCCCCGGTCACCCCGGCAAGCGGCGGTATCGTCGGCTGGCTGAAGGGTCTGTTCGGCATGTCGCCGGCTCCGGCGCCCGCGCCGGTCGCACCGGCACCGGCGAAGGAACAGGCTGCCCGTCCGGCCCGCGAGCGGTCCGAGAAGACTGACCAGCGTGGCGGCGATCGCAACCGCAACCGTCGCGGCGGCGCCCAGCAGGCTCAGGGCGGTCGCGATCAGGCAGCCGCAGGCCGCGGTCAGCCGCAACGCCTGGAACGCGAAGGCAAGGAAGCACGCGAGCCGCGTGAAGGTCGTGAGCCGCGTGAACCGCGCGAGAACCGCGAGCCGCGCGAAGGCCGCGAGCCGCGTGAAGGTCGTGACGGCCGTGAAGGTCGCGAGGGCCGTGGCCCGCGCGAAGGCCGCGAACCGCGCGAGCCGCGTGAAAACCGCGAGCCGCGTGAACCGCGCGAGAACCGCGAACCGCGCGAGCGCGCCGAGCAGACGGAAGCCGTCGAGGCAGCCGGCCGGGGCGAGCGCCAGGAACGCGGCGAGCGTCGCGAGCGCGGTGAACGCCGCAAGCCGACGCAGCATGCGGCTACGCTCGAGACCGTCACGCGTGGCGAGAACCACCCGGAAGCGGAACTCGACCAGGCCGCCGCAACTGCCCTGCCGGGCGCCGATGTGGCCGCCGACGCGGAAGCCGGCGCACGTGACGGCGAGGAACGTCGCCGCCGCCGCCGCGGCCGCCGCGGTGGTCGTCGCGAGCGCGAGGACGAAGGCGCAGTCGGCGAGCACGCCGAGCAAGGTGCGGAAGGTGAAGCCGCCGCGCCGGCCGTGACGGCGGAAGCGCCGAGCGCGATCGAGCCGGCCCGTACGGCCGCACCGGCCGCCGTGGCAGCTGTCGCCGCGGCAGGCGCCGTCGTTGCCGAAGCAGCGGTCGAGCAGCGTGCCGAAGCGGTCGCACCGGCCGCGGTCGAATCGCAACCGGCACCGGTTCGCGTCGAAGCGACGCCGGTCGCGCCGATCGAGCCGGCCGCAGTTGCCCCGGCAGCCGAATCGGCACCGGTCGCGGCAGCTGCCGCTCCGGAGGCCGGCCCGGCTCCGGTCGCGGTTTCGCCGACCGATGCGTTCGACGTGCCAGCCGCGCCGGCTGCCGTCGAAGCGCCGCAGTCCGCGCCCGTCGAGCAAGCCGCACCGGCACCGGTCGTCGCAGCCGAAGTGGCTCCGGCAGCCGTCGCGCCGGCGCACGTCGAAACCGTACCGGCCGAAACCGCTGCGGCAGCGCCAGCGCCGGTTCGACCGGCCGCAGCCTTCGCTTCGGCAAACCTCGATGTCGTGCTGGAGCAAGCCGGTCTCGTGTGGGTGAACACGGACGCCGACAAGTTCCGCGCTGCGCAGGAAGCCGCGTCGAACCTGCCGCGTCCGGCCCGCGTGCCGCGCGAACGCAAGGCGCTGCCGGCGGTCGACTCGACCCCGATGCAGCAGGTCGAAACGTCGCAGCATTAAGCGACGCATCGCCCGCCCAGAAAAGCCCGCCACCGGCGGGCTTTTCCTTTTCCGCGCTGCGGGTTTCCGCCCACCGGCCCGGCCGGCCGCTTGCGGCTAAAATAGAAGCTTGGCTCGCACTTCTTACAACATGTCCCGACGCATCATTCCTCTCACCGACGTCAGCGGGATGCCGGATGTCTCCGGTGTCGCGCATGCCCCTGACGGCGCCCTGGCCGATACGTTCGCCAGGCCGCTGCGCGACCTGCGCATCTCGGTGACGGACCGCTGCAACTTCCGTTGCGTGTACTGCATGCCACGCGACGTGTTCGACAAAAACTACCCGTTCCTGCCGCACAGCGCGCTGCTCACGCACGAAGAGATCGAGCGTGTGGCGCGGCTGTTCGTCGCACACGGCGTCGAAAAGATCCGGATCACGGGCGGCGAGCCGCTGCTGCGCAAGAACCTCGAATTCCTGATCGAGCGCCTCGCTCGCCTGACGACCCATGACGGCCGCCCACTCGACTTGACGCTGACGACCAACGGCTCGCTGCTCGCGCGCAAGGCGCGTGCGCTGAAGGACGCCGGTCTCACGCGCGTGACGGTCAGCCTCGACGCGCTCGACGACACGCTGTTCAAGCGCATGAACGACGCCGACTTCGCGAGCGCCGACGTGCTCGACGGCATCTTCGCCGCGCAGGCAGCGGGCCTCGCGCCGGTCAAGGTCAACATGGTCGTGAAGCGCGGCACCAATGACAGCGAGATCCTGCCGATGGCCGAGCGCTTTCGCGGCACCGGCGTGATCCTGCGCTTCATCGAATACATGGACGTCGGCACGTCGAACGGCTGGAACATGGCCGAGGTCCTGCCGTCCGCCGATGTCGTCGCGCGGATCGCCGAGCAGTTCCCGCTCGTGCCGCTCGAGCCGCACACGGCGGCGGAAACCGCGCAGCGTTGGGGCTATGCGGACGGCAGCGGCGAAATCGGCGTGATCTCGAGCGTCACGCAGGCATTCTGCGGCGACTGCACGCGCGCGCGGCTGTCGACCGAAGGCAAGCTGTACCTGTGCCTGTTCGCGTCGGCGGGCCATGACCTGCGCGCGCTGGTGCGCAGCGGCGCCAGCGACGCCGAGATCTTGACCGCAATCGCCCGGATCTGGCAGGCCCGCACCGACCGCTATTCGCAACTGCGCGGCAGCGCGGCCGGCGACGCCGCGCCCGAGGGCGCCGGCAAGCGCGTCGAAATGTCGTACATCGGCGGCTGACCCGCGCCGCTCGCTCGCGATGCCCGCCTCCCCCTCGCCTTCCATTGCCGGCCTGCTGCTCGCGGGCGGACGCGCGACGCGCATGGACGGCGCCGACAAGGGCCTGCAGCTGCTCGACGGCACGCCGCTCGCGCTGCACGTGCTGCGTCGGCTTTCGCCGCAGGTCGACGAAACGCTGATCAGCGCGAATCGCAATGCCGATCGCTACGCCGAGCTCGGTGCGCCGTTCGACGCGCGCATCGTGGTGGACGACACCTCCGATTTTCCCGGCCCGCTCGCGGGCCTGCTCGCCGGCATGCGAGCGGCGCGCGCACCGCTTGTCGTGTGCTCACCGTGCGATACGCCCTATTTGCCGGCCGATCTCGTCGCGCGGCTGCATGCGGCGCTCGACGCGCGGCAGGCCGACATCGCGATGGCGGTGACCGTCGACGCACAGCACACGCGTTCGCCGCAACCGACCTTCGCGCTGCTGCGCACGTCGCTCGCCGACGATCTCGCCGCCCGGCTCGCGGCCGGCGAGCGCAAGGTGCGTGCGTGGTACGCACGCCACAAGACGGTCGAAGTCGAGTTTCGCGACGAGCGTGCGTTTTACAATGCCAACACTTGGCAGGAACTCGCCGCGCTTGCCCGCCGCTGACGGCGCCGGCATCGTGTCCGCCCGCCGCATGCGCCTCCGCGCTCAGGCCCCCCTTCGCGCCACCGGCCACGAACCCGATACGCCTTGCGGCGCAGTCCGACTGATGATCACGCAATCCTCGCCCGCCTCCCGAACCGCACCCGATTCCGCTGCCCCGCTGTCGCTCGCCGATGCGCAGGCGCTCGCGTGCCGTTTTGCGGTGCCGGTCGACGCGTGCGACGCGGTGTCGCTGCATGACGCACTCGACCGCGTGCTCGCGGCCGACGTGAATGCGCCGTTCGACATTCCCGCATACGACAACTCGGCGATGGATGGCTATGCGTTCGACGCCGGCGCAGCCGCGCTCGCAGCGACCGCCGACATCACGCTGACGGTCGCCGGCACCGCGTTCGCCGGCCATCCGTTCGACGGCACCGTCGCGGCCGACACGTGCATCCGCATCATGACCGGCGCGCCGATGCCGACCGGATGCGACACCGTGATTCCGCAGGAACGCGTTCGCATCGACGGCGACGTCATCCGCTTCGCCGCGCACGACGTCGCACCCGGCGCAAACTGCCGCAAGGCCGGCGAGGATCTCGCGCGCGGCGCGTGCGCGCTCGCCGCCGGCCGCATCCTGCGCCCGTCCGATCTCGGCCTGCTCGCATCGTTCGGGCTGTCCGAGGTCACGGTGCGCCGCCGCGTGCGCGTTGCCGTGTTTTCGACCGGCGACGAACTGCGCGAGCCCGGTGAGCCGCTCGACCGAGGCACGCTGTACGACAGCAATCGCGGGATGCTGATTGCGATGCTCGAAAGGCTGCACATCGACGCGCTCGATCTCGGGATCGTCCGCGACGATCCGGCCGCGCTCGAACGCGCCTTGCGCGATGCGGCCGCCGCACAGGTCGACGCGGTGATCACGTCCGGCGGCGTATCGGTCGGTGAAGCCGATTTCACGCGCGACGTGATGGCGCGGCTCGGCGACGTGACGTTCGCCAGCCTCGCGCTGCGGCCCGGCCGGCCGCTCGCGTGCGGCACGCTCGCGCGTGCGGACGACGGCGCGGGTCACGTGCTGTTCTTCGGGCTGCCGGGCAATCCGGTCGCGTCCGCCGTGACGTTCCAAGCGATCGTGCGCCCCGCACTGCTGACGCTGGCCGGTGCACACACGCCGCCGACGGCGATGTACCCGGCGCGCAGCACGCAGGCATTGAAAAAGCGCCCGGGCCGCACCGAATACCTGCGCGCCATTGCAACGCGCACCGCCGACGGCCAGTGGGATGTCGCGCCGGCCGGTTCGCAGAGTTCCGCATCGCTGAGCGGCCTCGCGGCCGCCAACTGTTTCATCGTCCTGGGCCACGATACCGCGGCAGTCGACGCGGGCGCCTTGGTCGACATCCTGCCGCTTGACGGCCTGATCTGAATTCCAATCGGTATATCTCTACGGGGGCAATCCGCACATGAAGAAACAAATCTCGTCGATCGCCGCGGGGCAGACCGCGAAGGCGCTGATCCTCGTCTACCTGACGTTCAGCGTGCCGATCGTGCTGCTCGGCATTCTGGTCGCGTATATCCGCTACGGGATGGTCGAGTTGAGCACGATCCTGAGCGCGCTGCTGCTGAACGCGATCCTCGGGTTCGTGCTGCTGTGGATCGCCTGCCACGCGTACAACTGGGTCGCATCGCGCTTCGGCGGCATCGAGATCGTGCTGTCCGATCCGCCGGAGGAAGCGTGAGCGGCGCGCCGCTGATCCGCGCGGCCGAAACGCGCGATGTCGGCGCGATCCTCGCGCTGATGCGCGAGCTGGCCGAGTTCGAAAGGCTCACGGATCTGTTCGTCGCGACCGAAGCCGATCTGTCCGACGCGCTGTTCGGCGCGCGCCCCGCGGCCGAAACGCTGGTGGCCGAGCGCGACGGCGCGATCGTCGCGTATGCACTGTTCTTCCACAACTATTCGACGTTCCTCGGCCGTCGCGGCCTGTATCTCGAGGATCTGTACGTGCAGCCGTCGCAACGCGGCACGGGCCTTGGCACCGCGATGCTGCAGCACCTCGCGGCCCTGGCCGTCGAACGCCGCTGCGGCCGCTTCGAATGGTCGGTGCTCGACTGGAACCAGCCGGCGATCGACTTCTACGAGAAGATGGGTGCGACCGTGCTGCCGGAATGGCGCATCGTGCGCGTCACCGGCGACGCGCTGGACGCGCTCGCCGCACGCTGAACGCGGGCCGGCCGCGCCGGCCGTTGCTGCACAAGAAAAACGGGCGCCGCGGCGCCCGTTTCTTGTTCCAGCCGGTTTCGGCTGAACACGTCATGCGTCGTCCGCATCGGCGCCGTCCGCGGCTTCCGCGCCGAGCAGCCCGGCCGCCGTATCGCCCGGCAACGCCTCGACCTGCTTCAGCTTGCGGTTCATCACGCGGGTACGCTGCTCGGCCGCCTCGATCGAGCGCGTGACCGTTTCAAGCTGCGCCTTCGTGCGCGCGAGCACGTCGCCGAACTTCCCGAACTCGGTCTTCACCGCGCCGAGCACCTGCCACACCTCGCTCGAGCGCTGCTCGATCGCGAGCGTGCGAAAGCCCATCTGCAGGCTGTTCAGCAGTGCGGTGAGCGTGGTCGGCCCGGCCACCGTCACGCGATAGTCGCGCTGCAGCAGATCGGTCAACCCCGGGCGGCGCAGGATCTCCGCATAAAGCCCTTCGGTCGGCAGGAACAGCAGCGCGAAATCGGTGGTGTGCGGCGGCGCGACGTACTTCTCGGCGATCGTACGCGCCTCCATCCGCACGCGCGCCTCGAGCGCGCGGGCCGCTTCCTCGACCGCCACCGAATCGGCACGCTCCTGCGCATCGATGAGCCGCTCGTAGTCCTCACGCGGAAACTTCGCGTCGATCGGCAGCCACACCGGCGGCGCGTCGCGCGTGCCGGCTTCGCGCCCCGGCAGCCGGATCGCGAACTCGACGCGTTCGCTGCTCTTCGGCACCGTCGCGACGTTCTTCGCGTACTGGTCGGGCGTGAGCATCTGTTCGAGCAACGCTTCGAGCTGCACCTCGCCCCAGGTGCCGCGCGTCTTCACGTTGGTCAGCACCTTCTTCAGGTCGCCGACCCCCGCTGCAAGCGTCTGCATTTCGCCGAGCCCGCGATGCACCTGCTCGAGCCGGTCCGACACGAGCTTGAACGATTCACCGAGCCGCTGCTCGAGCGTCGCATGCAGCTTCTCGTCGACGGTGCGGCGCATCTCCTCGAGCTTCGCCGCGTTGTTCGTCTCGATTTCCTTCAACCGCTGCTCGAGCGTCGCTCGCACTTCGCCGATCCGGCGATCGTTGGCCTCGGTGAGCTGCGTGAGCTGCCGGTTCAGCGTGTCGCCGAACAATCGCAGCGCGACCGTCTGCTCTTCGCGTGCCTGCTGCGCCTGGCGCTGCACGCTCTCGCGCATCGCGTCGAACTGCTGCGCGTTGCCGGCGACCAGCTTGCCCAGCTGCTGCGCGAAACCGTCGATCTGGTTGTTCTGCACGGTCGCGATGCTCGTCAGCTGGGTCGCAAGCGACTGCTGAAGCTGCGAGAAATTGCCGGCCAGTTCGGTGCGCGAGCCGCGCGCGTTCTCGACGATCTCGCCGCGCAACTCGCGTTCGAGCCGCTCGACCGCGAGTGCCTGCGCGTGCGCGGCGTCCTCGATCTGGTCGCCGAGCACGGCCGCGTCGTCACGGCTGCCGCCGCCGCGCATGATCGCGACGACCGCCACTGCCAGCGCGACGGCCAGCACGACGACCGCCGCCAGCAACAACGTCGTGGTCATGCGCGCGGCTTCCCGATCACGTCAGGGTTGATCGGATTCGGCGGCTGCCCCGCGCGCGGCCCTTCGCCCAGCGCGGCGATCAGGTTGTCGGCCGCGAGATTCGCCATCGCGCGGCGCGTCTTCTCGGTCGCGCTCGCGATGTGCGGCGTCAGCACGACGTTCGGCACCTCGAGCAGCGCCGGATGCACGCTCGGCTCCCCTTCGTACACGTCGAGGCCGGCCGCGGCGATCGTTCCGTCGCGCAGCGCGGCGGCCAGCGCCGCGTCGTCGACGATACCGCCTCGCGCGATATTGGTCAGCGTCGCGGTGGGCTTCATCTTCGCGAGCTCGGCCGCGCCGATCGTGTGATGGTTGTCCTTCGTGTACGGCAGCACGAGCACAACGTGGTCGGCGCGCGCCAGCAGCACGTCCTTCGACACGTATTCGGCGTTCAGCTCGGCCTCGATCTCCGGCGCGACCCGCGACCGGTTGTGATAGATCACCTGCATCCCGAAGCCGCGCGCGCGGCGTGCGAGTGCCTGGCCGATGCGCCCCATGCCGATCACGCCGAGCGTCGAGCCGTAAATGTCGCTGCCGAGGAAACCGTCGTACGCCCACTTCTGCCACTGACCGGCGCGCAACCAGTGCTCCGACTCGGCGATCCGGCGCGCCGCGGCCATCATCAGCGCCCAGCCGAAATCGGCGGTCGACTCGTTCAGCACGTCGGGCGTGTTGGTGCCGAGCACGTTCGCCGCATTGAACGCGGCCATGTCGAAGTTGTTGTAGCCGACGGCCATGTTCGACACGACGCGCAGGCGCGGTGCCGCCGCGAGCGCGGCCGCGCCGACCGGGTCGCCCGCCGTCAGCGCGCCGTCCTTGTCGGCGAGACGCGCGGCGAGCGCGTCGGGGGCGAGCGCGTCGCCGTTGTTCCAGTCGACTTCGAAATACTGCTCGAGCCGTTCGATCACGTCCGGAAAAATCGGCCGTGCGACCAGGATCTTCTGCATCGCCATCTCCGCATGCCGCGGCCGGAACGCGGCGCATCGTGCGCCGCCGGGACCGCCCGCGCTTGGTTGAAAATCGTCAGCCTACGCCGTGAAGAAAATCCGCGACGTCAGCAGGAATACGGGTACCAGTATCACGAGCGCCCAGCCGAGATACGCGAAGAAGCTCGGCATCTTCACGCCGCGCGATTCCGCGATCGCCTTCACCATGAAGTTCGGCGCATTGCCGATGTAGCTGTTCGCGCCCATGAACACCGCCCCCGCGGATATCGCGGCGAGCGTCGTCGCGCCCGTCGTCATCAGCGATGGCGCATCGCCGCCCGCGAGGTTGAAGAACACGAGATAGGTCGGCGCATTGTCGAGGAACGACGACAGCAGGCCCGTCGCCCAGAAGTACATCGCGTCGACCGGCTTGCCGTCGGGCCCCGTGACGAGATGGACGATCTGCGCGAACGCGCCGTCGGCACCCGCGCGCAGGATCACGATGACTGGCGCGATCGTCACGAAGATCCCTGCGAACAGCTTCGCGACCTCCTCGATCGGCGCCCAGTTGAACGCATTGCCCTCGCGCGCCGAACGCGGCGTCAGCGCGAGCGACGCGAGCGCCACGGCGACGAGCGCGACGTCGCGCACGAGATTCTGCAGCGCGACGTGCGTGCCCCACACGTCGAACGTGACGCCGGGTTTCCAGATGCCGCTCATCAACACGAGGACGATCACGGCCGCGAGCAACCCGAAGTTGATCTTGCCGTCGATCGACAGCGCGGCGCCGTCGGGCGTCGGATCCAGCGCGGCCGGCCGCTCCTCGCCGCCCTGCCGGTAGAAATACGTATCGAGCACGAAGAACAGCGTCAGCAGCACCGCGCAGATGAACAGCATCGGGAGCGCCAGATGCGTCGTGGTCCAGAAGAAGCTCACGCCGTTCAGGAAACCGAGGAACAGCGGCGGATCGCCGAGCGGCGACAGCGAGCCGCCCGCGTTCGCGACGAGAAAGATGAAGAAGATCACGACGTGCACGACATGCTTGCGGTTGTCGTTCGCGCGCAGCAGCGGCCGGATCAGCAGCATCGCGGCGCCCGTCGTGCCCATCACGCTCGCGAGCAGCGTGCCGAGCGCGAGGATCGCGGTGTTCAGCTTCGGCGTGCCGTGCAGGTTGCCGTTCACGCAGATGCCGCCGGCGACCGTGTAGAGCGCCGTCAGCAGCACGATGAACGGGATGTATTCCTCGAGCAGCGCATGCACGAGCGTACCGAATGCCGTGCCCGCGCCGAATGCCACCGCGAACGGGGCCAGGAACGCGATCGCCCACGCCGCGGCGATCTTGCCGAAGTGGTGATGCCAGAACACCGGAGCGACCAGCGGGAACACCGCGATAGACAGCAGGATCCCGGCGAACGGGATGCCCCAGAGCGCGGACAGCGTGGCACCGTCGAGCGTGGCGGCCGATGCGAGCGCGGGAACGGCGCCAAACGCGGCTCCCGACGCCATGCCCGCCCAGGCGGCATGTCGTTTCATGCAGAACTTCCTTGTTCGTGTGAGATGGAATGCAGCGGGCGCGTCATGCGCCCCGCACGACGATCGCGTGAACGCGGTACGGGCCGTGTGCGCCCAGCACGATGGTCTGCTCGATGTCGCCCGTGCGCGACGGGCCGGAGACGAAATTGACCGCGCGCGGCAACTCGCCGCGCTCCGCGCGAATCAGCGCGAACGCATCTTCATGGCCCGCGACGATGCGCGACGCCGGCACGATCGCGATATGCGTCTCCGGCAGCAGCCCCGCCGATGCATAGGTGTCGGGGCCGGACAGCAACACCAGCGACCCCGTTTCGGCGGTCGCGCAGAAGCAGCCGGTCAGGCCGACGAGATCGCCGTCGCGCGGCTTGCGGCATTCGACCGACAGGCCCGCGCCGGCCCAGTCGAGCTCGGCGAGCGTGCGCCAGGCGACGGCCTGCAGCGGCAGGCCGTGAGCGGAAAGATAGCGGGCGGCGGCGGCAGGCGCGTCGGCCAGCGTCGCGACTTCGTCGACCGTCGTCGACAGGCGCGCCGCTTCATCGACGAACGCGGCGACGAGATCGGCCGGCACCGGCGGGCGCGGCCCTTCGGGATGACGGGCGAGATAGTCGGCGACGCCTTCGCGCTCCGCTGCATCGGGTTCGGGTGCGCGTCCTTGCGCCGCGCGAATGCGAGCGAGGATCTGGCGACGGGCAGCGGAAGTGTCCATGAACGGTCCTCGTGACGTTGGCGTGCGATACCGTCGGATTATACCGGCCGCCCCCGCCGCTACGCACCTGGCCGGACGGCCGACACTTACTGCGGCGCGTCGTCGTCTGCCGGCTGCGCGATGCCGAACACCTGGCGCAGGTACGCGAGATACGCCTTGTCGTCGCACATGCTCTTGCCCGGCGAATCCGACAGCTTCGCGACCGGCTGCCCGTTGCAGCGGACCATCTTGATCACGATCTGCAGCGGCACGTAGCCGAGATCGTTGGTCAGGTTGGTGCCGACGCCGAACGCGAGCTTGCAGCGGTTGCGGAACCGTTCGTACAACTGCATGACCTTCGGGATATCGAGCGCGTCGGAAAACACGAGCACCTTGGTGCGCGGGTCGCAGCGGTTCGCCTCGTAGTGGCGCAGCATGCGCTCGCCCCACTCGAACGGATCGCCCGAATCGTGGCGCGCGCCGTCGAACAGCTTGCAGAAGTACATGTCGAAGTCGTTCAGGAACGCGTCCATCCCGTAGACATCCGACAGCGCAATGCCGAGGTCGCCGCGATACTCTTTCGCCCACATCTCGAAACCGTAGGTTTGCGAATCGCGCAGCCGCGGGCCGAGTGCCTGGCATGCCTGCAGGTATTCATGCGCCATCGTGCCGAGCGGCGTGATGTCATGCTTCATTGCATACAGCACGTTGCTCGTGCCCGCGAACTGCGGCCCGAGCCCGTCGCGCAGCGTCAGCGCGACCTCCTCGTGCCATACCTTCGAGAAACGCCGGCGCGTGCCGTAGTCCGCGATCTTGCAGTCGGCGAATTCGGGCTTCGCTCCCAGCAACTTGATCTTCTCGCGCAGGCGCTCGCGGCCTTCGCGATAGTCAGGCTCGCGCTGCGTGTTGCGGAAATAGACCTCGTTGACGATCGCGAGCACCGGGATCTCGAACAGGATCGTGTGCAGCCACGGCCCTTCGATCTGGATGTCGATCTCGCCGTTGCCCTTCGGCGAAGGCGTGATCGAGATGTACTTCTCGTTCAGGTGGAACAGCGCGAGGAACTCGACGAAATCGCTCTTGATGAAGCGCATGCGCCGCAGGTAGTCGAGTTCGACATCGGTGAACCGCAACGAACACAGTCCGCGCACTTCGTCGCGGATCTCGTCGATGTACGGCACGAGATCGACGCCGGGCGTGCGGCACCGGAACCGGTATTCGACGTTTGCGGCCGGGAAGTGATGCAGGACGACCTGCATCATCGTGAACTTGTAGAGATCCGTGTCGAGCAGCGAAGTGATGATCATGATTACGGCACCGCCAATATCGTGACAGGGCCCGGCGCACCGCGCGCCGCCCGGTCTGTCGGCCATGTTACCCGAATGCGGGCCCGACCATCGTGAAACCGCCGCGCGGTGCCCGCCCCCAGGCGCCCGGGCGTCGCATCCGCGGCCGGCGCCCATAAACTAATCACGAAACGATATAAGCCGGAAAGCCGACCATGCCATGCGGGTTTTGAGGTTCAGTTACAATGCCGCTTTTGGCGCACACGCCACCCCATATATACCGCCAAGCAGGAGCGTTTTAATGACTCACGTTGTGACCGAAGGCTGCATCAAGTGCAAATACACGGATTGCGTGGATGTGTGCCCGGTGGATTGCTTCCGTGAAGGTCCCAACTTTCTCGCCATCGATCCGGACGAGTGCATCGACTGCGCCGTGTGCGTCGCCGAATGCCCGACCAATGCGATCTATGCCGAAGAAGACGTTCCGGGCGACCAGCAGCAGTTCACCGAGCTGAACGCCGAACTGGCGAAGAACTGGCCGTCGATCACGAAGACCAAGCCGGCACCGGCCGATGCGGACGAGTGGAAGGACGTGCAGGAAAAGCTGCATCTGCTCGAGCGCTGATCGCGCAGCGGCGCCGCAAAAATTTTTTGGTGCATTGCCGCTCAAAAGTATTGACAGGTTAGCGAACACTCCATAAAATCTCGTTTCTCTGCTGTTGTTGTTTGTTCCCCGATAGCTCAGTCGGTAGAGCGCCGGACTGTTAATCCGTAGGTCCCTGGTTCGAG
>NZ_JBQEON010000032.1:46342-80224 GCF_052045245.1 Burkholderia sp. 22313
CGGTAGAGCGCCGGACTGTTAATCCGTAGGTCCCTGGTTCGAGCCCAGGTCGGGGAGCCAGACAGCGAAAGGCCCGTCATTCGACGGGCCTTTTGTTTTTCCGGCGCCCGTCGGCCAGCGCCGCGCATGCTAGAGTCGTTGTCCCGCATTCGCCTCCGGTTCCGTCGATGAAGCACCGCCTCCTTTCCGCCGCGCCGTTCGCGCTCCTCCTCTCCGCCCTGGTCGCCGCGCCGCTCGCGCACGCGGAGGAAGTCGGCAGCGTCAATACCCATTTCCGCGTGACGGGCTCCGACCGCGTGGTCGTCGAAGCCTACGACGATCCGCTCGTGACGGGTGTGACCTGCTATGTGTCACGGGCGCGCACCGGCGGGATCAAGGGCACGCTCGGCGTCGCCGAGGATCCGAGCGAAGCGTCGATCGCATGCCGGCAGGTCGGCCCGCTCAGCTTCAAGGAGCCGCTCAAGCAGCAGACCGACGTGTTCAGCGAGCGCATGTCGTTCATCTTCAAGACGCTGCACGTCGTGCGCGTGGTCGACACGAAGCGCAACACGCTCGTCTACCTGACCTACAGCGACCGCATCGTCAGCGGCAGCCCGAAGAACGCCGTCACCGCGGTGCCGATGCCGGCCGGCACGACGATTCCGGTCAAGTAAGCCCGCGCCCGCCGGGCGCGCGAGCGATACACTGTCGGTTCGACCGCCCCGCGCCCGACCATGTCCGTCATCCGCCTTCCCGACTCCGCACGCTACTGGCGCACGCCGCTGCTGCCGGACGCGGACCTGCTCACGGCCACCTATCGCAACCATACGTTCGCGCCGCACTGGCACGATGCGTACACGATCCCCGTGATCCTCGAGGGTGCGGAGCGCTACACCTGTCGCGGCACCGGCCATGTCGCCGAAACGGGCACCGTGCCGGTGATCAATCCCGGCGAAGTCCACACGGGCTCGCGCGCGACCGACGAAGGCTGGTGCTATCGCGTGAGCTACGTGCCGGTCGACTACATTCGCTCGCTCGCGAGCGCGATCGCCGAGCGGCCGCGGGATGCGCCGTGGTTCCCGTCCGACGTGATCCGCGACACCGATCTCGCGGCGCGGCTCGCGCTCGCACACCGGATGATGGAGGCCGGCAGCGAATGCATGCCGCCCGGCCACCTGCACGACCAGCCGGCCGACGCGGTTCCCGCAAACGGTGCGCCGCGCGTCTACGATCCGCTCGCCGCCGAAACGGCGATGCTCGACGCGCTGTCGACGCTCATCGCGCGTCATGCCGACGCGCGCCTGCAACCCGCCGTACTCGCGTCCGACGAACCGCGCGTCGAGGCCATGCGCGAACGGCTCGCCGCCGATCTCACCTGCACGGTCACGCTCGACGACGTCGCGCAGGCCGCCGGCCTGTCGCCGTTTCACGCGGCGCGCCTGTTCACCCGCACGACCGGGATGCCGCCGCATGCGTGGCGCAACCAGCTGCGGCTGCAGCGTGCGCTTGCGCCATTGCGCGCGGGCGTGTCGATCGCCGATGTCGCCGCGGCCAGCGGCTTCGTCGACCAGAGCCACTTCACGCGGCATTTCAAACGGATGTTCGGCGTGCCGCCCGGGCGCTGGCAGGCACGCTGACGCACCCTTGCCGCGCCGCCGTCGGCAATCCGCGGCAACCGGTACACCGGTTGCGCCGCAGGCACCCGCGGGCGCAAGAACATACAAGCCGTGACCGCATCGCCCCGCTATCCTCCATGTCATGGAGAAGCGCCCTTTGAATCCGACACCCCCATCCTCGCCCCCGCCCCGCCGTCCGCTCAACGAATGGCTCGACGGCGCACGCGACACGATCCCGATGATGATCGGCGCGGCGCCGTTCGGCGTGATCTTCGGCACGCTCGTCGGCGGCGGCCCGCTCGCCGCCTGGCACGGCGCGCTCATGTCGCTCGCGGTGTTCGCGGGCTCCGCGCAATTCATCGCGCTCGGCCTGATCGCCGGCAGCGCGAGCTTCGCCGTCGTGCTCGCGACGACGCTGATCGTGAACCTGCGCCACCTGCTGTACAGCGCGACGCTCGCGCCGTACGTCGCCCACCTGCCGCTGCGCTGGCGCGCAACGCTCGGCGCGCTGATGACCGACGAGGTGTTCGCGGTCGCCTACGCGCACTACCGGCACTTCCCGCCCGGTGCGATCGGCCCCCACTACTTCTTCGGCTCGGGCCTCGCGATGTACCTGAACTGGCAGGTCTGGACGCTCGCGGGCATCGGCTTCGGCGCGGCCTTCCCGGGCCTGCAGTCGCTCGGCCTCGATTTCGCAATGGCGGCGACCTTCATCGCGATCGTCGTGCCGCAGCTCGGCACGCTGCGCTATTTCGCGGCCGCCGCGACGGCCGGTACGCTCGCGTACTTCTGGCAGGGCTGGCCGTACAAGCTCGGGCTGCTGGGCGCGGTCGCCGCAGGCGTCGTGGTGGGTGTCGCGCTCACGCTGCTGCACGAGCGCTCGCGCACCGCTTCGCGCACGGAGGCCGCATCGTGAGCTACGCGCTGCTGATCCTCGGGATGGCCGTGATCACCTATGCGATCCGGACGACGCTGTTCCTGTTCGGCGAGCGGCTGACCTTCCCGCCGCTCGTGCGGACCGCGCTCGGCTTTGTGCCCGTCACCGTGCTGACCGCGATCATCGTGCCGATGACGGTTTCGCCGCACGGCGGCACGGCCGAGCTGACCTGGCGCAATCCGCAACTCGTCGGTGCACTCGCCGCCGTGCTCGTGTCGGCGGCGACGCGCCGCCCGCTCGTGACGATCGCGGTCGGGCTCGCGGTGTTCTTCTTCTGGCAAGGGGTCGTGATGCCGCACTGGCTGGCGGCCTGAGCGAACGTCGCCGGCCGCGCTCAAGTTTTCGTCCGATGCGCCGATATCGGGTATGAAGACCCGCCATAGGCCTCGGCGCGAACCGGTTCGTCGACGCTGCGCCCGTACCGGTGCGCCGCGTCGGCCGCCGGCCCGCGCGGGCCGCCATCGAGACGATTCATGGGCCAGATCACCCTTTCCCTCAAGGACGACACGCTTGCGTCCCTGCGCAAGGACTACGACGCGTTCGTGCGCGTGTCGCTGAAACTCGACCCGCAGTTCGCGACGCCGTCGTTCGAGGATTTCCTGCGTGCCAAGCTGCTCGACAACATGGTGCCGCTGACCGAGCATGCCGTGCAGCGGATGCTCGAAGGCGGCCAGTACGCGTGGGCGAAGCGCACGCTCGACAAGGAATTTCCGGACGTCGTCGCGATCCTGATGCGGCAGGCCGGCGAATTCGGCTTCGGCTTCGCGTCGCGCTCCGAATGGACGCCCGACGAACTGGCGAAGGCGTGCCGCGACTGGGCCAAGGCGATCGTCGCCGAAGCGCAGGGTGACGTGTCGCTCGTCGATCCGCTCGCCGCGCAGATCAAGAGTGCGGTGAACGACATCCAGGCCCTCGAGGAGATGATGCAGACGCCCGCGTGGCGGCTCGCGGAATCGCTGCGCCAGCGCATCTACGAAGCGAAGCTCGCGTGCGAGATGAGTGTCGGCAGCGCCGCGCGCGACAAGCTCGGCGAACTGCGCGGCCTGCTGCGGCTCGGGCTCGCGCACGGTTCGTTCCAGAAACCGGAAGCGCAGCAGATCATGGAATACCTGCGGCTGCTGAAGCCCGAGATCTTCGTCGACGAGCCGTACGACGTATTCGCGCGGCTCGCCGCGTGGCTGCGCAGCGTGTTTGCGCCGTCCGCCACGCGGCCGGCACCGGGGCCGGGGACGGAACAGCGCCGGCCATGACGGCCCGCTTCCGCGCATGAAGAACGGCCCGGTGCGCGGGAAGCGAACCGGGCCGCCGATCGATCGCCGTCACGACGCGCCGTCCGGGGCGAACGTCGTACGGCGGTCGGGCACCGCTTACTGCGCGGCGCCCGAGGCCGATGCACCGCCCTGCACGCCGGCCGATGCGCCGCCCTCGACCGCTTCGTCGCCTACCTTCGACTTCGTCGAGCCGGCATGATGCTTGGCTGACTTCATCGCATGCTTGGTGTGCTTCTTCGCCGAGTGGACCGACGACGACGCCGTATCCTTCGCGCCGTCCGCTGCCGCGCCGACCGCATCGGTCGCGGCGCCGGCCGAACCCGATGCGTTGACGCCGGCTCCGCCCTGCATACCCGCGCCTGCCCCTGCTGCAGGCGCCTGCGCCTGCACGCCTGCGCCTGCGGCGCCCTGTGTCGCGACGCCGGTCTGCGCGAACGCGGCCGAAGTGGCGAACGCCGTCAGCGCGGCACCGATCAGCATCGTACGAATCGTGGACATGACTATCCTCCTCAAGAAGTTGTGGGCGCGGACCACCTCGATGCGATCCGTCGCGTCCCCTGCCGCAACACGCAGCAGGTACGACAAAAGACCCGCGGCCTGCGGCGCCGGTTCTCGAATCTCTCAGACTGTTACCCACCGTATCATTTGCTGACGAATCGCTCACAGTCCTTAACAACTGCCAACCACCGCGCGGATCTGCGTGCGCGTCCGCGCTCGCGCGCCGGCCTGCGGTGCCGTATGATGCGAGGCGATTCCTCCCGCGCATCGCGCGCTCCCTCGTCATGCCCAATCTGGATTTCACGCTGACCGGCGAATACGTCGAGCTGCACAACCTTCTCAAGATCACCGGTCTCGCGGACAGCGGCGGCACCGCGAAGATGTTCGTCGCGTCCGGCGCGGTGAAAGTCGACGGCGCGGTCGAACTGCGCAAGACCTGCAAGATCCGCGCGGGCCAGGTCGTGCTGTTCGGCGATACGCGGATCGCGGTTCACGACGCATAGCGGTTCCCCTGACCGGGACATGGCCATCGGCGCGCGCGTTCGACACCGTTCGAATAAAGCCGTAAGCTAGCCGTCTCTCAAAATAAATACAGGCAGCGCGGGCCCGCACTCGCGCGAGCGCCCATTCCATGTCGCATTCCGGTCTTACGCGGACGGCCGCCGCGCCGCCGTCCCTGTCCAGTCATGCCGCCGATACCGCGCGCCTCGCCGCGCCGCTCGCGATCGCGCAGCTCTCGCAGATGGCGATGAGCGTCACCGACACGGTGCTGCTCGGCTCGCTCGGCCCCGGTTCGCTCGCGGCGGGCGGCCTCGGCGCGAACTTCTTCTTCGTCATCGTGACCGTGCTGCAAGGCGTGCTGTCGTCGGTCAGCGTGAGCGTCGCGCATGCGCGCGGCGCGCAGGCGGAACATCGCGTGCCGCACATCTACTGGACCGGCTTCGTGCTGTCCGTGCTGCTCGCGATTCCGGCGATCGTCGCGCTGTCGCTGTCCGAACCGATCCTGCTGATGTTCCACGAGCCGCCGACGCTCGCCCATCACGTCGGCGAATACACCGGCATCCTGCGTTTCGCCGCGCTCGGCAGCCTGATCGGCGTCGGGCTGATGCGCGCCTTCCTGCCCGCGATCGGCGCGGCACGCCGGCTGCTGTGGGTTTCGATCGGCGGCGTCGGGGTCAACGGCGTGCTGAACTACGGGCTGATCCACGGCGCCTTCGGCTTGCCGCGGCTCGGCTTCCTCGGCTCGGCGGTCGCGACGACCATCACGATCTGGCTCACCGCGCTCGCGTTGATCTGGCTGCTGCACGGCCGCCAGCGATTCCGCCATTTCGTGACCGCCGCCCGCCCGAAACTGCCCGTAATGGGCGAACTGATCGGCATCGGCTGGCCGGTGGCGATCACGTATGGGGTCGAATCGACACTCTTTCTCGCCACGGGCCTGACCATCGGCGTGCTCGGCGCGACGTCGCTCGCCGCGCACCAGATCGCGCTGAACGTCGCGTCGGTAGCGTTCATGGTGCCGCTCGCGATCGGCCAGGCCGCCAACGTGCGGGTCGGCTACTGGGTCGGCGCCGGCCAGCCGGTCGCCGCGCGGCACGCGGGCTTCGTCGCGCTCGGGCTCGGCGTCGCGTTCATGTCGCTGTCGGGGCTCGTGCTGATCGTCGCGCCGCACGCGATCGTCGGCCTGTACCTGCGCCTCGACGATCCGGCCAACGCGCCGACCGTATCGCTGGCCGCGTCGCTGCTCGGCATCGCCGCGGTGTTCCAGATCGTGGACGGCATGCAGACGGTCGGCTCGGGCGCGCTGCGCGGGCTGCGCGATACGCGCATCCCGATGCTCGCCGCGACCCTCGGCTACTGGGGCATCGGCTTCCCGACCGGCTACTGGCTGGCGTTCCACGCAGGCCTCGGCGCGCGCGGCCTGTGGTGGGGGCTCGCAGCCGGCCTCGCCAGTGTCGCCGTATTGATGGCCTGCCGCTTTCATACGAAGACCGCATCGCTCATCGCAGCGACGCGCTGAACGCGACACGACGCGAATTCGCGGCCGGCGCTATGCTTGTCGATCGAAGAGTTCGAAGACCCGAGACGCCGCGCCAGCGGCGCGACTGCCTCACGATACGCCCGACGCCGCGCGATGCGCGGCCTTTCCCCTTCCCAAGAGGAGTGCATCATGAACGAAGCAGTTCGGATGGAACGCGACACGTTCGGCGAGATCGCCGTGCCGGCCGACCGGCTCTGGGGCGCGCAGACCGAGCGCTCGCTGCAGAATTTCCGGATCTCGACCGAGAAGCAGTCGCCCGAGCTGATCCACGCGCTCGCGATCGTCAAGCGCGCCGCGGCCGCCGTGAACCAGTCGCTCGGCGTGCTCGCCGACGACAAGGCGCGCGCGATCATCGACGCGGCCGACGAGATCATCGCCGGCAAGCATCCGCGCGAATTCCCGCTCGCCGTGTGGCAAACGGGCTCCGGCACGCAGACCAACATGAACCTCAACGAGGTGATCGCGAACCGCGCGAGCGAACTGCTCGGCGGCGAGCGCGGCGAAGCGCGCAAGGTCCACCCGAACGACGACGTGAACCGCGGCCAGTCGTCGAACGACGTGTTCCCGACCGCGATGCACGTCGCAGCCGCGTACGCGATCGCCAATCATTTGCTGCCCGCACTGCGCACGCTGCGCGCGACGCTCGACACGAAATCGAAGGCGTTCGCCGACATCGTGAAGATCGGCCGCACGCACCTGCAGGACGCGACGCCGCTCACGCTCGGCCAGGAATTTTCCGGCTATGTCGCGCAGCTCGACCAATGCGTGCGGCACGTCGAATCGGCGCTGCCGCATCTGTACGAACTCGCGCTCGGCGGCACCGCCGTCGGCACCGGGCTGAATGCGCATCCGGAATTCGCGGTGCGCGTGGCCGACGAGATCGGCCGGCTGACGAAGCTGCCGTTCGTGACCGCGCCGAGCAAGTTCGAGGTGATGGCGGCCGCCGACGCGCTGGTGTTCGCGCACGGCGCGCTGAAAACGGTCGCGGCCAGCCTGATGAAGATCGCCAACGATGTCCGCTGGCTCGCGAGCGGGCCGCGCTGCGGGCTCGGCGAACTGTCGATTCCGGAAAACGAACCGGGCAGCTCGATCATGCCGGGCAAGGTGAACCCGACACAATCGGAAGCCGTGACGATGCTGTGCTGCCAGGTGTTCGGCAACGACGTCGCGGTGAACGTCGGCGGCGCGAGCGGCAACTTCGAGCTGAACGTGTTCCGGCCGATGATCGCGCACAACGTGCTGCAATCGGTGCGGCTGCTCGCCGACGGCGCGCAGAGCTTCAACGACCACTGCGCGGTGGGCATCGAGCCGAACCGCGCGCGCATCGATCTGCTGCTGAACGAATCGCTGATGCTCGTGACGGCGCTCAACCCGCATATCGGCTACGACAAGGCCGCGCAGATCGCGAAGAAGGCGCACAAGGAAGGCACGACGCTGAAGGCCGCCGCGCTCGCGCTCGGCTACCTGACCGAGGCGGAATTCGATGCGTGGGTGCGACCCGAAGAGATGATCGGATCGCGGTCGTGACGAAGTGAAGCGATGTGGGGGATTTGACGCGATGACGGGCGCGGCGCGAACGCGCGGCGCCCGTTTCCGTCAGACGGTGCCCTTCGCCACTTCCTCGGGCTTCAACTCGACGATCTTGTCGAGCGCGGCGCGCACGTCGGCCGCATATTTCGCGAGCACCTTCTGCTCGTCGGTCTCGGGGACGAACGGCGGCACCGGCACCGGGTTGCCGTTTTCGTCGACCGCGACGAACACGACGAGGCAGTCGGTCGTCTGGCGCAGCACGCCGCCCTTCGGATCGCCCGCATGCACGGACACATGGATGTGCATGCTGGTGCGGCCCGTCGCGACGACGCGCGCCTTCAGCTCGACCAGATTGCCGACGAGGATCGGACGCTGGAAGCGGATGTTGCCGACGCTGACCGTCACGCAATAACGGCTCGACCAGACAGCCGCACAGGCATACGCGACCTCGTCGATCCACTTCATCAGCGCGCCGCCATGCACCTTGCCGCCGAAGTTCACGGACGACGGTTCGGCGAGGAAGCGGAATACGGTTTCGGTGCGGTCGAGGGCAGCCGGTACGGGGGACGGTTGGGACATCGTGGTGGCTCCAGGCAGCGGGGGTACGGCAGTCGGCGCATTATACGTTGCACTGCGGCAACACGTCGCGGCGCCCGCCGCACGGGCGAGACCGCATGTCCGGCCCTGCGTTGAGCCCGCATCGGCACTGGCAAGCGGTGCCCGTCAGCGGCGCACCGTGATGCCCTGATCGATCGTCCCGTACATCTCGAGGCTGCCGCCCCGCTCGCCGGCGCCACCCGCGCCGCCCTGCGCACAGGCCGCGCAGACGAGCGCGGCCGCCAACAGCCAAAAAATCGTCTTCATCGTTGCATCGTGTCGCATCCGGCGGCCCGCTGCCGCCGCGTCCGGCCATTCTACGCGTGCGCGGCCGGCGAACGCGGTTCGTACGCCGCCCCGCCGCATCCGACATTTCAGCCGAACCCGAAACATCGAATGGGCGCAGCGCCTACACTGCAGTCATCCCGCCTGACGAGACACGACGATGACCGATCAAGACGACCACCACTTTCCGGGCCTGAGCCGCATCGGCGCGCTGATCGCCGATCCGGGGCGCGCCGCGATGCTGTGGGTGCTGATGGACGGCAGCGCGCGGCCGGCCGGCGAACTGACGATGATCGCGGGGCTGTCGCCGTCCGCGGCAAGCGCGCACCTCGCGCGCCTGACCGAAGGCGGCCTGCTCGCGCTCGACATCCGCGGCCGGCACCGCTATTACCGGCTCGCGTCGGCCGATATCGCGGCATCGCTCGAGGCGCTCGCGAACGTCGCCCGGGCGGCCGCGCCGAACCGGCCGGTGCCGCCGCCGGCGCGCACGGTACCCGCCGAGCTGCGCTATGCGCGCACCTGCTACGACCACATGGCCGGTGAGCTCGCGGTCCGCATCTTCGACGGGCTCGCCGCGCGCGGCTGGCTGCACGTGGATGACGGCGACGCCATCGAAACCACCGAACTCGGCACGCAGGCGCTCGCGCGCTGGGGTATCGACGTCGCGCAGCAGCGCACGCGCCGGCGCCGCTTCGCATGCGGCTGCCTCGACTGGAGCGAGCGCCGCGCGCACCTCGGCGGCGCGCTCGGCGCGGCACTGCTCGACAGCTTCTGCGCGCACGGCTGGATCGAGCGCACCGCACGGCCGCGCGTGCTGCGCGTCACCGTGCCCGGACAGCAGGTTTTCGACGACTGGCTTACGTCCGCTTGACACGCGCATTGCGACCGGACGACGCCGGCACGCGACGGACAGGTTTTGTTACATAGCGTGCCATCCGACTTACAAAACACTGAGCACTGAAACAGGCCGAGCGGATATTGTGAACTGGACGGCACGAATCGACGCGCCGCGATAACGACGAAGACGCTCATCATGGCCTCCCTGTTCGCGCTCAAGCGCACCGCCCGCTGCACGCTGCTCGCATTCGCCACGCTGGCCACCCTGCCCTCCGCATTCGCGCAAGCGACACAGGCCGCAGCGTATGCGGCCACCGCACGGCAGCCGGGCGGCGACCCGCCGAGCCGCGTCGCCCGGCTCAACTACATGTCAGGCGCCGTGACGACGGAGCCCGCCGGCACCGATACGTGGTCGTACGCCGCCGTGAACCGGCCGCTGACGACCGGGGACCAGCTGTGGAACGACGCCGGCGCGCGCTCGGAACTGCACATCGGCTCGACCGCGGTGCGGCTCGGCGAGTCGACGAGCCTGTCGGTGCTGAACCTCGACGACACGACGACGCAGCTGAAGGTCGGGCTCGGCACCGTGTCGACGCACGTGCGCGACCTGCCGTCCGGCGGATCGTACGAAATCGATACGCCCAATCTCGCGCTCGGCATCGCGGGCCCCGGCGACTATCGCGTCGATGTTGCGCCGAACGGCGCGAGCACGACGGTCACCGTACGCAGCGGCAACGCGACCGTCTACGGCAGCAACGGGCAGTATCCACTGTCACCGGGACAGCAGGTCGTGTTCACCGGCACCGACCTGCAGGTCGCGCAGCAATCGGCCGCGCCCGGCCCCGACGCGCTCGACCAGTGGGCTGCCAGCCGCGATGCGGCCGAGCAACGTTCGGTATCGGCCCGTTATGTATCGCGCGACATGCCCGGCTACCAGGATCTCGATGCGAACGGCACGTGGCGCGACACCCCGAATTACGGCGCGGTCTGGGTGCCGAACGACACGCCGGCCGACTGGGCGCCATATCACGACGGCCACTGGATCTGGCAGGCGCCGTGGGGCTGGACGTGGGTCGACGATGCGCCGTGGGGCTTCGCACCGTATCACTACGGCCGCTGGGCCTATGTCGACGATAGTTGGGCGTGGGTGCCCGGCCCGATGGTCGTCAGCCAGCCGCCCGTCTACGCACCGGCGCTCGTCGCGTTCGTGGGGGGCGGTGGCGGCCCCGACTGGAGCGTCGCGCTGACGGTCGGCGGCGTCGCCGCGGCCGGCTGCGCATGGTTCGCGCTCGGCCCGGGCGAACCGTGGCATCCCGGCTGGGGTGGCTGGAGCCCGCATTACTACGATCGCGTGAACCGGAACATCGTGGTGAACAACGTCACGGTGAACAAGACCGTGAACGTGACGAACATCACCAACATCACGAACATCAACAAGACGTACGTGAACTTCCGCGCACCGCATGCGATCACGGCGGTGCCGGCGGCCGCGTTCGTGCATGGCCAGCCCGTCGCGCATTTCTCGCAGCGCGTCGACCCGCAGCAATGGCGCAACGCGCACGTGATGCCGGGCACGCCCGGCATTGCGCCGGTGCGTCAGAGCTTTACCGGCGGACTGCGCACGGCCAGCTACCGTCCGCCGGCGGCGCTCGGACAGCATTCGTTCGTCGCCACCCGCAATCCGGCCGTGCCGGCCGCCTATCGCGACCAGGCGGCCGCGCATCTCGCCCGGCAGGGCGAACACGTGCCGGGTGCCGGCGCGCCCGTCGTGAAGACGAGCGTGCCGGCCGACTATACGGCTCGCCCGGTCCGCGTGCCGGGCAATCCGAAAGCCGGGGCATGGGCGATGCGCAACGTGCAGCTCGTGAATCCGCACGGCCCCGTCGTGCAACCGGCGCACGCGCCGCACGAAGGCCAGCCGGCTCCGGCACAGGCTGCACGGCCGGGTGCGCCGATGCCGCCCGCTGCGAATCTCCCGCGCCCGATGAATGGCGAAGCACCGAATGCGCCACGCGTCGACAACGGCGCCATGCCGCAGGCGCCGGGCCATCAGGCTCAGCATGCTGCGTCGGGCCCCGGCAATGGCGTCCCGCACCCGCCGACGGCCGTCAATGCGCCGACCGGACACGACAACCCGCATGCAACCGCGACGCCCGCCCCTGCCTGGATGCAGCCGCATACGCCGATGGAACGCCAGCGCCCGACGCCGCCGACCGCGCTGCACGCTGCGGGCCAAAACGCGCTGCCGCCCGTGCGGAGCGCGGCGCCGGCTCCGCATCCGGAAGGGGCACCGGGTACGCCATCCGGCGAGCGGCGGGAAACGCCACGCGCGTTGCCGCAACCGCGGCTCGACACGACCGCGCAGATTGCACAGCCACGGCCGCGCCCCGATTTCGCGGCACCGGCCCAGCACGCGCAGCCACGGCCGGAGCGGGCCGCTCCGGCGCCGCAACCGCGCCCCGAATTCGCGCAACCGGCACCGCACCGCGAAGTCGCACCGCCGCGGGCGAACGAGTACCGCCCGCCCGCGCCCGCCGTGCATGAAATGCCGCGACCGCAGCCGCAGGCGCCGCGCATGGAACCGCGGCCGTCGATGCCCGCGCCCCATGTGGAACCGCGGCCGCAACCGGCGCCGCACGTCGAGGCGCCGCACCCGGGCAATCCGCCGCCCGGCGGCCACGACGAACGGCGCCATCAGTAACCGTTGCCCGAGCAAACAGCAAGGCCCGACCGGCTCGTTGCCGGTCGGGCCTTCGTCATTCTGCCGGGCGTGGTGCGGACAACCCGCGCCGCCGGACGCCTGGGCTCAAACCGCCATCGGCGCGGTCAGCGGCTCGTGGTGCCGGTAGCCGACGAGCGAGAAATCGGACGGCTCGATCTGCTCGAGCCATTCGGGCGCATAAACGCCCGTCTTCGCATACTCGGGCACGCGCTCGGCGATCTCGAGCCGCGGGCTGTCGTACGGTTCGCGCGTGAGCTGCTGCTGCAGCATGTCCAGCTGGTTCTCGTAGATGTGCGCATCGCCGATGAAATACGTGAACCAGCGCGGCGTATAGCCCGTCAGCCGGCCGACGAGCGACAGCAGCGCGGCCCCTTCCGTCAGGTTGAACGGCGTACCGAGCCCGACGTCGTTGCTGCGGATGTACAGGCACAACGAAATCTCGCGCTTCGTGACGTTCGGCAAAAACTGGTACAGCAGATGGCACGCGGGCAGCGCGATCTGGTCGAGCACGGCCGGATTCCATGCATGGAACAGGATGCGGCGGTCGGCCGGATTCTCCATGATCGTGTCGAGACACTGGCGCAACTGGTCGATCGCCTTGTACAGCAGCACCTTCGGCGCACCGTCCTCGTCGAAGCGCGTGACGATCCGGAAACCGCGGCGCGTCGCGTCGGCGATCTGCGCGTCAGCGCCCGCATCGAGCACCTTGTAGCCGGGCCACTGGCGCCATTGGACGCCGTACACGTCGCCCAGGTCGTCGACGCCCTGACGGTACGGATTCGCGAGCCACTGCGCGTTGCCGTTCGCGTTCGCGTCCCAGACCTTGCAGCCGAGCGCGCGGAAATCGGCCGCGCTGCGCGATGCACGCAGGAACCCGACCAGCTCGCCGATCGCGGACTTGAACGCGAGCTTCTTGGTCGTGACGGCCGGGAAACCGTGTTGCAGATCGAACCGCAGCATCGCACCGGGCATGCTGATGGTGCGGATGCCCGTGCGGTTCTCCTGCCAGGTGCCGGTGTCGAGGATGGTGCGAACGAGGTCGAGATACTGTTTCATGCGGGTTCCTTCGGCCGCGAGGGCGGCCGTACCCGCCAATTTTAGCAAGCGTGGTGCGGAACCTCCGGCAACGGCGCCGAAAACCCTGCCAGCGTGTCGCCGCGATCGCGCATGCCGTGCGCGCACATCAGCCTGTACAGCGTCACGCGCGACACGCCGAGTTCGCGCGCCGCATCGGCAAAACGGCCGCGATGGCGCAGCAGCGCCTGCTCGATCGCCTGCCGTTCGGCCGCTTCCCTCGCCTCCGTGAGCGACACGGGCGCCAGGATCGCGAACTCGTTGAGTTCGAGATCGGCCGCGGTGATCATCCGGCCCTCCGACATCACGATCGCCCGGCGCACGCGATTGATCAGCTCGCGCACGTTGCCCGGCCACGAATAGCCATACAGCGCGGCGATCGCGTCCGGCGAGAAGCCGCGCAGACGGCGATGCGCATCGCCCTTGAAACGCTCGAGCATGTGGCGCGCCAGCACCTCGATATCCTTGCCGCGCGCGCGCAGCGGCGGCTCCTCGATCTTCAGCACGCACAGCCGATGGAACAGATCCTCGCGGAAACGCCCTTCGCGCAGCGCCGCCTCCATGTCCACATGCGTCGCGCAGATCACGCGCACGTCGACCGGCACCGATACATGCGCGCCGAGCCGCTCGATCTTGCCCTCCTGCAGGAAGCGCAGCAGGCTCGCCTGGCTCTCGAGCGGCAGGTCGCCGATCTCGTCGAGAAACAGCGTGCCGCCGTTCGCCGCCTCGACCCGGCCGATCTTGCGCTGGTTCGCGCCCGTGAACGCACCGCGTTCATAGCCGAACAGTTCGGCCTGCAGCAGCGTCGACGGGATCGCGCCGCAATTGATCGCGACGAACGGTTCATGCGCGCGCGCGGAGCGCTCGTGAATCGCGACGGCCGTCAGTTCCTTGCCGGTGCCCGATTCGCCTGAGATGAACACCGGCGCATCGGTCGTCGCGACGCGCCGGATCGTCCGGAAGAGGCCGAGCATCGCATCGCAGGTGCCGACCATCTCGCCTTCGGCGCGCCCGGCGCCGACAGGCGATGCCACCGGGTCCGTCAGCGCGACCATGCCATGCGCATGGCCGACGGTCTCGACGATGCGCGCCGTTTCGTACGGCATCGTCACGTAGTCGAAGCAATAGTCGCGAATGAGGTGGCGCAGCGTGGCGTCCTGCAACTGGCCGCGCCGGGTTGCTGCAATCCAGCCGATGTGCTGGATGCTCAGACATGCTTCGAGTTCGCGCAGGTCGGCGGGCCTGAAGCCCGGCGAGAAATCGAGCAGGCCGGCGGTTGCGACGCCGTGCTGCACGACACGCCGTACGTCGCGTACGCTTTCCGCCAGATCGACTCGCCACCCGCATTCATCAAAATGCCCGCGCAACGCGTCGTTTGGCTCGCGCGAGAAATAGATCACATGCCGCTGCTCGGCTCCCATATCCTCACCCCGTTCATCAACCGTCTAACGATTGCCACGCACGCCAAGTCACGTGCGAAAAGGATCGAATCGGGGCAGCCGAAGCGACTCGATTCGCCATGCCGATGCGCGGCGACAACAAGCCTCGCATGATGGCGCTTATCTCGCGTCCAGTTATTTTTTTGAGCAATACAGCTTGGTTATAGGCGCTGAATACGACAAACCGATTGCAGCACAAATGGGCGGGCGGCCGAATCGCTCAGAGGTCGACGTATGTCAATCATCTGCACATAGCGCATGCACAGCGACACGATATCTGTATCGACACACGCGCCGATTTTCATCCTTGAAGCGCATTGATTGAATCAGCAGTATTCCCAAGCCCCGTCGTTTCACAGCTGAAACATTTCCCCGTGTTTTCGATCGCGATTCACAACGCCCATGCGTGGATCCCAGGCACGACAACGCTTGCGGCGCGATGGCATGTATTTCGCTGATGGCCTAACCAATCGGAGAAAGTCACCATGGGGAAACCAATTTTGCTTTCTTTCGTGCAGGTGGCGATCATGCTCTCGGCGGCCTTCCCGTTCATGTCGATACGCGCGGACGAAAGCATGGCGCCTGCATTCTCATCGCTGCCCGCCGAAAGTATGTCGAGCATGCAACGGGACAACGGCTTCGCCATCGTACCCGTCGCGGTGCCGCACCCGCATTCGGCCGACAAGGCATCGGTGACGCTGTGGGACGAGCTCGCCCGGCCGTCCCCCCTGCCGGTGCCGCTCCCGGTACCGCGGCCCGGCGACGTGCGGCACGCCATGCAGGAAGGTGCCGGGAACAGCATGCATCAGTGATCCACACGCGATACCGCCCGGCAATTTCATGAGGATTCCATAATTAGATGATGCGAAGCGAACGATGATGCCGGCCGGGTCGGGCATCGTCGACGTCACGACGCGAACCGTTTTCGTGTCCGTCCCCCGGCGGGCACTCTTTTTATTCAGCACGTACGACGCAAAGGCCGCACATCGCCGCCGCCGGCGGCGATGTGCGGGCGGCCCGGAACCGCGGGCCTGCGGCGCATCCGCACCGAGGCAGTCACCTGCCGTCATTCCGGTAGAATCGGCGCCATTCCGGTTTTCCTCTTCCCTGACCTTCATGACGACGTTGACCCTGATCGTCGCGCGTGCCCGCAACGGCATCATCGGCCGCGACAACCAGTTGCCCTGGAAACTTCCCGAGGACCTCGCGTTCTTCAAGCGCACGACGATGGGCGCGCCGATCGTGATGGGCCGCAAGACCCACGAGTCGATCGGCCGGCCGCTGCCGGGCCGTCGCAACATCGTCGTCACGCGCGACGCGACGCGCCGCTTCGACGGCTGCGACACCGTCACGTCGCTCGCCGACGCGCTCGCGCTCGCCGCCCGCGACGGGGCAGCCGAAGCATTCCTGATCGGCGGCGCGCAGCTCTATGCGGAAGGTCTCGCGCTCGCCGACAAACTGGTCGTCACCGAGATCGACGCGGACTTCGACGGCGATGCGTCATTCCCGGCCCCCGATCCCGCGCACTGGCACGAAGTGTCGCGCGAGCCGCACCAGGCCGCCGCGCCGAATGCGTTCGGCTATGCGTTCGTCGTCTACGAGCGCAAGCGCGGCTGATACGCGACAGGCGAGCAACCATGAAAAAGCCCGACCGGGCTCACACGCACGGTCGGGCTTTTTCGTTTTCCGGCGGCCGATGCCGCGCCGCTTACTGGCCGGCGATCGTCATCTGCTCGATCAGCACCGAGCCCGTTTCCTTCGTACCGCGCACGATCGAATCCGCGCCGATCGCGACGATATGCCGGAACATCTCCTGCAGCGTGCTCGCGACGGTGATTTCCTCGACCGGATACTGGATCACGCCGTTCTCGACCCAGAAGCCGGCCGCGCCGCGCGAATAGTCGCCGGTCACGTAGTTCACGCCCTGCCCCATCAGTTCGGTCAGCAGCAGGCCCGTGCCGAGCTTCTTCAGCATCGCGTCGAAGTCGTCGCCCGGCTGCGTGTTCGAGCTGCGCAGCGCGAGGTTGTGCGAGCCGCCCGCGTTGCCGGTCGTCTGCGTGCCGAGCTTGCGCGCCGAATAGGTCGACAGGAAGTAGCCTTCGACCACGCCGTCGTTGACGACGCTGCGCGCGCGCGTGCGCACGCCTTCCTCGTCGAACGGCGCGCTGCCCATCGCGCGCGGGACGTGCGGATCCTCGACGACCTGGACGTGCGGTGCGAACACCGGCTTGCCGAGGCTGTCGACGAGGAACGACGTCTTGCGGTACAGCGCGCCGCCGCTCACCGCCTGCACGAACGCGCCGAGCAGGCCGGCCGCGAGCGGTGCCTCGAACAGCACGGGTACCTTGCGGGTGTCGAGACGGCGCGCGCCCATCCGCGCGAGCGCGCGCTCGGCCGCGTAGCGCCCGACGGCTTCCGGTGCCGCGAGGTCGACCGCGCTGCGCTTCGACGAATACCAGTCGTCGCGCTGCATGTGGCGGCCGCTGCCGGCGATCGGCGCGCACGCGATGTAGTGGCGCGAGTACGGATAGCCGGCGAGGAAGCCGCGCGACGTCGCGAGCACGAACTGCGAATGCTGCGCCGACACGCTCGCGCCTTCCGAGTTGCGGATCTGCGGGCTGACCGCGAACGCGGCGTCTTCCGCGCGGCGCGCGAGTTCGACGGCTTCGTCGGCCGTCAGCGCCCACGGGTGATAGAGATCGAGGTCGCGCGGGTCGGTTTCGAGCAGTTCGGCCTCGGCGAGGCCGGCCGCTTCGTCCTCGGCCGTGAAGCGCGCGATGTTGTATGCGGCGGCAACGGTATCCTTGATCGCGGCCGGCGAGAAGTCCGACGTGCTCGCGTTGCCGCGCTTCTTGCCGATGAACACCGTCACGCCGACCATCTTGTCGCGGTTGTGCTCGATCGTCTCGACCTCGCCGCGGCGCACCGACACCGACAGGCCGTCGCCTTCGGAGATTTCGGTCGCGGCGTCCGTCGCGCCGAGCGCCTTCGCATGGCGAAGGATGTCCGAGGCAATTTCTTTGAGCTGGTCCTGCGTGTGCGGGAAATAGCGCGCTTGTACGTCGAGATTGGCTGCCATCGTCGTGATATCCGGTGGCGGGCGTGCCGCCCGCATGTTCAAAATGTTGCGTATCCCGCGATCATAGCAAGGTCCGGGGCCACATACCGACAAGCTTGGGGTGTCCGCGCCGCGATACAATGCCGCCCATGACACGCAAAACCCGAATCCAGCCGATCGAGCACGCCGTCGAAGAAGACGACAACGGCTACGATCGCCCCAGCAAATCCCAACTGAAGCGCGAGATGCACGAGCTGCAGGTGCTCGGCCAGGCGCTCGTTGAGCTGCCGAAAGACGCGCTGAAGCGCATGCCGATGCCTGAAAGCCTCGCGGACGCCGTGCGCGAGGCGCGCCGGATCACCGATCACGAAGGCAAGCGCCGCCAGCTCCAGTACGTCGGCCGCGTGATGCGCTCGCTGACCGACGACGAAACGGCCGCGCTGCGCACCGCGCTTGACGCCCAGCGCGGCGTGAACAAGGCCGCGACGGCCCGCCTGCACTGGATCGAACGCACCCGCGACCAGCTGCTCGCCAACGACGACGCGCTGACCGAATTCCTCCGCCAGCACCCCGACGCCGACATCCAGGAAGGCCGCACGCTGATCCGCAACGCGCGCAAGGAAGCGCAGCAAGGCAAGCCGCCGCGCTATTTCCGCGAGCTGTTCCAGTGGATCAAGACCGCGAGCGGCACGGGCGAAGCGGACGGCGATGACGCGCCGGACGACGCCGGAGACGACCATGACGACGAAGCGTAACCACCCGGACGAGCTCGTGGTCGGCCTCGTGTCGATCAGCGACCGCGCGAGTACCGGCGTCTACGAGGACAAGGGCATTCCGGCGCTGCAGGAATGGCTCGCCGGCGCGCTGCGCTCGCCGTGGCGCGCCGAGACCCGGCTGATCCAGGACGACGCGCCGACGATCTCCGCCACGCTGGCCGAGCTCGTCGACGTCGCCGGCTGCGATCTGGTGCTGACGACCGGCGGCACCGGCCCCGCGCGCCGCGACGTGACGCCGGAGGCCACGCTGGCCGTGGCGACGAAGGAAATGCCGGGATTCGGCGAACAGATGCGGCAGATCAGCCTCAATTTCGTGCCGACCGCGATCCTGTCGCGGCAGGTCGCGGTCATCCGCGAAACGGCCCAGGCCGACCACGCGGCGCTGATCATCAACCTGCCCGGCCAGCCGAAGTCGATCCGGGAAACCCTTGAAGGGCTGCGCGATGCCGACGGCAAGTCGACCGTGCCCGGCATCTTCGCGGCGGTGCCCTATTGCATCGACCTGATCGGCGGCCCGTATGTCGAGACCGACACCGCGGTGGTCGACGCGTTCCGGCCAAAGAGCGCCCGGCGCTGAAACTGCCGGGCGTTTGCCGAACGCCGAGCGCGTGCCGGCCCGCTCAGGCGGCCGGTGCGGACTCGCCTGCCGGCGCCGATGCGGCCGGAATCAGGAAATGCTGGCGGTAGTACTTCAGTTCGTCGATCGATTCGTGGATGTCGGCGAGCGCCGTGTGCATCGCACGCTTCTGGAAGCCCTTGTAGATCGCGGGCTGCCAGCGGCGGCACAGCTCCTTCAGCGTGCTGACGTCCAGGTTGCGGTAATGGAAGAACCGCTCGAATTCGGGCATCCAGCGCGCCATGAAACGGCGATCCTGGCAGATCGAGTTGCCGCACATCGGCGACTTGCCGGGCGACACGTATTGCGCGAGGAACGCCTGCAGCTGTGCCGCGGCATCCGCCTCGGTCACGGTCGACGCGCGCACGCGGTCGATCAGCCCCGAACGGCCGTGCGTCGACTTGTTCCAGTCGTCCATCTTCGCGAGCGTTTCGTCGCTCTGGTGGATCGCGAACACGGGGCCTTCCACCGCGATGTCGAGCGTGGAATTGGTCACGACGACCGCGATTTCGATGATGCGGTCGTTATCCGGGTCGAGGCCCGTCATCTCCATGTCGAGCCAGACGAGGTTCAACTCGTTGCGCACGAGCGCGGGCTGGCAGGCGGAAGCGGCGGTATCGGTCATGAGTCATCCTGGAAAATGGCGGACCGGGCTCGCCGATGCGGCGCCGCCCGGGCGGGTGGCAACGCATAAGCGGGCCCGGTCCGCTAGAACATATAATTCTCGCATAGAACCCTTTGGCGCCTTCGATGTCACCCTTTTCGTTCACCCTGCTGTTCGCGATCGCCGTGCTCGCGATGGTCGTCACCAAGCTGTGGCTCGCGTCGCGGCAGATCCGCTTTGTCGCCGCGCACCGCAACGGCGTGCCCGCGCAGTTCAGCGCGACCATTCCGCTGACCGCCCACCAGCGCGCGGCCGACTACACGGTCGAGCGCACCCGGCTGGCGATGCTCGAGATCGTCGTCAGCGCGGCCGTGCTGGTCGGCCTCACGCTGCTCGGCGGCGTCGGCGCGCTCGATACGCTGCTGACGGGCTGGCTCGGCCGCGGCTACGGGCAGCAGGTCGCGCTCGTCGCCGCCGTGCTCGCGATCACGGGCGTGATCGACGTTCCGTTCGAGTATTACCGCCAGTTCGGGATCGAGCAGCGGTTCGGCTTCAACCGGATGACCCAGCGCCTGTTCTTCACCGACCTGCTGAAAAACACGGTGCTCGGCGCCGCGCTCGGCCTGCCGCTGCTGTTCGTCGTGCTGTGGCTGATGAACCAGGCCGGCAGCCTCTGGTGGCTGTGGACCTGGATCGTCTGGGTCGCGTTCCAGATGCTCGTGCTGCTGATCTACCCGACCTTCATCGCACCGCTCTTCAACAAGTTCGAACCGCTGAAGGACGAAGCGCTGCGCACCCGCATCGAGTCGCTGATGAAACGGTGCGGCTTCGCGGCGAAAGGCCTGTTCGTGATGGATGGCAGCCGCCGATCCGCGCACGGCAACGCGTACTTCACCGGCTTCGGCGCATCGAAGCGGATCGTCTTCTTCGACACGCTGCTCGCGCGACTGTCCGGCCAGGAAATCGAGGCCGTGCTCGCGCACGAACTCGGCCACTTCAAACGCCGCCACGTGATGAAGCGGATGCTCGTGTCGTTCGTGCTGAGCCTCGTACTGCTCGCGCTGCTCGGCTGGCTCGCGCAGCGCACGTGGTTCTACACGGGGCTCGGCGTCACGCCGTCGCTCGACACCAGCAACGCGGGCGCCGCGCTCGTGCTGTTCTTCCTCGCGATTCCCGTGTTCCTGTTCTTCGCGACGCCGTTCAGCAGCCTCACGTCGCGCAAGCATGAATTCGAGGCCGATGCGTTCGCAGCCAGCCAGACCGACGCGCAGGATCTCGTCAGCGCGCTCGTGAAGCTCTATGAGGACAACGCGTCGACGCTCACGCCGGACCCCGTCTACACGGCCTTCTACTACTCGCATCCGCCTGCATCGCAACGGATCGACCGCCTGATGCAGCACGCATGAGCCGGCCGACCTCCCGCAAGCCGGCCCCGCGCGCATCGGGCGCGCCGCGGGTCGAAGGCCGCGTGATCGCGGCGCACGGTCGCCACTACATCGTCGCCCCAGACGACGGCGCTCCGATGCTGCAATGCTTCCCGCGCGGCAAGAAAAGCGAGATCGCGGTCGGCGACCGCGTCGTGTACGAACAGGCGTCGGCCGACCAGGGCGTGATCGTCGAGATCGGCGAGCGGCGCAACCTGCTGTACCGCTCCGACCAGTTCAAGTCGAAGCTGTTCGCGGCCAATCTCGACCAGTTGCTGATCGTGCTCGCGACCGAGCCCTATTTCAGCGAGGACCTGCTCGGTCGCGCGCTGATCGCGGCCGAAGCGAATGAACTGAAGCCGCTCGTCGTGCTGAACAAGATCGACGTCGAGGCCGCGCTGCCGGTCGCCCGCGAGCGCCTCGCGCCTTACCGCGCGCTGGGCTACGACGTGCTCGAGCTGTCGGTGAAGGGCTCGCCGGACGATGCGCGCGCGCAGTTGATGCCGCACCTGACCGGACATTCGACGATCCTGCTCGGCCAGTCCGGGATGGGCAAGTCGACGCTCGTGAACCTGCTCGTGCCCGACGCCGAGGCCGCGACCCGGGAAATCTCGGCCGCGCTCAACAGCGGCCGCCACACGACGACGTTCACCCGCCTCTACCCGCTCGACGGCGGCGGCGCGCTGATCGATTCGCCGGGTTTCCAGGAATTCGGCCTCTATCACCTGACGGAAGGCCGCCTCGAGCGTGCGTTTCCGGAATTCCGCCCGCTGCTCGCGGACTGCCGTTTCTATAATTGCCATCATCTGCACGAGCCCGGCTGCGCGATTCTCGAAGCCGTCGCCGATGGACGCATTGCGCCGTCGCGGCATGCGCTTTACGCGCAGCTCGTACACGAGGCGAGCCAGATCGTTCGCTGACCGTACGGCGGGCGCGGCTGCCGGGCCAACACGGTCCGGCCTTCACCGACAGGAGCCGTGATGCGTTTCAGGGCCCCCGATCTTGCGACCGCACAGCATTGGGCAAACGTGCTGCAGGTGGCCGGGATCGGTTGCGAGCTGCATAACTGCTACGCGACCGGTGCGCTCGGTGGCCTGCCCGCCGATGCATGCGCACCCGAGCTGTGGCTCGACGACGAGCGCGACGACGCGCTCGCGCGGCGGCTCATCGATGCCGCGTCGCACGGCCCGTCGGCCGACGCCGCGCCGTGGCGCTGCCGCCAGTGCGGCGAGGCGCTCGAGGCTCAGTTCACCGCCTGCTGGCAATGCGGCGCCGTTCGCGATCCGCTCGACGACTGAACGCACTGCGCACATGCAAAAGGCCGGCATCGCGCCGGCCTTTTCATTTCATCGGGTGCTGTCTGTTAGCGCGTCACGATACCCAGACGGCCAGCGTCAGCATCAACAGCAGGATCATCCACAGGATCACGGCACGCCAGACCAGGCCGACCGCCGACTGCAGCGTGCGCGGCGTGCAGTCGTCACCGACTGTCAGCGGGCCGCTGTCGCCGACTGCCAGCGCGTCGAGGCTCGACGGTTCCGCGAGCGGGCCCGCGAGACGCGCACCGAGTGCGCCGCTACCGGCCGCCAGCAACACGCCGTCGTTCGGGTCGGGCCACTGGCGCGTGTGATTGCGCCACGCGTAAATCGCATCCTCGAAGTTGCCGACGATCGCGAAGCCGAGTGCGGTCAGCCGCGACGGAATCCAGTCGATCACGAAGAACGCGCGCTGCGCGAACGTCGAGAACGCGGCCGTGCGATCGTCGCCCGGCGTCGACCAGCTGCGTGCGAGATATTCGGAGATCCGGTACAGCACGGCGCCGGCCGGACCGATCGGCAGCACGTACCAGAAGAACACGCCGAACACGTGGCGATGCGACGCAACGACCGCATGAATCAGCGTATGGCGGACGATTTCGCCGACCGGCATGTCGACCGTATCGAGGCCCGTCCACTCGTGCAGGATTTCGCGTGCGCGCGGCACGTCGTCGTTGTTGAGCGCGAGATGGATGTCGGTGAAATAGTGGCTGAACTGGCGGAAGCCGAGCGTGAAATACACGACGACGACGTTCCAGATGAACGCGAGCACGAAGCTCACCTTGTACAGCAGGAAGTAGATCAGCGCGACGACCAGCACCCATGGCAGCACGACCGCGAGCCATGCGAGCACGCCGTGCTTCTGCTTGCCGGCGTCGAGGCCATGCGCGACGGTTTCCGCATGAAACTGGAACAGCGCGAACACCGGATTGCTCGGCGACAACGCGCGGATCTGTTCGATGATGAGAGCGAGGAGAACCGAAAAGAAAGTCATGCGTGGCGCCGTCTTCGGAGTTATGTCATTTTTTGCATAACGATAGCACAGCGTGCGCGGCAGCACGTTGTGGGCACGCCCGCCCGGAGGCCGACCGCTTGCGCCCGACGACGCACGCGCTCATCCGGCTGCCAAGAAGCGGTACAGATTGCGTAACATGCCGGCAGTTGCGCCCCAGATGAAGTAATGCCCGGCCGATTCACCATTCGGGTAAGGCATCGCAAAAAAACGACGCTCGCCGCCTTCCCAGCGGAACACGCGCACCTGGTGATTCGCGGGATTCATCAGGAATGCGAGCGGCACTTCGAAGATCTCGGCGACTTCGAACGTGTCGGCCTGGACGGTAAACGGTGGATGCGCGAGCGCCACGACGGGGGTTACGCAGAAGCCGGTACCCGTCAGGTAGTCGGGCAGCGCACCGAGGATCTCCACCGGCTCCGCGGCCAGCCCGATTTCTTCCTTCGCCTCGCGCAACGCAGTCGCGGTCGCATCGCGATCGAACGGCTCGCGACGACCGCCGGGGAAACTGATCTGCCCGGCATGGTCGTTCAGATGATCGGCGCGCTGGGTCAGCAGCACGGTAAGGCCGGTCTCGCGCACGACGAGCGGGATGAGGACGGCAGCGCTGCGCGGATCGACACCGGCCTGCAGCCGCACCTCGTCGGGTTCGACGCTCCATTCGAGGGTGCGCGCGAAACGCTCGCGCAACCCGGGCGGCGTCATCAGCCGTGCATCGATGGACGGCAGGCCGGCGCCGGTGCCTTCGACCGGCAACACTTCGGGGTCAATGATGGGGCGACGATTCAATGGGACTCTCGGGTTCGTGTCGTATCGAACATATTGTCGCGCCAGAATGAAAAAAGCACCCGGGTGGGTGCTTTTTCCTTACAGCTCTTACTCTTGGGAAGCTGCTGCGGTGCGATCCTTCGACACCAGCTTTTCCTTGATTCGAGCCGACTTGCCCGAACGCTCGCGCAGGTAGTACAGCTTCGCGCGACGCACATCACCGCGACGCTTCACGACGATGCTCGCCAGCAGCGGCGAGTAGGTCTGGAACGTACGCTCGACGCCTTCGCCCGACGAAATCTTGCGGACGATGAAGTTCGAGTTCAGGCCACGGTTGCGAATCGCGATCACGACGCCTTCGTAAGCCTGAACGCGCTTGCGGTTACCTTCAACCACGTTCACGTTCACGATCACCGTGTCGCCCGGGGCGAATTCGGGAATCGTCTTGCCGGCGAGCGCGCGCTCGATCTCTTCCTGCTCAAGTTTTGCGATCAGATTCATCACTGACTCCTAAAGCCATCTTGTCGGCGTTTGCACCCGCCCGTTTCCAGGCTTGGCCCCGATAGAGGATGGATTCACATCAGGCGCCGCGCACGCATGCACGACACCGCCAATTCCCGCCCGCGCTGCCGCCTCAAGAGGCGTTCTTCGCTTCGCGTGCGAGGTTCGCAAGCCACGCCTCGTCGGCACGGCTCAACAACTTCTCGCGGCGCGCCCGGACGATCAGGTCCGGCCGCTTCCGCAACGTATTCCTCAATGCTTCCTGGCGCCGCCACTTCTCGATCTCGGCATGATGCCCGCCAAGCAGCACGTCCGGCACGCGCACCCCGTCGTATTCCTCGGGACGCGTGTAATGTGGACAATCGAGCAGCCCGTCGGCGAAACTGTCCTGCACGGCCGATTGCGCATCGTTCAGCACGCCGGGCAGCAGGCGCACGACGGCATCCATCATCGCCATCGCCGGCAGCTCGCCGCCGGACAGAACGAAATCGCCGAGGCTGATTTCCTCGTCGACGCAACGATCAAGCAGGCGTTGATCGATCGCTTCGTAGCGGCCGCACAGCACGATGACGCCGGGCTCCTGCGCCATCCGCACCGCACGTTCGTGCGTGAACGGCGCACCTTGCGGCGACATCATCACCACCCGCGTGCTCGCGACGCCCTGCTCCGCCTGCGCTGCCTTCGCAGCGCCGATCGCAGCCTCGAGCGGCCTGGCCAGCATCACCATGCCCGGACCGCCGCCGTACGGACGATCGTCGACCGTGCGGTAGTTGTCCGTCGTGAAATCACGCGGATTCCAGGTGCGCAGCCCGAAGCGCTCCTGCTTCACGGCCCGGCTGGTGATTCCCCAGTCGGTCAGCGCACGGAACATTTCGGGAAAGAGCGTGACGACGTCGAACTGCACCGCGCTCTCCGTAACCTGGTTCATTTAGTAATCGGCTTCCCAGTCGACGACGATGCGACGTGCCGCCTGATCCACCGTTTTGACGTAGACGCCAACAAACGGAATCAGCCGTTCGTCGGTGGTCGGCTGACCATCCTTGCCGACTGCCGGATACTCGACGCGCAGGATTGAATGCACGCCGTTGTCGATCATCCCGCTCACGGTTCCGAGCGCCACCGATTGTTCGTTGACGACTTCGAGACCGATCAGGTCGACCCAATAGAATTCGTCCGCGGCCAATGCCGGAAAATCTTCCCGGCGCACGAACACGCGAAAGCCGCGCAAAGCGAGTGCGGCATCGCGGTCGCTGACGCCCGCGGTTTGCGCGACGACCGTGTCGCCGTGCGTCTTCGACTGCAGGATGCGGGCGGATAACCGCTCCCCACCCCGTTCCAGCCACCAGCGGCGCGCGTTGAGCAACGCATCGCCGCCGCGACCGGCATCGGCATGCGTCGCCACCTTGACCCAGCCCTTCAGGCCATAGGCGTCGACCACTGCCCCGACCTCGACAGCATCGTCGGGCCAGGCTTGCACCGCTTCGAGACTGCCCTGCTCGGCAGCCGTACCGGCGCTCGCGACAGCGTCGCGCTCGACCGGCTTGCGGACGAATGCGCCAAACGACGCCCGCCCGCGCTTTGCGTTACCGGAATCGTGACCGGACATCAATGCTCCTTGCAGCCGGTACGACCGGCACACCGCGCCATGTCAGGCAGCCGGTTGCGCCTTTTGCGCTTCCTTCACGAGACGCTGGACGGTCGGCGACAGTTGCGCGCCAACACCTTGCCAGTACGTCAGGCGGTCTTGAGCGATACGCAGCGATTCGCCCTTCGTGGCAACCGGGTTGTAGAAGCCGACGCGCTCGATGAAGCGGCCGTCACGACGGTTACGCGAATCGGTAGCAACGATGTTGTAGAACGGGCGCTTCTTCGAGCCGCCGCGAGCCAGACGGATGATAACCATATGAAATCCTTCGGGAAAACCGGGTTCGAAACTACTGAAACGTGCGATTATAGCCGGAAACCAAAGCCATAACAAACACTTACGCGCAAAAATTCCGCGGACGCCCTGTTCGCCGAGCATACAATCGTCGTGTTCACGACGCTCACCGCCGCCATGCCGCTATTTCGCATCGCCTCGGCGCGCCGCGCACAGCACCGCCTCGCGGGCCTGCTGGCCGGCCTCGTCACCTGCCTCGCCTCCACCGCGGCCTGCGCCGCACCGCCGGTGGGCGAACTCGTCGTACCACCCGGCTTCCATGTCGACGTACTGACCGACGCCGTGCCGACCGCCCGCGAAATGGCCTGGTCGCCACGCGGAATCCTGTATGTCGGCTCACGGGAAGGCCGCGTCCACGCGTTCGTGATGCATGAGGGCCGGATCACCGCCCGGTACGTGATCGCATCGGGGCTCGACATGCCCGTCGGCGTCGCCTATCGCGACGGTGCGCTCTATATCTCCGCCGTATCGCGCATTCTGCGTGTCGACCACATCGACGACCGCCTCGCGAAGCCGCCGGCGCCGGTTGTCGTGACGGACACGTTGCCGACCGATCACCACCACGGCTGGAAATTCATCGCGTTCGGCCCCGACGGCAAGCTTTACGTGCCGACCGGCGCGCCCTGCAACGTGTGCCTCGCCGATCGCAGCCGCTACGCGATCATCGCACGCATGAACGCGGACGGCAGCGGGCGCGAGGTGTTTGCCCGCGGCGTGCGCAATACCGTCGGCTTTGCGTGGCACCCCGATTCGGGTGAACTCTGGTTCACCGACAACGGACGCGACATGATGGGCGACGACGTGCCCGACGACAAGCTGAACCGCGCGCCGCGCGCAGGCCTCGACTTCGGCTTTCCGTACTGCCACGGCGGCGATACGCCCGATCCCGAATTCGGGAGCCCCGACGTGTGCCGCCGCTATGTGCCGCCGGTGCTGAAACTCGGCGCACACGTCGCGGCACTCGGCATGCGCTTCTATACAGGGCCGATGTTTCCGGCGTCGTATCGCAACAACATCTTCATTGCCGAGCACGGTTCGTGGAATCGCAGCAAGAAGGTCGGCTACCGCGTGATGCGCGTCGTCGTGTCGGCCGACGGCAGCCACGCCCGCCAGGCACCGTTCATCACGGGCTGGCTGCGCGCCGATGGTACCGTGTGGGGCCGCCCGGCCGATGTACTGCCGCTGCCGGACGGTTCGCTGCTCGTCAGCGACGACTATGCCGGCGCGATCTACCGCGTCAGCTATGCGGCACCTTGACGCAGGCGAGGGGTGACCGGGCCCGACCGGGCATCGTAGAATGCGTGCCGGGCCAAGCGCCCGCGCCGGCATGCCGGTCGCCCATGCCAACGATCACCCACCGCCGCCCATGTCCAGCAGCACCGCACCGTCCCGCCGCTTCCGCTCCAAGACGCTCACTGCCGCTCTCGCGTTCCTGTTTGGTTCGCTCGGCGCACACCGCTTCTATCTGTACGGCTTTCGTGACGTGTACGGCTGGGTGCACCTGCTCGCGACGATCGTCGGCATCCCGGGTTTCATGCTGCTCGCCGCGACCCAGCGCAGTGCCAGCCTCGGCTGGTGGCTCGCCGTACCCGGCGCGATCTCGCTGCTGGCCGCGTTCCTGGCCGCACTCGTCTACGGCTTGCGGCCCGACGAGAAATGGGACGCACAATTCAATGCCGATACCGGCAAGCACAGCCGGTCGGGCTGGACGGTGATCTTCATCGTGATCTTCTCGCTGCTGATCGGCGCGTTCCTGCTCATGACCGCGCTCGCGCTGTCGTTCCAGACGTATTTCGAGTCGCAAGTCGAAGCGGCGAAGCAGATTTCGCAGTAAGCCCCCGACGCGCGAGTCAGAACAGACTCAACTGCATGTCGTCGCGCGACTTCGCGCGGGTTGCCCCCACCGGCTTGCGCTGAGTTGCCGCCGCGGCCGCCGGCCCACCGCGAAACTGCGACAGATCCAGAATGCCGTTCGTGCGCTCGTTCAGCCCGAGCCGCTTCACGGCCTGACGGAAACGCTGACGCAACAGGTCGGCCCAGATCCCCTCCCCCTTCATCCGTTTCGAGAAATCCGAGTCGTAATCCTTCCCGCCGCGCATGTCGCGCACGCGGTTCATCACGCGCTCCGCGCGATCGGGGAAATGTGCGGAAAGCCAGTTCTTGAACAGCGGCGCAACCTCCCACGGCAATCGCAGGATGATATAGCTCGCGTGCGTCGCACCGGCTTCCGCGCAAGCTTCCAGCACGCGTTCCATGTCGGGCTCGGTGACGAACGGGATCATCGGCGCAATGCTCACGCCCACCGGCACGCCCGCGTCGCGCAGTGCGCGGATCGTCCGCAGCCGGCGCGCCGGCGTCGCTGCGCGCGGCTCGAGCGTGCGCGCGAGATCGGCGTCGAGCGTCGTGATCGTGACCGCGGCCATCACCTGGCCGCGCTCGGCCATCGGCGCAAGCAGGTCGAGATCGCGCTCGATCAGCGATGATTTCGTGATCGCGGCGAACGGCAGCCCATGATCGTGCATCACCTGGATCACGCTGCGCGTGATGCGCAGATCGCGCTCGACCGGCTGGTATGCGTCGGTGTTGACGCCAAGCGCGATCGGCTCCGGCACGTAGCGCTTGCGCGATATCTCGCGCTCGAGCAGTTCGGCCGCATTGACCTTCGCATAGATGCGACTCTCGAAATCGAGCCCCGGCGACAGGCCGAGATAGCTGTGCGTCGGCCGTGCAAAGCAGTAGATGCAGCCGTGCTCGCAGCCGCGATACGGATTGAGCGACACGCTGAACGGAATATCCGGCGACTGGTTATGCGTGAGGATGCTCTTTGCACGCTCCTCGAATACCTGCGTGCGCAGCGGAGCGGGCAGATCGGTGTCGTCCGATTCGTGCGTCCAGCCGTCGTCGACCGCTTCGCGCAGCGCCGTTTCGTAGCGTCCCTGCAGGTTGTCGACCGCACCTCGCCCCTTGCGGGGCGCGGGCGGCGCTATCGGAAATTCGTTGTCGGACAGACCGTCCATGCGCTCACCCATTCGCCTGCACCCAATACTGTATATTTATACAGTATTGGGTGCAGCATGCCAAGGGCGAGATAAGGGGCCGACACGGAGCCCTGCAGGCAGCCCGGCGGCAGGCTGCCGCCACCGTCATTGGCCGACCGAAATCGTCAGCGTCTCCTTGATTTCCTCCATCACGACATAGCTCTTCGATTGCACCGCGCCGGGCAGTTGCAGCAGGATGTCGCCGAGCAGCTTGCGATAGTCGGCCATTTCACCGATCCGCGCCTTGATCAGGTAGTCGAAGTCGCCGGACACGAGATGGCATTCGAGCACCTCGTCGATCTTCATCACTTCGCGACGGAACTGCTCGAACATGTTGCCGCCCTTGTGGCCGAGCGTGATCTCGACGAATACCAGCAGCGCCGCGCCGAGCTGGCCCGGATCGACGCGCGCGTGATAGCCGGTAATGACGCCGTCGCGCTCCATGCGCCGCACGCGCTCGATGCACGGCGTCACGGTCAGCCCGACCTGTTCCGCGAGGTCCTTCATCGCCATCCGGCCGTCATCCTGGAGCAGTTTGAGGATGCGCCGGTCGAGCTTGTCGAGCGAGCGTACTGGCTGGCGTTGCGTTCTCATTTGTTTATGCTGAAAACCAGAAAAATACGATAACAAAACCTACACATTCGACAATACCATAGCTCAAAAAACTAGATCAGCTAGAGGTTACACGGAGACGCAGGTGCGCCCGGCCTCGACCTGATCCCTTCCATCTGGAGCAGCTATGCGAGTCGTCATTCTGGGCAGCGGTGTGGTGGGCGTGGCAAGCGCGTATTACCTCGCGCGCGCCGGTCATGAAGTCACGGTGATCGACCGGGAAGCCGGCCCGGCGCTCGAGACGAGCTTCGCGAACGCGGGCCAGATCTCGCCCGGCTATGCGGCGCCGTGGGCCGCGCCAGGCGTGCCGCTGAAGGCCGTCAAGTGGATGTTCGAGAAGCACGCGCCGCTCGCGATCCGCCTCGACGGCACGCGCTTCCAGCTCCAGTGGATGTGGCAGATGCTGCGCAACTGCACGGCCGAGCGCTATGCGGTCAACAAGGGCCGCATGGTCCGCCTCGCCGAATACAGTCGCGATTGCCTGCAGGCGCTGCGCGCCGACACCGGCATCCAGTACGAAGGCCGCACGGGCGGTACGCTGCAGCTGTTTCGCACGCAGCAGCAACTCGACGGCGCGGCGAAGGACATCGCGGTGCTGCAGGAAGCGAACGTGCCGTTCGAACTGCTGTCGCCGACCGAGTTGCAGCATGCCGAACCGGCACTCGCCGCCGTATCGCACAAGCTGACGGGCGGCCTGCGCCTGCCGGGCGACGAAACAGGCGACTGCCAGCTGTTCACGACGCGCCTCGCGGCGCTCGCGGAGTCGCTCGGCGTAAAGTTCCGCTACAACACGCCGATCGACGCGCTCGCGATCGCCGGCGGCAAGATTGCCGGCGTACAGTGCGGCAGCGAGACAGTGCGCGCGGATGCGTATGTCGTCGCGCTCGGCTCGTACTCGACGAACTTCATCGCAAACCTGATGAAGATCCCGGTCTATCCGCTGAAGGGCTATTCGATCACCGCGCCGATCGTCAATCAGGCGGCAGCTCCGGTGTCGACGGTGCTCGACGAAACCTACAAGATCGCGATCACGCGCTTCGACGATCGCATCCGTGTCGGCGGTATGGCGGAGATCGTCGGCTTCGACAAGAACCTGCGCGCGGCGCGTCGCGAAACGCTCGAAATGTGCGTGAACGACCTGTTCCCGGGTGGTGGCGACACGTCGAAGGCGACGTTCTGGACGGGCCTGCGCCCGATGACGCCGGACGGCACGCCGATCGTCGGCCGCACGCCGGTATCGAACCTGTTCCTGAATACCGGCCACGGCACGCTCGGCTGGACGATGTCGTGCGGGTCGGGCCAACTGCTCGCCGACTTGATCTCGGGCAAGAAGCCGGCGATCCAGGCCGACGACCTGTCGGTGCATCGCTACCTGAAGGACGTTGCCGGCCAGACGCGTCCGGCATACGCCTAAGTCGGGACGGCCTGCGACGACGCAGGCCGGTCGGCATCAACGACAACGGCGCCCCACGGGGCGCCGTTGTCGTTGCAGCGAATGTATTGCCGGATTGGAACCAGAGCTTCTGTCGCCACGCGCATCCGCGCCGCCCTTCCCGCTGACGATCGCCGCGTCGGACATGCCGGCCTGCACGAGGACATGTTGCGCGCAACATGACGCGACCGCGGATCTTCGCATCAAGGACCGCGCGCCCTCTTCTGCCGACGCACAAAAAAGGGGCGCTCATCGCGCCCCTCGTCCTGCATGCTTGCCGCCGAAGCGGCACGCTGTGTCAGCCGAGCTCGTTCACGAGCTCCGGCACCAGCGCGAACAGATCGCCGACGAGGCCGTAGTCGGCCACGCTGAAGATCGGCGCTTCCGGATCCTTGTTGATCGCGACGATCACCTTCGAATCCTTCATGCCGGCCAGATGCTGGATCGCACCCGAGATGCCGACCGCGATGTACAGCTGCGGTGCGACGATCTTGCCGGTCTGGCCAACCTGGTAGTCGTTCGGCACGTAGCCGGCGTCGACTGCGGCGCGCGAGGCGCCCAGTGCTGCCGACAGCTTGTCCGCCAGCGGCTCCAGCACCTTCGTGTAGTTTTCGCTGCTGCCCAGACCGCGGCCGCCCGACACGATGATCTTCGCGCTGGTGAGTTCGGGACGGTCCAGCTTCGTCACTTCACGGCTCACGAACTGCGACTTGCCGGCATCTGCCGCCGCTTCGATCTTGTCGACCGATGCGCTGCCGCCTTCCGCGGCAACCGGATCGAAACCCGTTGCACGCACCGTGATGACCTTGATCGGGTCGCTCGACTGCACCGTCGCGATCGCATTGCCTGCGTAGATCGGGCGTTCGAACGTGTCAGCGCTGACGACCGCCGTGATGTCCGAGATCTGCGCGACGTCCAGCTTCGCGGCGATCCGCGGCGCGATGTTCTTGCCGTACGCGGTGGCCGGCGCGAGGATGTGCGAGTAATCCTTCGCGATGTTCAGCGCGGTCGCCTCGACGTTTTCCGCCAGGCCTTCGGCCAGTTGCGGCGCGTCGGCCAGCAGTACCTTCGAAACACCTGCGATCTTCGCTGCTGCGTCGGCTGCCGCTTGCGCGTTGTGACCCGCGACCAGCACGTGGATGTCACCGCCAACGAATTTGCCAACTTCGGCCGCCGCTGCCACCGTGTTCAGCGTCGCGGCCTTGATCGACGCGTTGCCGTGTTCTGCAATCACCAGAATCGTCATTTCTTTGCGCTCCCTCTTACAGCACCTTGGCTTCGGTCTTCAGCTTCTCGACCAGCGTCTTCACGTCCGGCACCTTCACGCCGGCCGCGCGCTTCGGCGGCTCGACCACCTTCAGCGTCTTCAGACGCGGCGCGACGTCCACGCCCAGCTCTTCCGGCTTCACCGTTTCCAGCGGCTTCTTCTTCGCCTTCATGATGTTCGGCAGCGTCACGTAGCGCGGCTCGTTCAGGCGCAGGTCGGTGGTGACGACCGCCGGCAGCGTCAGCGACAGCGTTTCCGCGCCGCCGTCGACTTCGCGTGCGACCGTTGCCTTGCCGTCGGCGATCGTGACCTTCGATGCGAACGTCGCTTGCGGCAGCCCTGCCAGCGCGGCCAGCATCTGGCCGGTCTGGTTCGAATCGTCGTCGATCGCCTGCTTGCCGAGGATCACCAGCTGCGGCTGCTCCTTGTCGACCAGCGCCTTCAGGATCTTCGCGACGGCCAGCGGCTCGACGCTGTCGTTCGATTCGACGAGGATCGCGCGATCCGCGCCGATCGCCAGCGCCGTGCGCAGCGTTTCCTGCGCTTGCGCCACGCCGACCGACACGGCGATCACTTCGGTCGCCACGCCCGCTTCCTTCAGGCGCACCGCTTCTTCAACAGCGATTTCGTCGAACGGGTTCATCGACATCTTCACGTTCGCGATGTCGACGCCCGTTTGATCCGACTTCACGC
>NZ_JBQEON010000033.1:0-75314 GCF_052045245.1 Burkholderia sp. 22313
AGATCGCCGACGAGGCCGTAGTCGGCCACGCTGAAGATCGGCGCTTCCGGATCCTTGTTGATCGCGACGATCACCTTCGAATCCTTCATGCCGGCCAGATGCTGGATCGCACCCGAGATGCCGACCGCGATGTACAGCTGCGGTGCGACGATCTTGCCGGTCTGGCCAACCTGGTAGTCGTTCGGCACGTAGCCGGCGTCGACTGCGGCGCGCGAGGCGCCCAGTGCTGCCGACAGCTTGTCCGCCAGCGGCTCCAGCACCTTCGTGTAGTTTTCGCTGCTGCCCAGACCGCGGCCGCCCGACACGATGATCTTCGCGCTGGTGAGTTCGGGACGGTCCAGCTTCGTCACTTCACGGCTCACGAACTGCGACTTGCCGGCATCTGCCGCCGCTTCGATCTTGTCGACCGATGCGCTGCCGCCTTCCGCGGCAACCGGATCGAAACCCGTTGCACGCACCGTGATGACCTTGATCGGGTCGCTCGACTGCACCGTCGCGATCGCATTGCCTGCGTAGATCGGGCGTTCGAACGTGTCAGCGCTGACGACCGCCGTGATGTCCGAGATCTGCGCGACGTCCAGCTTCGCGGCGATCCGCGGCGCGATGTTCTTGCCGTACGCGGTGGCCGGCGCGAGGATGTGCGAGTAATCCTTCGCGATGTTCAGCGCGGTCGCCTCGACGTTTTCCGCCAGGCCTTCGGCCAGTTGCGGCGCGTCGGCCAGCAGTACCTTCGAAACACCTGCGATCTTCGCTGCTGCGTCGGCTGCCGCTTGCGCGTTGTGACCCGCGACCAGCACGTGGATGTCACCGCCAACGAATTTGCCAACTTCGGCCGCCGCTGCCACCGTGTTCAGCGTCGCGGCCTTGATCGACGCGTTGCCGTGTTCTGCAATCACCAGAATCGTCATTTCTTTGCGCTCCCTCTTACAGCACCTTGGCTTCGGTCTTCAGCTTCTCGACCAGCGTCTTCACGTCCGGCACCTTCACGCCGGCCGCGCGCTTCGGCGGCTCGACCACCTTCAGCGTCTTCAGACGCGGCGCGACGTCCACGCCCAGCTCTTCCGGCTTCACCGTTTCCAGCGGCTTCTTCTTCGCCTTCATGATGTTCGGCAGCGTCACGTAGCGCGGCTCGTTCAGGCGCAGGTCGGTGGTGACGACCGCCGGCAGCGTCAGCGACAGCGTTTCCGCGCCGCCGTCGACTTCGCGTGCGACCGTTGCCTTGCCGTCGGCGATCGTGACCTTCGATGCGAACGTCGCTTGCGGCAGCCCTGCCAGCGCGGCCAGCATCTGGCCGGTCTGGTTCGAATCGTCGTCGATCGCCTGCTTGCCGAGGATCACCAGCTGCGGCTGCTCCTTGTCGACCAGCGCCTTCAGGATCTTCGCGACGGCCAGCGGCTCGACGCTGTCGTTCGATTCGACGAGGATCGCGCGATCCGCGCCGATCGCCAGCGCCGTGCGCAGCGTTTCCTGCGCTTGCGCCACGCCGACCGACACGGCGATCACTTCGGTCGCCACGCCCGCTTCCTTCAGGCGCACCGCTTCTTCAACAGCGATTTCGTCGAACGGGTTCATCGACATCTTCACGTTCGCGATGTCGACGCCCGTTTGATCCGACTTCACGCCGACCTTCACATTCGCGTCGACGACCCTTTTCACAGCCACCAATACCTTCACGCTTCGTCTCCTTGTCCGATTTCGTTCGTCGTCACGCCAGCATCGTGCGTGCAATCACCGTGCGCTGGATCTCCGACGAGCCTTCGTAGATCCGCAGAATGCGTGCGTCCCGAACCAGCCGCTCGATTCGCATTTCGCGTGTAAAGCCGTAGCCGCCGTGAATCTGCAACGCCGCATCGGTCACGAACGCGACCATCTCCGACGCATACAGCTTCGCCATCGACGCCATGTCGGTAAACGGCTCGCCGGCTTCGCGCCGGGCCGCCGCCTGCAGCGTCAGCAGCCACGCCGCCTCGAGCCGCGTCTTCATGTCGGCGAATCGCCATTGCAGCCCTTGCTTGCTCGCGAGCGTCTCGCCGCCAACGTGCCGCTGCCTTGCCCAGTCGATCGCATCGCCAAGTGCGGCTTCGGCGATCCCGAGGCTCGTCGCCGCGACGTCGAGGCGGCTGTTGTCGAGCACCTTCATCGCGGTGCGGAAGCCGCTCCCCTCGTCGCCCAGCCGGTTCGATGCCGGCACGACGCAATCGAACACCACTTCATGTGCAGGCGCGCCGTGAATACCCATCAGCTTCTCCGGCGCCGACACCGACACGCCCGGTGTGTCGCGATCGACGACGAACGCGCTGATTCCGCGCGTCCCGAGCTCGGGTGCGGTTTTCGCATAGACGACGATGAATTGCGCGGCATCGGCGTTCGAGATGAAGTGCTTGACGCCGCGAATACGGTAGGTGTCCCCGTCGCGCACGGCCTGCGTCGCCATGCCGGCCGGATTGGAACCGGCCTGCGGTTCGGTCAGGGCAAACGCACCCAGCTTCGCGCCGCTGGCGGCAGCCGGCAGGTAACGCGCGCGCAACGCATCGTCGCCGCCGATCAGTACCGAGTCCGTCGCCAGGTAGTGCGCGCCGATCATCGACGACGTCGCCGCACACGCATTCGCGATCTCCGCCAGCGACAGGATGATCGCGGCCGGCGACGCACCGATTCCGCCCCAGCGCTCCGGCAGGTTCATCCCCATCACGCCGAGTTCGGCGAGCGCGGACACATAACGCGTCGTCGACGTCTCGTCGCGGTCGACCTGCGCGGCATGCGGCGCGAGTTCGGCTTGTGCGAAACGGCGGATCGCGTCGGCAATTTCGAGGTCGGCGTCGCCGACGCCCAGTCGTTTAAGCATCGTTCATCTCCTGATCGGTTTCGGTCTGTCGTGACGGTCCGGTATCGCCGGTGCCGGTCATGTCGCGCGCCGCGTGAATCACGCCGGCCTTCGCCAGTGCGGCAATCGTCGCGTCGTCGAGGCCGAGCATCCGGCCAAGCACGGCGCGCGTGTGTTCGCCGAGCTTCGGTGCGCGTGTGGTGCGCATGTCGGGATACGCGGAAAACTTGAGCGGTTGGGCAGGCAGCCGGATCGGCGAGCCGTCCGCTGCGGTGGTGTCGACGAGCAGGCGTCGCGTGCGGGCCTGCTCGCTTTCGAGCGCTTGCCGGATGTTCTGTATCGGCGCGACCGGAATGCCCGCCGCGGCGAGCGTCGCGTTGACCTCGTCGACCGAGCGTGTCGCGGCCCATTGCTCGAGATAGGCGCGCAACGCCGCTTCATGTTCGCAGCGCGACGTGTCGGACGCGAAACGCGCATCGTCGCTCAGCGACGGCTGGCCGATCGTATCCGCAAGCAGACCGAACAGTTTGTTGTTGAGCACCGCGACGACGAAATGACCGTCCGCGGCGCGATATGCGCCGAACGGCGCGGACGTCGGATGGCGGTTGCCGACGCGCCGCGGCGCAACGCCGGTGGTCGCGTAACGTGCGACGAGTGCCGCGGTCAGGCTCATCGTCGCATCGAACATCGACACATCGACATGCGTGCCTTGCCCGGTGCGATCGCGCGCGACCAGCGCGGCGAGCACGCCCCATGACGCAAAAATGCCGCTGACCACGTCGGACACCGAATCGCCGATGAGCGTCGGCTCGCCGTCCGCCGAGCCGGTCGCATCCATCAGTCCGCACATCGCCTGCAGGATGATGTCGTACGCCGGCCGGTGCGATTCCGGGCCGGTCTGCCCGAAGCCGGATACGCTCGCATACACCAGCGCCGGGTTGCGCGCCGACAGCGTCGCGTAACCGATCCCGAGCCGATCGGCAACGCCGGGGCGAAAGTTCTCGACGACGACATCCGCGCTCGCGCACAGCGACTGCGCAAGCGCCTGGCCACCGGACGTCTTCATGTCGATCACGACACTGCGCTTGTTGCGGTTCATCGCACCGAACAGCCCGCTCTCACCGTTTGCGAACGGACCGATCGCACGGTAGTCATCGCCGGCCGGCGGCTCGATCTTGATCACGTCGGCGCCGAGATCGCCCAGCAATGCGGAACACAACGGCCCCGCCAGCACCCGGGAAAAATCGATCACGCGTATGCCGTCGAGCGGCAGCCTGGACACAGTCACGGCATCTTTCTCCTGAAGGTCGGGCCGAGTCGGCCGATGCAGTGATTCTGTTCGAGCGGGGCGATCAGATAAAATATCGGAATAAATTAACGCCTATAAGATTTTCATATGGGTTCGACATGGCTCTGTCGCTGAGACTGCTTCGCTATTTCGTCGCCGCCGCCGAATCGGGCAGCACCACCGCGGCCGCGGTTCGGCTCAACGTGTCGCAACCGTCGATCTCCGTGGCGATCCGGGAGCTCGAGGCGCTGTTCGACGACCCGCTGTTCACACGCGGCGCGGGTACCCGGATGACGCTCACGCATTTCGGCGAACGCAAGCTTGCCGAGGCGCGCCAGTTGCTGGCGTCGGCGTCCGCGTTCGCGACCGACGACATCGGTGACGAGCCCGGCGGCGTCGTCCATATCGGCGTGTTCAGCACGATCGCGCCGGTCTACTTTCCGCGCGTGCTGGAACTCGCGCAGGCGCGCCATCCACGCCTCAAAATCCGCTTCGTCGAAGGCGATCTGGCGCAGCTCGACATGGCGCTGCACAAGCAGCAGATCGATTTCGCGCTGATGTATGACGTCGGCCTGCCCGAAGACATCGAGCGCGAATGCCTCGCCGAACTGCGGCCCTATGCGCTCGTGCCGGCCGCGTCCGTGCTCGCGAAGCGCAAGCGCGCGATCTCGCTGCACGATCTCGCCGCGCATCCGCTCATCCTGATCGACCTGCCGCACAGCCGCGACTTCCTGATGGCACCATTCTGGCAATGCGGGTTGTCGCCGAAGGTCCGTTATCGCGCTGTGTCGATCGAGCTGGTGCGGGCGATGGTCGCGAGCGGGCTCGGCGTGTCGTTGCTGATCACGCAAAGCCCGGCGGTCACGCGCTCGCCGCTCGTCGTGGAATGTGCAATCCGGGAATCGACCGTGATCCAGCCACTGGTGATCGCGCGCCTGGCGCGCGCGGCACGCACGCGCGCGTCGGAAATTGCCGCGAGTTGCGTGCGCGACGCGGTCGCCGAAGCGACGCGCACACGAACCGGGCCTTGAAACAACGGATGGGCCGCGTGCGCGACGCGCGCAGCGTCGGGGCGACGCACGCTGGCGCGCCGCCCCGACAATCGCTTTACCGCTCGCCCGCGTGCGCCCTCGCCCGCACCTCGGCGAACGTCGTCTCGACCGGCATCCGCCCCGTATCGAACACCGTTTCGAGCGCTTCGTCCCACTCGCCTTCCAGCGCACGGTCGTCCCATGCAACCGGCAGCGCCACCGTCCGGTACTCGCCCGTGCGCCGATTGCGCAGCAACGTCAGCCGCCCCTGCTTCGAGCGCTTGCCCTGGTCGGTGACCGGATCCTTGCGGACGTCGTGCCACACGCCGCCGCGCCGGATCGCCGAGCACTTCATCGCGAAGCGCTGCGTGTCGCGATTGACCTGCTGCAGCAGCGCACCGCCCATCCCGAACACGACGTTGCCGGCCGCGTAGCCCGTCTCGTCGAGCGCGGCAAGAATCGCGCCGATCGACTGCTCGTCGACCCCGTCACCCTGGATCACGCGCACATGGTTCAGCACGCGCCGCCCCTTGCCGTTCACGGTCGCGCCGAACGACGCGTCGAGCGCGCGCACGGTCTGCAGCACGATCGTCACCGGGTCGCCCGAATCGGGACGCACGACGAGCGTCGCGCCCGAATCGATCACCGCCTGACGCAGCGGGCCGCCCCAGATGTCGAGCGCGGCGAACAGATCGTAGGAATCCGATACGACCGACACGATCGCGCCGGGCAGGCCGAAGCGGCCGATCATGTTCCGGTAGGCATCGGCTTCGTGCTCACGCCCCCACGCCGTGATCGTGCTGTGCTCGGCCGCCGGCACCGAATACGCGGCCATCGGCTCGCGATAGAAGCGCTTCGCGGCCAGCACGCCGAGCACCGTATCCGAACCCATGAAGCTCACGAGGTGCGCCGCGCCGCCGATCGCGGCCGACTCCGCACTCGATACGCCGCGCGCGCCGAAGTCGTGCAGCTTGAACGGCAACTGGGCGAGATCGTCGTCGGTCTTCTCGAGAAAGCGGCGGATCGTCTGCCGCAGGTGCCAGCTGCGCGTCGCGACCGTCACCGGATACCACACGCGCAGCAGCATCGTCTCGAGATACGACGCGAGCCAGAACACCTTCGGATCATCGCATTCGACGGTCATCAGCACGTTGTGCACGGGCACGATCGAGCCCTCCGGCACCGCGCGGATCTTCACCGGCAGGTAACCGTCGTAGTGCTCGACGACATGACGCCACCCGTCCTCGTTGAACGGTTCGCCGTGCACTGCGAAGAAATCGCGCGCGTCGTCGATCATCGCGTGCGTGACCGGGCGGCACAGATATTCCTTCAGCAGCATCTGCAGGCCGAAGAACAGCGTGCGGTCGTAGCGGCCGCCGCGCGATTCGACGTACGAGAACATCGCCTGCGCGTCGGGCGGATATTGCAGGAAGTGGGAAGCCTTGTACGAATCCGTGTTGAGGATCGGATTGGCGAGAACCGCGGCAAAGCCGCCGGGATCGTTTTGCATGGCTAGAGCTCCTCTAGGCCGTTGACGTGCCGCCGCGTCTGTCGCAGCGGACCGGAATCCGGGGAATCAGCGGATCACAGCTTCCCCAGGAAGTGATACGCGATCTCGAAGTGATCCTCGAACATCACGTTGCGCATCTGCGCGAATTCGTTGAGCGGCACCCAGCGCGCCTTGTCGGCATCGTCGCTGCCCTTCACGCGCGGCAGCTCGCCGGTCGGGAAGTTGAACAGGCACGCGTGCGTGATCGTGCGGCCGCGCAGCGAGCGGGTCGGATGATCGAACACCTGACGATCCTTGATCGAGCCGCGCAGCACGGGCTCCGGCAGCTTCAGGCCGGTCTCCTCGCGCAGTTCGCGAATGCAGGCGGCGTCGAGCCGTTCGTCCTGCTCGACGAACCCGCCCGGCAGCGCCCACAGGCCGCGGCCCGGTTCGCTGCGCCGGCGCACCAGCAGGATATGGCCGGAGTGCACGACCACCGCGTCGACCGTCACGAACGTGACCGGATACGGCGCGGCCGCCCACGCCTTGCGATAGCCCGCGATGAACTCGGCCTCGGCCTTCAGCTGCGCGAATTCGGGCTGCGTGCGGAACCGTTCGAGCCAGCCGAACACGGGTTCCGGCACCGCCCATTGCACGAAGCTGTTGGTGCGTTCGGCGAAATACTGGTCGCGGATCTCGGTGGCGGAGATGTCTTCGGTCGCATCGACGTCGACGCGCTCCCATTGCGGGAACATCCGCAGGTAATACGATGTGGCGTCCTTCTCGTGGCCGATCAGTCCGACCTTGCGCTGCGCGACGTCGCCGAGCGCGCCGGCCACCGCATCCTGCACCCAGCGCACCCAGTCGCCGTCGTTGTACGTCGAATCCTGCACGGGCGCGATCGTCACGCGCTCACGCTCGGACGCATCCAGCAGCGAAGCCAGCATCTGGCGGCGCTCGTCGAACGAGAACGGATCCTTGATGGTGCGGGGCTTGTCGGTCGACCCGATCAGCACGCACACGCACCCGGCCCGGCTCAGTGCCGACTTCAGCACGTTCAGGTGACCACGATGCGGAGGCTGGAAACGACCAATGAAAACGAGCGCGTCGAAGCGCGGGCTCTGTTGCGTACTCATGAGGCTCCCTCAAGAGATTGAAACGCTTCGGGTCTGTCCCGAAGGCATGGTTTCGATCGTAGGTGAATTCCCGGAGAAGATCAATCGAGCACGCGCTCGACTTGACGAAGTCTGAAGAAGTGCACGGTTTTGGCGGGTTACACTCGATTTCATCCCAATCCGCGCCGTCGCGCCCGTGCCCATCATGAGGATCACAGTCAGCCGGATCGTCGGCGTCGATCGCAGGCGCCTCTTCACGTGGTCGCAGGACTACGCGCGGCGGCTCGTGTGGGACAGCTTCCTCTCCGACGCCTATCTGCTCGACGGGATGGCGGCCGACGTCGGTGTCGACGCGTTCTGCCGCAGCCAGTCGGGCACGACGATGGTGTCGCGCTACATCTCGTATCGCCCGCCGCAGGTCGCGGCCGTCGAGATGGTCGACGGGCCGAAGGTGCTCGAACGCTTCAGCGGCAGCTGGAATTTCACCGAGCGCACGCCGGGCACGACCGAAGTGAAGTTCACGTACCACTTCCGCGCGCAGCCCGCCTGGCTGCGCTGGCTGCTCGAACCGCTGATCGGCGCGTTCTATCTCGTGCACACGCGCCGGCGTCTCGACTCGTTCAAGCGCTGGGCCGAGGCCGAAGCGTTGCCGCGCTGAGCGCCGCTCACGCGCCCCCGCGCGCCACCTGCTGCCGCGCCTGCGCATGCGAGCCGAGCGCGGCGGCAATCGCATCGACCGCGTCGGCCGCGCACGCGACGCCGCACATGAATGCGTCGACGGCCGCGAAGCCGTGTTCGGGCCACGTATGAATCGTGATGTGCGATTCCGCGAGCAGCACGACACCGGTCACGCCATGCTCGCCGCCGAAATGATGGAAATGCGCACCGATCACGCGCGCGCCGGCCTGCTGCGCGGCATCGGTGAGAATCGACTCGAGCCGCGCGGCATCGCGCAACAGCGTCGCGTCGATGCCGGCGAGATCGGCCAGCACGTGCGAGCCGAGCGTCGTGCGCGGCGCAGCGAGACTGTCGCGGGCGGTCATTTGTGCGACCCGTACGACGAGTAGCCGCTGCGTGCCGACGAACTCCCCCACCCGCTGCCGCCCGCGCCGCTGCCGCCAAGCGACGTGCAGCTGAACAACGTGACGACGATCAGCCCGTAGAGCCCATAGAGAATGTGACGCATCAGGAATGGCCCCCATCCGACGCGAAGCTCTTCCACAGCCATTCAGGCAGCCACAGCACGAGCAGGCCGATCAGCACGTAGACCGAGCGGCCGCTGAACGAGAACAGCGAACCGAGGTTGAGGATCACGAGCATCGCGCTGAAAACGATCGGCAGCGGTGCGAAACTGTGCGGGTACTTCGCGTCGAACAGGCCCGTCGATTTCCCGGCCGAACCCGTTGCGGGCGCAACGTCCGCCTGCGCGAGCGCCGGCGTGGCGAAGCGTTCGGCCAGCGCGCTGGCCGACAACGGCCGCGCGTGCGACCAGACGATCTCCGCGGTGCTGCGCTCGCGCGTGAGCTTGTCCTTCTGCCAGCCGTAATCGGCGATCGACGTGCGGTCGCCGACCTGCACGCGCCAGTTGAACGCGCCGACCACGTACACGACTTCCGAGTCGTACGCTTCGCGCAGCCGATACGTCTTGCCGCCGTCGACCACGTCGGACTCGCCGCCGATCGTCGGCCAGTGATCGAGCACCTGCACGCGCTCCCAGCGCCCTTCGCTCTGCACGAGCCACAGGAAGCCGCGCTTCGGGTTCAACAGCAGGTATTCGTCCCACGTCTCGTCGTCGTCCGGCACGCGGCAACGCATCATGCCGATCACCGTGTACTTCACGCCGTCGAACGAGCCGACCGCGCCCAGTTCCAGCGCGCCCTTCACTGCATCGAGCTTGCGCTGCGCGGCGAATACGGTCTGCTGCTCGGCCGTGCACTGCACGCCCGCATGACAGCTGCCGCACACGACATAGTCGGCCACGTTCGGCGCATACGACAGCGGCGCGCCGCAGCTCGGGCACGCGAATGGCGCCATCTGCGCGCCGCGTTTCTCGCGCGTGTCGGTGTCGGCATCGCGCAGCCCGGTGAACGCGAGCGCGTCGAACGCCAGCGCCTCGCCCGTATAGACGGCCGGGCTTCCGCCGTTCGCATCGGCGTCGGAATAGTCGTAGGTCGCGAATGCGTTGCCGGTGCGCAGGTCGACGACGCGCGCTTCCCAGCCCGCATCGACGCGGAACGGCAGCTCGCCGTCGCCGCCCGTGCAGCGCGCGGTGCGCACGTCGGACACGAGATACGCGCGGCCGCCGTGATCGATCCGCATGCCGGGTTCGAGCGTGTGGAACGCAGGCCACGCGCCGCCCGACGCATCGTCGGGCTCGCGCACGGTGACCGCGTACTGGCCCGACGCATCCGACAGCCAGCCGAACGCGCCGTCGTCGAACACGACGTACCACTCGCTCCACGTGCCGGCGTCGTAAGTCATCTGGATGCGGCCGAGCACGGTGAACGCACGCTTGCCGTAGCGGCCTGCCGTGCCGATCCGGATCGGCGACGCGTCGTCGAGCACGCTGGCCAGTTCGCCGATGCGCTCGACGTCGGCGCCGCGCTTGAGCAGCGTGCTGCGGCAGAACGCGCAGACGGCCATCACCGCCGCCGCCGAGCGAAACTCGACCGGCGCGCCGCACTGGGGGCACGAAGTACTGAACATGCGCGACGCTTACCGGGTGAGCTTCGCGAGGATTTCCGCCTTCGCGCGCGAATAGTCTTCTTCGGTCACGAGGCCCTTGTCGAGCAGCGCCTTCAACTGTTCGAGACGCTGCACGTAATCGGTCGCCTCCGCCTGAGCGGCCGGCTGCGCGGCGGCAACCGGTGCCGCGACGGGCGCGGGCGGCGCGGCCGGCGCCGGATGCGCGGCGCCCGCGATCTGGCCGGCCATCGCCTGCCCGATCGCCGCGCCGGCCGCAAGCCCGGCGCCGACCCCCGCGATGCCGCCCGGGTTCTGAGCGGCGAGCGGGATCGCCTGTGCGGTCTGGTATTGCGTCGCGCGGGCGAGATCGCCGGCCATCCCCGCGCCGATCCGCAGGTCGAGCGCTTTCTGCAACTCGGCCGGCAGCGACACGCTTTCGACCGCGAACGCATCGAGCGCGAGCCCGTAGCGCGTAAACACCGGCACCAGCGCCTCGGCGATGCGCTGCGACAGCAGCGACTGGTTCGCGGCCATGTCGACGAACGGCACGTCGGCCGAGCCGAACGTCGTGCTCATCGCGGTGACGACCAGGTTGCGCAGTTGCTGCTCGAGATCGTCGACCGTGTACTGCGCGCGCGTGCCGCTCACCTCGCGATGGAACGCGCCTGCGTCGACGATCCGGTACGAGTAGATGCCGAACGCGCGCACCTGCACGAAGCCGAATTCGCGATCGCGGATCGTCACCGGCTGCGCGGTGCCCCAGCGCCGGCCGAGCTGCAGCCGCGTGCTGAAGAAATAGACGTCCGACTTGAAAGGCGACTGAAAGAGTTTGTCCCAGTTCTTCAGGTACGTGAGCACCGGCAGCGTGTTCGTTTCCAGCGTGTACAGCCCCGGCTGGAAGAGGTCGGCGACCTTGCCTTCGTTCACGAAGATCGCAACCTGCGTCTCGCGCACGGTCAGCTTGCCGCCGTACCGGATTTCCATGTCTTGCATCGGATAGCGCCAGGCCAGCACGCCGTCGGTGTCTTCCGTCCATTGCAGGACGTCGACGAACTGCTTGCGGATAAACGAACCCAGACTCATGTCGGTCTCCTCGAGCGCGTGGCGCGTCAGGTCAGGCAGGCGGCATTGATGATGCCGACGGTGAGCGACGCGGTGCCCATCAGGCCGCCCATCGCGACGTTGCGATCCTCGATCGCATGGTTCATGCCGGGAATCAGGCGGGTCAGCACCGCATAGGTGACGAGCTGCACGGCCATCGCGCCGACGGCCCACAGCACGACTTCGCCGAGCGTCGAATTGTGCGCGATGCTGGACGCGAGCGTCAGGCAGAAACCGACCAGCGCACCGCCGAACGAAAGCGTCGCGGCCGCGTTGCCGTCGCGGATCAGTGCCAGTTCGTCGAACGGGGTGACCTTCAGGTACACTGCCGCGAACACAAAGAGCAGCACGAACGCCGACAGTAAATGAACCGCATAAAGATAGGCACTATTCATTCTTTTCCTCGGATCTTGTGCTCGGTTCGCCGCCCCCTCTCCGGCCGGCCCGTGGCGCGTCGCCGCCCCACGGATGGCCGCCCCACGGATGGCCGCCCCACGGATGGCCGCCCCACGGATGGCCGCCCCACGAAAATCCGCGCCAGTATATCCACATTGACGAACACTGCACAACGGACGCGCCATGCTGCATAAGCGCGCGCTCGTCCTGTCGATTCTCGTGCTCGCGTCGTGCGGGCTCGGCTACGAACTGATCAGCAGCGCATTGTCGAGCTACCTGCTCGGCGATTCGATCCTGCAGTTCTCGTCGGTGATCGGCTGCTACCTGTTCGCGATGGGGATCGGCTCATGGCTCGCGAAGTTCGTCGAGGACGACGACGTGCTCGATCGCTTCGTCGACATCGAGTTGCTCGTCGGCCTGCTCGGCGGCGTGTCGGCCGCGCTGCTGTTCGCGGTGTTCGCGTGGCTGGCCGCGCCGTTCCGCGCGGCGCTCTACGCGCTCGTGCTCGCGCTCGGCCTGCTGATCGGGATGGAGATCCCGCTCGTGATGCGCGCGTTCCAGCAGCGCCGCCAGGCGTTCCGCCATACCGTCAGCGAGGTGCTGACGTTCGACTATCTCGGCTCGCTCGCCGTGTCGCTGATCTTCCCGCTCGTGCTCGCGCCGCGTCTCGGCCTGTTGCGCACGAGCTTCCTGTTCGGGCTGCTGAACGCGTTCGTCGCGCTGTGGACCACGCACCTGTTCCGCGACGAGATCCGCAACGTGCGCGGCAAGCTGATGCGCGCGTCGCTCGTGATCGGGCTGCTCGTCGCCGGCTTCGCGCTGTCGGACCGCATCACGCACTGGGCCGAACACGGCGTGTACGGCGACGAGACGATCTATTCGCAAACGACGCCGTATCAGCGCATCGTGCTCACGCAGTGGCACGACGACATGCGGCTGTACCTGAACGGCAACCTGCAGTTCTCGTCGCGCGACGAGCATCGTTATCACGAGGCGCTGATCCATCCGACGATCGAGGCGCTGCCGTGGGCGAAACGCGTGCTCGTGCTCGGCGGCGGTGACGGCCTCGCAGTGCGTGAGCTGCTCAAGCACCGCAACCTCGAACAGATCACGCTCGTCGATCTCGATCCCGCGATGACGAAGCTGTTCTCGACCTCCGCGCCGCTCGTGAAGCTGAACCAGGGCTCGCTGAAGGATCCGCGCGTGCACGTGATCAACGACGACGCGGTGCGCTGGCTCGAATCGAACGCCGACGTGTACGACGCGATCGTCGTCGACTTCCCCGATCCGACCAACTTCGGGCTCGGCCGGCTGTATTCGGTGCCGGTGTTCCGGCTGCTCGCGCGCCACCTGTCGGAGAACGGCTATGCGGTGATCCAGTCGACGTCGCCGTATTTCGCGCCGCATGCGTACTGGACGATCATCGCGACGCTGCACGAGGCCGGGCTCAACACCTGGCCGTACCACTGCTACGTGCCGTCGTTCGGCGACTGGGGTTTCGTGATCGCCGGCAAGCGCCGCGACTTCACCGTGCCGACGCATTACTCGGTGCCGACGCGCTGGCTCGACGCGCAGACGGCCGTCGAGATGTTCCATTTCCCGGCCGACATGCCGGCGCTGCCGATGTCGCCCAACGAACTCAACGACCAGCCGCTCGTGCGCCGCTTCGACGACGACTGGAAGCACGTGCTGCGCTGATGGATCGCCGCACGTTTCTCGTCGCATCCGCCGCTGCGTCGCTCGCCGCATGCGGCCGCACCGGCTGGATCGAGACGACGCCGCGCATCGGCTACCCCGGCATGCGCGAAGGCCATGCGCTGCGCGACCACGCCGCGCTGCCGCCGCCGTCCGGCACGATCGAGATCGACGTCGCGATCCTCGGCGCCGGCGCGGCCGGGCTGTCGTGCGCATGGCAGCTCGCGCGCGCCGGTCACACGCGCTTCGTCGTGCTCGCCGGCCCCGAATTCGGCGGCAATGCGGCCGGCGGCCGCTTCGGCGAGCTCGGCTATCCGAAGGGCGCGCACTATTTGCCGCTGCCTTCGCTCGAATCCGCGCATCTGCGCGACATGCTCGCCGATCTCGGCGTGATCGAATCCGCGCCGTTCTCCGCGCAACCGGTGTATGACGAGCGCGTGCTCGTGCATGCGCCCGACGAACGCCTGTTCATCGGCGGGCAGTGGCAGGACGGCATCGTGCCGACCGCCGGCCTCGACGCGGACGCGCTCGCGCAGCAAACGCGCTTCTTCGCATACACGGACGGCCTGCGCACCGCGCGCGGCGCGGACGGCCGCAAGGTGTTCTGCATCCCGCTCGCGGAATCGTCGCGCGACCCGCGCTGGCGCGCGCTCGACCGGCGTTCGTTCAAACAGTGGCTGCTCGACGAGGGCTACACCGCCGCCGCGCTGCACTGGTATCTGAACTACTGCTGCCGCGACGATTACGGCGCGGGCTACGAGCACGTGTCCGCCTGGGCCGGGCTGCACTACTTCTCGTCGCGCGGCGGCCATGCGCGCAACGCGAGCGACGGCGCGGTGCTGACCTGGCCCGACGGGCTGCACACGATGGTGACGAAGCTGACCGATTCGATCAACGCGCGCACCGGATCGAATGCCTGGTCGCGAGACGGCTTCGCCGTTCGGGCAACCGAGCGCGCGGACGGCGTCGAGGTGCTGTGCGCACGCATCGCCGACGACGGCACGCTGGCGACGTTCATGCTGAAGGCGCGGCGCGTCGTCAGCGCGATGCCGCTGTTCGTCGCGGCGCGCGTGTTTGCGCAACTGCACGCGTACGGCTTCGATCCCGCGCGCGACCTGCCGCCGCGCGCGCCGTGGCTCGTGTCCAATTTCCTGCTCGACGGCATGCCGGCCGAAGCAGCCGGCGTGCCGCTCGCGTGGGACAACGTCGTCTACGACGGCGCGGGGCTCGGCTATGTCGTGTCGACGCACCAGCTGATCCGGATGTCGCCGCCGACGCGCTCCGTCTTCTCCGCCTATCAGGCATTGAGCACGCGCACGCCCGACGACACGCGCCGCTGGCTCGCGCAGGCGGAGCCCGACGCGCTGCGCGAGCAGGCGGCGATCGACCTGCGGGCCGTGTACGGACGCGACCTGTGGAAGCACGCGGCCGCGCTCGAGATCACCGTGCGCGGCCACGCGATGGCAACGCCCGATGTCGGCTTCCTGAGCCGGCCGGGGCTGCTCGCGCTGCGCGACGCCGACGGCCCCGTCGTGTTCGCGCATGCGGACCTGTCCGGGCTGTCGCTGTTCGAGGAAGCGTCGTACTGGGGCATGCTCGCGGCCCGGCGCGTGCTCGCCTGAGCACCGTTTTCCGGCGTGCGCGGCGGCGCGCATTCCGTCATTGCGGCGCCGCCGGCAACCGCTATAATCGCGCGACATTCCGACTGCCTTGAGCAGGCCGGCGGTATCGCGCCATGCGCGGCGCCGCATGCCCTCCTCGACAACAACAATGACACACCGAACCGTTCGACGCCTTCGCCCGTTCGCGCGCGCCGCCGCGCGCCTGCTCGCGTGCGCCCCGCTGCTGGGCGCGCCGCCGGCGCTGCATGCGGCCGATGCCGCAAGCCCGGGCGCGCCGCCCGCCTCCGGCCGCTACATCGTCGTCGACACGGGCCATACGCCCGCCCATCCGGGTGCCACCGGCGCGAGCGGCCGCGTCGAATACCGGTACAACCTCGACCTGTCCGCCGCCGTTTCCGAAAAGCTCGCCGCGCACGGCGATCGCGTGCTGCGCACGTCGGCGGACGGCCGCGAGATCGCGCTCGACCAGCGCTCGACGCAAGCACCCGACGCGAACCTGTTCGTGTCGATCCATCACGATTCGATGCAGCAACAATTCATCGATGCGGGCCGGCAACGCGAATTCCGCGGCTTCGCCGTGTTCGTGTCGGAGCGCAATCCGCACTACGCGGAAAGCCTGCGTTGCGCGAAGTCGATCGCCGAGCGGCTGGTCGCGGCCGGCGAACGGCCGTCGTTGTATCACGCGCAGCCGATCAAGGGCGAGAATCGTCCGCTGGTCGATCCGCACCTCGGCATCCACCGCTTCGACGATCTCGTCGTGCTGCGCACCGCGCCGATTCCGGCCGTGCTGGTCGAAGCCGGTGTCATCGTCAATCCCGACGAGGAAAAACGGCTCGCGCAGCGCGAGACGATCGAGCGTCTCGCCGCCGCGATCGCGGGCGGGATCGACGCGTGTACGGCGGCCCGGTAAAGCCGGCGCCGGTCGGTTTCAACGGTTTTCACCCAGTGAGGAGCACCACGATGAAGAAGAAGAATCTGCTCGTATCCTGCGCACTGCTCGCGCTTGCCGTGCCGTTCGCCGCGCAGGCGGCCGGCTGCGGGAAGCCACGCAGCGCGTTCGATCAGGTGTACTGCAGCAGCAACGAGTTCTCGCAGCTCGACCGCGAACTGAACGACCAGTACGGCCGCGTGCGCAAGCAGCTGAGCGGCGATCAGCAGGCGAAGCTGAAGACGGGCCAGCTCGCGTGGATGAAGCAGCGCGACGACCGCTGCAGCGAAACGCGCGACGACGGCTACCTCGTGAACCTCCAGTGCGCGATCGATGCGACGCAGTCGCGCCTGTCGTTCCTGCGCGAACGCGAGCGTGAGTGCTCGAGTACGGGGTGCGTGACCGCGAAGCTCGGCGAATAGCACGCCGCCCGTGCACGCGACGCGGCACTCGCCGGTTCGGGAGTGCCGCACCAGTCATAAAAATAACGATCGATTCGAGACCACGCGATGAAAAGCGATTTCATTGAAAGCGACCTGGAGCTTTACGTCCAGCGTCTGCTCGTCCACGAGTTCTACGCGTCCGGCAATACGTACAAGATGCTGAAGATCTCGCCGGGAAAGGAGAAACTCCTGGGCTACGACGCGGAAATCGTCGGCCTCACTTCCTTCTATTGCCAGTTCAAGACGAGCGACTTTCTGACCAGGGGGCCGCTCTACGAGCAACGGATCAAATTCTGCACGACGAAGCATTGGCCCAAAAAGCCGTTCCATACCTTCGCCCTGAGACCGCCGAGCGATCCGGCCGACAAAAAGGATCCGACGAAATGGCAGCACAACGTGTTGCACACCCTGTGGAAACAAAACCCAACCCGCGTCGCGTACGTGGCACCGATGTTTCACACGCGTCTGGCACTGGACCTGCATGAGCCTGTCGTCGCGCCGACAGAATGCCCGTGGGTAGACTCGCCCCGCCGCCGTCATGCGCCGCCCCACTTCTCGTCTACCGAAGTCGAGATCACCTATCCCCGCGGACGCAGACGCTTCAAGTTGCCGGCTTTCGATGGCCTGATCTCGATCCCGCCGCACAAGCCGGTCAAGGACTTGAAGCATCACTACTGCTTCACCGACCATCTGGACGTCACGTTTCACAGCGACCCGGAATTCGTCGACACGGGAAATACATTGAATGCCAAATTGGTCGAGTTTATCCGCGCGTCGGTGGGGCCGGACAACGAAAAGCGCGAAAGCAGCCCGATTACACTATCCGAAGTCAGCGCAATGCTCGGTCTCGACGATGATCCGGCTGGCTTCGTCGAACCATTCCTGGCCTTCGGCCTATCCCGGGCGGGGATCGAGCGCCAAGCATTGCAGCAAGGCGCGTCGCACGCCTTCGAGCGCAACGCGACACCGTTGCAGCAACGCCTCGCGCTCGCCGCTGCGTTGAAGGCCTATTTCGACATTTCAACGCTGGGGCTTGTCAAGTTCAAAGGACGCTAGCCCGTCACAAAAACCACCGATACTCCCGCGCCCCGATCTCGTTGCGGAAATCGAGCTCCTCCTGCCGCTTGTTCTCGCAATACACCATCACGAACTCGCTGCCGAGGCCATCGCGCACGGCCGCGTGATCCTGCATCGCCGCGACGGCCGACAGCATCTCCTTCGGAAAATCGATCCCGCTGCCGCGATCGTCGTTGAGCGGGGCGATCGGCTCGCGCCGCGCATCGAGCCCGTGCTCCATCCCGGCAAGAATCGCCGCGAGCACGAGGTACGGATTCGCGTCCGCACTCGCGAGCCGATGTTCGATCCGCAGATTGCGCGCATCCGATTCCGGAATCCGGATGCATGCGTCGCGATCCTCGAAACCCCAGCTTGCACGGCTCGCCGCGTTCACCATCGACCCGTAGCGACGGAACGCATTGTGATTCGGCGCGAACACCGGCATGCCGTGCGGCAGCAGCGCGAGGCAGCCGGCCACCGCATGCCGCAGCGGCCGCTGCGCGTCCGCCGCGAGCAGGTTGCGGCCCGCGTCGTCGTACAGGCTCACGTGCACGTGCATCCCGCTGCCCGGCGCGTGCAGGTACGGCTTGCCCATGAAGCTCGCGCGATAGCCGTGCTGCAACGCGACGCCGCGCGTGCTGCGGCAGAACAGCGCCGACCAGTCGGCCGCGCGCAACGCATCGTCGGTATGGCCGAAGTTGATCTCGAACTGGCCAGGCCCGAGCTCGGCCGTGATCACCGTCGCATCGACACCCTGCTCGCACGCGGCCTCGACCATCTCGTGCAGCACGTCGGAAAACCGCGACAGGCGCTCGATGTGCATGTTCGGCTGATCGTCGCGGTCATCGCTCAGGCGATCGCGCGGATACTGCGGCATCCCGTCCTCGAGTTGCGCGGCGAACAGGTAGAACTCCAGCTCGAACGCGACGACCGGCCGGATCCCGCGCGCCGCGAACCGACGCAGCACGCGCGCCAGCACTTCGCGCGGCTCGAACTCGATCGGCGCATCGGTGCCGTCGGAACTGATCAGCATCTGCGCGAGCGGCTGCCGCTCCCAGCGCACCGGCTTCAGCGTGCCGGGAATCAGGCGGCGCGGCGCGTCGGGGTCGCCGTCGTTGAAGCAGTAATCGCCGATCTGGTAGAGGCCGCCCTGCGTGCCGAGCAGCACGCAGTTCTGCGGCAATTTCAGCAGCGCGCCCGACGCAACCTTCTCGAGCGCGTCGATCGGATAGCGCTTGCCATAGAAGTGTCCGGGCAGGTCGAGACAGATCAGGTCGACATAACGGATCTCGGGATGCGCCTGCCGGAATGCGCGAACCTCATCGACCAGCACGGGAACGACGTCAGCCATGTCTCATCCTTTCCATGTCTTGTAGGGCGGCGCCGCGACGCGGCGAACCCGATTCATCGGCATGCGGCACGTCACATGCCGATGCCGATCAGTACTGCAAACCAGCACTCCGGCCAGGCAGCCCGTCAGGCCGCCCCGCCGGCCACTCAGGTGAACACCCAGATCACGCGCGTCGGCACGTCGCCCAGGTTCGCGTAACGAAACCGCTGGTGCGCAGGAAGCTGGAATGCATCGTTCGGTCCGAGCGTGACAGGCGTGTCGTCGCCGTCGATCCAGATCGTCAGCTCGCCTTCGAGCACGAAGCCGCCCTGCTCGTCGCTGTCGTCGACGGATCGCTCGCCGCTGTTCGCGCCGGGCGCGAGATGGCTTTCGAGGATCGAGAAGCGCGAACGCATGTTCGGCGACACGAGGATGTCGGTAATGCCGGCCGCGTAATACACGGTGCGCCGCTCGTCGGGACGCGTGACCCACGGCACGCTGCGCGGCTTGCTCAGGCTGTAGAAATACGTGGTCGGTACGCCGAGCGCCTCGCCGATCGCGGTGAGATCGGCAACCGTCGGGCGCGACAGCCCGCGCTCGACCTGCGACAGAAAGCCGACCGAGCGGCCGATCCGTTCCGCGAGATCGTTGAGCGTGACCTTGCGATGCTTGCGCAGGTCGCGGATCAGGATCGCCAGACTTTCTATCTCTTCCTGTTCGTTCATGTTGAATTCCGGTGCGTCAGACGGTATCGCGCAAACGGTACCAGGCCTTGCCGAGCGCTTCCAGCGGCGCGGCGAGACGGTCGCCGCCGGGAAAGCGCGGGTTGCGGATGCGCTGGTACTGCGCGAGCAGGCGATCGTCGCCGAGCACGGCATCGGCGACCGCGCGCGCGCCGGCGAGTGTCGGCAGCACGCCGTGCCCCGAAAAGCCCTGCAGCCAGAAACGCTGACCGCGGCGGCCGATGTCCGGCGTGCGTCGCATGCTGATGTCGATGTGGCCGCCCCACACGTAGTCGAGCGCGACACCGCCCAGTTGCGGGAACACGCGTTCGAGATGCGGGCGCGTCGCGGCCGCGATGTCGGCCGGAATCCCGCCGAGATACGTGCAGCCGCCGCCGAACAGCAGGCGGTTGTCGGGGCTCAGGCGGAAGTAGTCGGGCACGAACTGGTTGTCGATCACGCAACTGTTGTGCGGCAACAGCGAACGTGCGACGTCCGGCGCGAGCGGCGCGGTCGCGACCTGATAGGTGCCGACCGGCAGCAACCGGCGCGACAGCTCGGGATCGAGCCGGTCGACGTACGCGTTGCACGCGAGCACGAGCACGTCGGCGCGCACTTCGCCGCGCGCGGTGCGGGCGACATGGCCGCCGGCCGTCTCGCGCCAGTCGAGCACGCGGCTCTGTTCGAAGATGCGGCCGCCGGCCCGTTCGATCGTCTGCGCGAGACCGAGCGCGAGCTTCAGCGGATTCAGGTGCCCGGCCTCGGGATCGTGAAGCGCCGCGCGATAACGCGCGCTGCCGATCCATTCGGGCAGCTCGTCCGGCCCGATCACGCGCAACCGGTCGTAGCCCCACAGCTCGGCTGCTTCGTCGCGGGCCTGCGCGAGCATCGCGACGCGGCGCGGGCGCACCGCGGCCCACAGGCTGCCTGGACGGTAGTCGATGTCGAAGCCGTGACGCGCGGGCAGCGCGCGGACTTCGGCCGCGGCCCAGCGCATGCTGTCCCACAGCATGCGCGCGCCGTCGCGGCCGAGCGAATCCTCGAGCGGCTGCATGTCGCACGACCAGCCGAGCAGCGCCTGCCCGCCGTTGCGGCCCGACGCGGCCCATGCGACGCGGCTCGCTTCGAGCACGACCACACGCTTGCCCGCGAGCGCGAGACGCAATGCCGTGTGCAGCCCGCTGAAGCCCGCGCCGACAACCAGCACGTCGGCGTCGATACGTTCGTCCAGTTCGGGACGCTGCGGGATCGGCGCCGGGTAAGTGCCGGCGTAGTAGCTTGCGACGTGACGGTCGGACTGCACGAACATGCGGACTCCCGTGAAATTTACATCGGTAAATTTCATGAAAAATTAGCATGGCAATTTCACGGAGGCAAGCGAAAGCATGGAAACCACCGCTCGTCGGGCAAATGAAAGCGCCCCGGCTACCGGCACGACGCTTGCGCCCACGGCACAACAGTATTCCGCCGTCTGACTCTTTTTCCGTGCGCGGCCCGCGCCGATAATGAGCACGGCAGCGACAGACGACACTGCATCGACGCAAGGAGGCTCCCCGCATGACGACGCCATTCAGGTTGGGCGACCACGTCCGCTGGAATTCCGAAGCCGGTTACGTCACCGGCACGATCATCGCGATCCACACGCAGGACTTCGACTACAAGGGTCATCGCCATCGCGCGTCGCCCGACGATCCCCAATACGAGATCAAGAGCGACCGCACCGACCATATCGCCGCGCATCGCGGCCGCGTGCTCGAACGCATTGCCGGCAAGGACGACACGTGACGCCCCCGTTCTACACGATCGGCCATTCGAACCGCACGCTCGACGAATTCGTCGGGATGCTCGCCGCGGTCGACGTCGCCCTGCTCGCCGATATCCGCAAGATGACGCGCTCGCGCACGAATCCGCAGTTCAACGAGGCAACGCTCCCCGCTGCACTGGCCGCCGTCGATATCGCGTACGAGCACATCGCGGAACTCGGCGGCCTGCGCGGCAAGTCGCGCGGCGTGCCCGACGAGGTCAACGACTTCTGGACGAACCGCAGCTTCCATCGCTACGCCGACTACGCGCTGTCGCCCGAGTTCCGAACCGGCCTCGACCAGCTGATCGCGCAAGGTCACGAGCAGCGCTGCGCGATCATGTGTTCGGAAGCCGTGTGGTGGCGCTGTCACCGGCGCATCGTGTCCGACTACCTGATCGCGCGCGGCGAAACGGTGCTGCATCTCATGGGCAACAACCGCGTGGAGCCCGCGCGTCTCACGGCCGGCGCGGTGATCCGTGACGACGGCACGATCGTCTACCCGGATGTCGAAGGCGATGCGCCAGCAGCGGAGGGTGCGACGCAGCGGAATGCGTGATGCGACGCCGACCGTACACGCGATGAAGCGATGAAGCGATGCCGCGAACGCGTGACGCCTCGCGCAACGCCGCACGCCGTCCGGCCGGCCCCGCTGCGCGCCCGCCCCGCCGCGCGCTTGCTCCGCTTTGCGCCGCCGCGATCCTGCATTACCATCGGGCCACCGCCGCGCGTGCCCGTCTCGGGCAAGCGCCCCACCACCTCTGCGCTCCCGCACGGATGCTCGCTCTCCTCATCGTCGCCGGCCTGTGGGCCGGCCTGCAGAACGCCCTCGCGGGCGGCGGCTCGTTCGTCACGCTGCCCGCGCTGATCCTGTCGGGCATGTCGCCGCTCGCGGCGAACATCACGTCGACGGTCGCGCTGTTCCCCGGCCAGGTCACGACCGGCTGGGCAAGCCGGCGCATGGTGTGCGGCGCCGGCAAGCTGCCGTTTCGCGCGCTGTTCGCGATCAGCGTGGTCGGCGGCGCGCTCGGCGGGCTGCTGCTGCTGAAAACCCCGTCGTCGATCTTCTCGCACCTGGTGCCGTGGCTCGTGCTGTTCGCGACGGTCGTGTTCGCGTGGGGCAGCTTCTTCCGCAAGCCCGGCGCGGGCACGCAGCATCTCGGCCCCGTCACGGCCGCGATCTCGCAGTTCCTGATCGCGATCTACGGCGGCTACTTTGGCGGCGGCATCGGGTTCCTGATGATGGCCGCGCTGACGATGGCCGGCCTGTCGCCGCGTCACGCGATGTCGACCAAGAACGCGCTCGCGGGCGTGATGAACGCGTCGGCGGTCGTGCTGTTCCTGACCTCGCCGCAACTGCACTGGCAGGCGGCGGTCGCGCTCGGCGGCGGCGCGATCGTCGGCGGCCTGCTCGGCGCATGGGCGCTGCACCGCGTGAACGAGCGCGTGCTGCGGATCGCGATCGTCTGCATCGGCGCCGCGCTGACCGTCGGGCTGTTCGTCAAGCCGATCTGACGCGTGCGCGTGGGGGCGGCCCGAGCGCCCCGCTCGTCAATCCTTGCGCGCGTGCCCGTTCAACCGAACGGCCGCACGCCGATCAGCGGCCCGTGCAGGAACAGCGCGAACACCGCCCATGCGACGAGCCCGGCCACGATCGTCACGGCATCGCCGGACAGCCTGCCGGCCGGATAGCGGACGCCGTCGCGGCGATCGCGCGCGCGCCACACGACGAAATCGACCAGCGACCACACGAAAAATGCGCCGAACAGCACGACCGCATGCAGCGTGCCGTTCGCGAGCAGATGCGCGATCGCCCAGACCATCACGCCGGCCACCATCGGATGGCCGACGAGCGTCTTGATGCGGTTGCGCGGCACGTACGACGCGGCGATCAGCACGAACGCGATCGCGGTCAGCATCCCGGTGAGGTGGCGAACGCCGACGGGCGACACCCACAGCAGCGTCACGCCCTGGCGCGCGATCCCGTAACCCCAGATGATCAGCACGAAGCCGACGATCGACGCGAGCGCATAGGGGCCCTTCCAGCGTTTCTCGCCGATCCGCTCGATGGTCGCTGACCGCCAGCCGTCCGCGACGAGCCGGATCGAATGCACACCGAGGAAGATCGCTAAACCGAGAATCAGGACGAGCATCGGCTATCTCCGTCTGGAACGATGGGTGGGGGAAGCATTCGCGCGGCTTTCGATGCGCCGTTCGCGAGGCCGATGGTGCCACCGGCTCGGGTTGCGCCGGGCACGGACGCAATCGCGCAGATCATAAACACCGGGGCTGCCGTTGTGAAGCGGGCGGAACCTGCGGTGCGTCAAGCCCGGCGCTTGCGCGCCCCCGCCGTCGATCGAAAGAAAGGACAGGAAAGGAACAGCGCCGTCGTACGGCCGACGCTACGTGCGCTTGCGCGTCGCCGCCGGTTTCGGCGCCGGCTGCGACTTCGACCGTGCCTTGCGCTTCGGCGCCCCCGCCAGCAGCGCCGCGCGATACGCGCCGCGACACCAGTCGAACAGCGCGCCGGCATCTTCGAGCACGTCGGCCGGCGTTTCGTAATAGCCCTCGAGCGCGACGGTGCGCGTGGGCCGCTCGTACGAGAACGGCCCCATCCCCGCCGCAACGAACGCCGGACGGTTCACGTCGTCGACGCGCAGGAACAGCGATCCGCGCGACATGAAGCCGAACATCACGCCGTCGAGCCGCATCGCGGCGCCGCTGAAGAACCGCGCGACCTCCACCTTGCCGAGCGGCGCGAGCTGGTACGCGATCTCCTCGCCGTGCGCCTTCTCCGCTTGCCAGCTCATGCGGGCTCCGTGCAGCGCCGCGTCCACACGTCGAGCTCCGCATCGTCGAAACCGAAGGCCGCCGCGCTATCGCGGATCTGCCGCCACGTCGCACGATCGACCGGAATGCCGTGCGCGCCGCGCGCCGCGCGGCTCGCCTCCTCCGGCTCGCCGGGCATCCGCACCGGCGCATCGCCTGCCTGTGGCGACGCCTTCGCCCACGCGACGAACGCATCGGCCTCGCGCTGCGCGTCGGCCGCCTCGAACGCGTTCGGGTCGATCAGCACCGACAGCATGCCGTTCACGATCGCGCTCGTCTTCTGCAGCGTGTCGCCGTAGGTCGTATGCCCGCCGACCAGCGCGCCGCCGAAGATCTCGCACATCGCGGCCAGCGCATAGCCCTTGTGCAGCCCGAACGGCAGCAGCGAGCCGAACGGCTGCGCGTGCATGACGGCCGGATCGTCGGTCGGCTGGCCGCGATGGTCGATCAGCGACCCGGCCGGCACGCGCTTGCCCTGGTTGTACGCAACCCGCGTCTTGCCATACGCGATCGCGCTCGTCGCGAAATCGAGCAGCAGCGGCGGCCGGCCCGCGCGCGGATACGCGGCACAGAACGGATTCGTGCCGAAGCGCGGATCGGTGCCGTGCAGCGGCGCGACGAGCAGGTCGCCCGGCACGTTGACGAAATGGAACGACACGAGCCCCGCGCGCGCGCATTGCTCGGCCCAGTGCCCGATGCGACCGAGGTGATGGACGTCGCGCAGCCCGATCGCGCAGATCCCCATGCGCCGCGCGCGCTCGATCCCTTCGACCATCGCCTCGAACGCGATCACCTGGCCGAAGCCGCGCCCGCCGTCGACCGTCAGCACCGCGCCGCCGTCGCGGACGATCGACGCGTGCCCGTTCAACTGCAGCTGCCCTTCCCGCCACGATGCGACGTAGTTCGGGATCATCCCGATCCCGTGCGAATCGTGACCCGCCAGATTCGCGCCGACCAGGTGATCGGCGACGAGCCGTGCCTCGCGCTCGCTGCTGCCGGCCCGCTCCCAGAGTGCCGCGACGAATGCATGCAGCGGTTCGGCGCGCATGCGCGGCGCTTCGGTATCGGGGGTCGGCAGCGCGGTCATCGGCAAGGCTCCGTCAGGTCGGGTTGGATCCGGTCGGGTCAGGCAGGCAGCGGGAACGCTCAGCGCGCGGACGCGATCACGTCCGCCACCGCCGCGGTCAGCTTCTTCGCGTACGGCACGTGCAGGAACTCGTTCGGGCCGTGCGCGTTCGACTTCGGCCCGAGCACGCCGCACACCATGAACTGCGCGGACGGGAAGCCGGCCTGCAGCACGTTCATCAGCGGGATCGTGCCGCCGAGGCCCATGTACGCGCAGTCGGCGCCGAAGTGGCGGCGAGATGCGGCGTCGAGCGACGCCGCGAGCCACGGCGCGAGATCCGGCGCGCTCCAGCCGGTCGCGGCGCCCGCGTCCGGCTTGAATGTGACCTTCGCGTTGTACGGCGGGTCGAGTTCGAGCAGTTCCTTCAACTGCTGCACGGCCTGCGCGGCGTCGACGAGCGGCGGCAGGCGCAGCGACAGCTTGAACGCGGTGCGCGGACGCAGCACGTTGCCCGCGTCGGCGAGCGCCGGCAAACCGGCCGCACCCGTCACCGACAGCGACGGACGCCACGTCGAATTCAGCAGCGCCTCGCGCGGATCGGTCGTGGTCGGCAGCACCGGCTTGCCGTCCATTCCGCACGCCCACGGCAGCCCCTTCCACACGGTGTCGCCGAGAATCGCGGCGGCCGCATCGGCTTCGCGCACGCGGCTGTCGGGAATCTCGCAATGGAACATGCCGGGCAGCAGGTTGCCGTTCTTCGCATCTTCCAGGCGCTCGAACAGCTGGCGCATCACGCGGAAGCTCGACGGCGCGATGCCGCCGTAGACGCCCGAATGCAGGCCTTCCTCGAGCACCTCGACCTGCAGGTCGCCGGACACCAGCCCGCGCAGCGACGTGGTGAGCCACATCTGGTCGTAGTTGCCGGCGCCCGAATCGAGGCACACGACGAGCGACACCTGGCCGAGCCGGTCGCGCAGCGCGTCGACGTACGGCAGCAGGTCGTAGCTGCCCGATTCCTCGCAGGTCTCGATCAGGCCGACGCAGCGCGGCCGTTCGACGCCCTGCTCGTCGAGCGCGCCGAGCGCCGCGAGGCTCGCGTAGATCGCGTAGCCGTCGTCCGCGCCGCCGCGGCCGTACAGCTTGCCGTTCTCGAACTTCGGCGTCCACGGGCCGAGGTCCGCGCGCCAGCCGTCGAATTCGGGCTGCTTGTCGAGGTGGCCGTACAGCAGGATCGTGTCGGTGCTGCCCGAGCGCGTGGCGGGGGTTTCGAAAAAGATCACCGGCGTGCGGCCGGGCAAGCGCACGATCTCGAGCTTCAGGCCTTTCACCGGCTGGCGTTCGGCCCACTGCGCGGCATCGGTGACGACCCGTTCGAGATATCCGCGTTTCGCCCAGTCGGGGTCGAATGCGGGACTCTTCGCGGGGATCGCGATGTAGTCGGTCAGTGCGTGGAGGATTTCATCGTTCCACTTGCGCTCGACGAAGGTAACGAGCTTGTCATGGTCGAGGACGGGGGTAGTGTCGACGGAGGTCATGGTGGGGACGCCTGGATAGGGCTGACGAAAACCCGGATGATACGCCGATGGCCCCGGCCCCGGGGCCCTTTCGGCGGCGGTTTTCGGGGCCTTTTCGGCCCCGTCGACGCCCCGCCTTGCGCGCCCGCTCGGACGGCCGGCGGGAATGCGTCGCGCAGCCCCGCCGCGCGATGCTGCGCCGGGCGGCCCGCCTGCGGTGTCGTCAGGATTCGCCGGTTACGCCGGTTACGCCGGCAACCGGCCGACCCACGCGGCCAGCTGCGTTTCGCCTTCTTCGTCGAGCTTGCCCTTCAGTTCGCCATACCACGGCGCGGTCGCGTCGGCCGGCAGCGTGGCCTTCAGTATCTCGAGACTGTTCTCGAGGAACGAAGAGAAGAACGGAATGCCGCGCATGTAGAGGAACGTCGAATCGGTGATGCGCACGTGGCCGTACACGTCGCGCACCCACGCGAGACGCGGCAGCGCTTCGCGCAAGTGGCCAAAGTGATCGGCGGCCGGGCGCCGCGGTGGCAGAGGAAGGCGCGACGCTCACGCGTCCGTGGGCCTCGCGCCGCGATCCATCCCGCGCCGGTAAGCGGCCGGGCTCGTCTTCGCGACGCGCCGGAAATGCCGGCGCAACGACTCCTCGGAACCGAACCCCGAACGCGCGGCAATCTGCGCGAGCGACAGCGCGGGATGCGTTTCGAGCATGTCCTTCGCGACATTCACACGCTCGCGGATCAGCCATGCGAGCGGCGACATCCCCGCAGCATCCGCGAACTGCCGCTGCAGCGTGCGCGTGCTCATCGCGGCCTGCGCGGCGAGCGACGCGAGCGTGTGCGGCTCGGCCGCGTGCGCGCGCATCCAGTCGATCAGCTTCGCGAGCCGGTCGCCGCCGCCCGGCGCGACCGGGCGCGGCACGAACTGCGCCTGGCCGCCGTCGCGATGCGGCGGCAGCACGAGGCGCTGCGCGACGCGGTTCGCGATCGCGCCGCCGTGATCGCGGCGCACCAGATGCAGCAGCATGTCGAGCCCCGCCGCCGAGCCGGCCGACGTGACGATCTGCCCTTCGTCGACGTACAGCGCGTCGGGATTCACGCGCAGTGCCGGATAGCGCGCCTGCAGGCGCTCCGCGTAACGCCAGTGCGTCGTGACGGTCAGCCCGTCGAGCACGCCGGCCGCCGCGAGCACGAATACGCCCGAGCAGATCGAGCAGAGCCGCGCGCCGCGGCGATGCGCGGCACGCAGCTTCTTCAGCAGCGGTTCCGGCGGCAACTCGTCCGGATCGCGCCAGCCGGGGATCACGATGGTGTCCGCGCGATCGAGGGTCGCGAGCCGGTACGGCGCGGCGACCGTGATCCCGCCCGCCGCGCGCACCGGCCCCGGCTCGCTCGCGCAGACGGCGAAGCGATACCAGTCGACGCCGAGTTCCGGGCGCTCGAGCGCGAACAGTTCGACCACGCAGCCGAATTCGAAGGTGCAGAGGCGATCGTAGGCGAGCGCGACGACGAGATGATTGTGCATGGCGCGATGTTACCGGAACTTGTCGATCGCGCCACTGCCGGAAAAGCCGCCGAACCGCGATACTGCCCCTCGTTCCGGCGCATGCCGCGCCGCCCTTCAGGAGCGCCTTTCATGTCATACGTCACCGACGTCCCCGCCGCCGACAGCGCCACCGCCGTCGCGCACTTCGAAGCGTCGCTGCGGTTCGAGACCGATTGCTGGGACACGCACGACGCCCTCGCGTCCGGCGCGCCCGATTTCGTGCTGCTCGACGTCCGGAGTCCGGAGCAATTTGCCGCCGGCCACGTGCCCGGCGCGCGCAACCTGCCGCACCGCAAGATCGTCGCCGGCAAGCTCGCCGGGCATCCGGCCGACACGCTGTTCGTCGTCTACTGCGCGGGCCCGCACTGCAATGGCGCCGTGCGCGCGGCGATCCGGCTGGCGCGCCTCGGCCGCCCGGTGAAGCTGATGATCGGCGGCATCACCGGCTGGCTCGACGAAGGTTTCGCGCTGAGCAACGATGAGCAGCCTGAGGACGTCGCCACGCGCTGATCGTCATTAAAAGTGCAACAATCAATTGCCAGCACGCAAACGGAAAAAGCGCGACAATCGGTCTCATTGCAGTTCGGATGGAGCAGCAACATGCAACACGCAGTTCTGATTCAGGTGGCCGGTTCGGTCGCAGCGATCGCGCTCTATTTTCTTCCGGCCGTCGTCGCCGACAGGCGCGGCCGGCACGACAAGCTGACGATCGCGATGTTCAACGCCCTGTTCGCGTGGACGGGCATCGGCTGGCTGATGACGCTGTACTGGGCATGCCAGCCGAACCCGCAAACCGACATCGCGCAAACCATCCTCGCGAAGCGCCGCGGCCTCAGCATGCGGACCTTCTCGACCGGTCTCGTCGAACGCGTGCAGCGGCGCGTCGCCGCCCAGGAGCAATGGGCCGAGAAGCAAGGTTGCCGCTGAACCCCGTTGGTCCCCGCTTTACCGCTTTACCGCTTACGTCGCCGCGCCGAATTTCGGCATCCTGACGTTGGTCGACGTCCGGTAGTCCCACATCAACCTGCCGCGCGGCGCGTCCCCGCCCGCGCGCAACCACGCCCCGAACGCCCCCGCCGTCACCGCCCGCGCGATCCGCTCGCCCGGGCAGCCGTGCGGCCCCGAGCCGAAACCGAAATTCGGCCCCGGCGCGCGGCCCGGCAGTAGCCGGTTCGGCTCGCGATGCACGGCGGGATCGCGGTTCGCCGCTGCCAGCACGACCAGGATGGCCGCGCCGGCATCGACGCTCACGCCTTCGATCGTCGTGCGCGATGCAACGAAGCGGCGCGTGTTCTGCACCGGCGAATCGAACCGGCCGACCTCGGCGACGAATGCATCGAGCGTCGCGGCATCCGGCACCGCGCGTTCGCCGGTTGCGACGGCGTCCGCCGCGTCATGCGACGCCACCAGCACATTGCCGAGCCACGCAGCCGTCGCCTCGCACGTTTGCGACATCAGCCCGACGAGATTCGCGACGAGCGAACCGCTCGCCTGCCACCCCGCGTCGCGTGCCGCCTGCTGAATCGCCGAGACCATCGAGCCGTCCTCCGCGCGGGCGTGCGCGACGCGCGCCGTCATCCGGTCGAGCAGTTGCCGCGCGCCGTCGCTTGCCTTGGCGAGCGCCGCGGCGTCCGACAGCGGCGACAGCGCGGCGACGAAGTCCACGACCAGCGCGGCAATGTCGTCGAGCTGCGTGTCGTCGAAACCGAGCAGATCGGCGACCGCGCAAACCGGCACCGTCAGGCACCACGCGTTCAGTGCGTCGGCGTCATGCGGCGCACGCAACCGGCTGCCGGCCAGCCGGGCGGCACGCTCGCGCAATGCGTCCGCGTCGATCGGCGCGAACGCGGCGAGCAACGCCTGCTTCGGCACGTCGTGCCGCAGCGCGCCGTCGTTCATACGCACCAGCTCGGCGAACAGTGCGCCCGCCGTCGTGCCGCGCAACGCGGGCGGCACCGGTGCATCGAGTGGCCTGACGCGGCACGCCGGGTGGCCGAGCACGGCGGTCACGCTCGCCGCGCGGCTCGCGACCCACAGGCCGAGCGTGGCGTCGAACGCGAGTGGCGGCCCGTCGACGAGCGTCGCGTAGTAGGGGTAAGGATCGCGGTGCGTGACCGCGGCAATCGGATCGGTCGGGTTCATGCGTGCAGTATCGGCGCGCCGGGCCGCCGCATGTTTCGGGTTGACGTGAAATGTCGACGTGCGAGCAACGCGAATTGCTGCAACGCAACAACCCGCTGGCGCCGAACGACGCCACGCCGCGACGGGCGTGCCGGCGTCAGGCCGCCGAGCGGTAACGGTGCGCCAGCATGCGCACGCGCACGCGCCCGGCGGAGATCGCGCGCGGCTCGGGCGCGACCGTCTCGTGGTGAAACATTTCCTGCCGGAAGTGGCCGCTATCGTCGAACCACTGGCAGATCAGCCAGTCGGCATCATCGAACACGACCGGCCCGGCGTAGGTGACGGTCATGCGCGGCCCGCCGGTTTTCAGCGTCACGACATCGCCGACGCGAAAGTCACTGCGGTGATTTTCTCGGATTGTCATCGCTCTCTCGAATTTTTATAGTTTCATTTTCCGGCGGCCCGCGGATGGATCATTCGGATGTGCCGCAGATTACCCATCCAAAAAATAACCGGCAATACCCGAAAATCCAGAATCATCGGATGGAAAATCGCAACAATACGCGGTATCGGTACGCCTGGCGGGCAGCGGGCGCCAGAACCGGCGCGGCTGACGCGCCGGTTCCGGTCAACCGGCCGGAATGCGGAGAATAAACGATGTCATTCGCGCCGTCATCGAACTTTAAATCGGACGCGGTTCCGATTGATTACTGTCAATCGATTTTCAGGCTGAAAACGTTCCCACCGTTTACCGGCACTCACGGTGCAAACCGAACCGGCGAATTGTCCGGCGCGGAAAACCAGCGATCGAGGTCGCGCCCCGACACGGCCGCTTGCGCAAACGTGAACGTGCCGTCGCGCGCCATTTCCGTCGCGGCGCGCAGGAACGCGCCGAGCGCGGCCCGCGCCAGCGCACCGCCGACGCTGACGCGCTTCACGCCGAGCGCCGCGAGCGCCTCGAGGCTCAACAATCCGCCCTGCAGCCCCATCACGACGTTGACCGGCGCGCCGACCGCGCGCGTGACCGCCGCGATGTCGTCGGGATCGGTCAGGCCCGGCGCGTACAGCACATCGGCACCGGCGTCGCGATACGCGACCAGCCGCGCGATCGTGTCGGCGAGATCGCGGCGGCCGTGCAGGTAGTTTTCGCAGCGCGCGGTCAGCGTGAACGGAAATGGCAACCCGCGCGCCGCGTCGACCGCCGCCGCGATGCGCTCGACCGCCGCGTCGTGCGGATAGATCGGCGCATCGGCACGGCCGGTCGCATCCTCGATCGAGCCGCCCACGGCGCCGGCATCGGCCGCGAGGCGGATCGTCTCGGCCACCGTGCCGGGTGCATCGCCGAAGCCGTTCTCGAGATCGGCGCTGACCGGCAAGCCGCCCGCGGCGGCGATCTCGGCGATGTGGCCGAGCATGTCGTCACGGCCGATCGCGTTGTCCGGCCGCCCTCTCGAATAAGCGAAGCCGGCGCTCGTGGTGGCGAGCGATTCGAAGCCGGCCATCGCGAGCAGCCGGGCGGAGCCGGCGTCCCACGGATTCGGGATGATGAAGGCGCCGGAGCGCGTGTGCAGCGCGCGGAAGGCTTCGGCCAAGCGGAACTGCGCGTCGGAATCGGACATCGTCGTCTCCTCGTGACTGGAGACGCCAGCATACGCGCGCGCGGTACCGGGACAGTTCCGGGTACGCTGAAATGTCGATGTCGGCGGCGCGCCGCCGGCCGGGTTCCTCAGGTACGTCGGATCGGATCGAACAATGGCAGCGGGAACCGGTCGAAGCCGCACGCGCGGCTACACGACATACGCGCCCTTCGCATGCAGTTCCGCTTCCGTGCGCTCGAGCGCCGCGACCGCATCGCTGCCTTCGAGCGCGAGCAACTGCGCGACCAGCGCTTCGGCCATCGCGTGCGCGGCGACCAGCGACGGGAAGAACGACGGGCTGTCGTGCGTGAAGATCAGTTGCCCATCGGCATGCAGCGCAATCGGCGACACCGCGCTGTCGGTGATCGCGACGATCTTGCTGCCCTGCGCCTTCGCGGCCTGCGCGACGCGCGTCGCTTCCGCCGAATACGGCGCGAAGCTGATGATCACGGTCACGCTCTGCTTCGCGATCGTGCGCAGCTCCATCTCGAGCGAACCGGCGACGCCGTTGAGCAACGATACGGTCGGCCGGAACAGCCGGTAGCCGTACACGAAACCGAACGCGACCGGATAGCACGACCGGAATCCGGCGACGTGCACGTGCGCCGCCTTGCGGATCAGCTTCGCCGCATCCGCGAGCGCGTGCTCGTTCTGCGCGGCGGTGGCGGCGAGATTGTGCTGCTGCGCGGCCAGCAGGTCGTGCGCGAGCGACGCCTTCGCGTCGGGCCGCACGAGCGAACGCGCGCGCTGCGTGAGCGGCTCGGGACGCGTGCGCACGCGCGCGACGCACAGGTCGCGCAGCTCGTTCCAGCCGGGGAAGCCGAATTGCTGCGCGAGCCGCACGAGCGACGCGGGTTGAACCTGCGCGCGCTGCGCGACCTTGCGCATCGACGAGGTCGCGACCTCGTCGGGATGATCGAGCAGAAATGCAGCGCCCGCCTGGAATTGCGGACTCAGTTCGGAAAATTGCGCCCGGATCCGGGACGCGAGTTCATCGAAATTGGCAGCCATCTTGGTGGGAACGGGAACCGGTCGTCCATGGTATCACCGGCCCCGTCCGCACCGGTGCACCGGTCAGCGCAGCACTTCGACGTGATCGGCATCGACCTTCACGCGACCCGACCATTTGCGCTCGAACTCGCCGGTCACCTTCACTTCGTTCTTGTCGCTGACGGGCTGGCCGGCCGCCCACAGCTTGTGGTCGATCTCGACGCGGATCGTGCCGGTCGCATCGGTGAACTCGTAATCCTCGCCGCCCACGTGCTTGACGATGCGCCCCTGCAACTGCACGTGCTGATCGTCCTTGCCGTTCGCGAGCAGCTCCTTCACGGTGGTCGTCGTCAACCCGGACGGCCCGGTGTATTGCGCATGGACGGCGGCGGGCAGCACCGCGAGCGCGACCGTCAGGATTCTGGCCAGGTGTTTCATGATTGCATTCCTCTTCTTTCGATGTGGCGCCGCGCCCCGTTGAACGCGACGGCCCAAGATTACGGACCGTAAGATTAAGCAAACCTGAAGGTGTGCCAAAGCGACACGTCGCCGCATAGGACAAGTCCGAACGCACGGCCGGCCGCCGGTGTTTAAGCTCGGCCTAAGACACCTGCGCTTATCATGGGAACCCCGGGCGTCCGCGCCCACGAAGAGACACGAATCCATGCGCGTACTGCTCGTCGAGGACGATCCGCTGATCGGCAGCGGGCTCGAACAAGGCCTCAAACAGGAAGGCTTCGCGGTCGACTGGGTGAAGGACGGCGACGCCGCGTCGCTCGCGCTGCGCTCGACCGGCTACGGCCTGCTGCTGCTCGACCTCGGGCTACCGAACCGCGACGGCCTGTCGGTGCTCGCGTCGCTGCGCCGCCGCGACGAAACCCTGCCCGCGATCATCATCACCGCGCGCGACGGCGTGCCCGAGCGCATCGCCGGCCTCGACAGCGGCGCCGACGACTATCTCGTCAAGCCGTTCGTGCTCGAGGAACTGCTCGCCCGCATTCGCGCGGTCAACCGCCGCCATGCGGGGCGCGCGCAGACGACGCTCGTGATCGGCCCGCTGCGACTCGATCCGGTCAAGCATCTCGTGTGGCTCAACGACGACGAAGTCACGCTGTCGCCGAAGGAATTCGTGCTGCTGCACGAACTGATGCGCGACCCGGGCGCGGTGATCTCGCGCGAGCAGTTCGAGGAGCGGCTGTACAGCTGGGGCGAGGAAATCGAGAGCAACGCGGTGCAGGTGCATATCCACAACCTGCGCAAGAAGCTCGGCCACGACATGATCCGCACGGTGCGTGGCGTCGGCTACCGGATCGGTGACGGCGCATGACGAAACTGCAACACGCGATCGTGCGCTGGCGCAGCGCGTCGCTGCGGCGACGCCTGCTGATGTGGCTGCTGCCCGCCGCCTGCGTGATCGGGCTCGTCGCGAGCGCGGGCACCTACTGGGGCGCGCTGCGCGAGCTCGACGATCTGCTCGACGACCAGATGCGCAGCCTGTCGAAGCAGATCGTCGTCGGCCCGAACGGCGAGCTGTCGTTCAGCAATCGTGGCGACGGCAAGCACGGCTTCGAGGCCAGCGACCCCGACGCGGTGCTGCTGCAGGTCTGGCGCAACGGCACGCTGGCCTACTCGACCGATCGCGAGTCGACGCTGCCGCCGCCCGCGCAAACCGGCATCGGCAGCGTCGACGTCGGCGGCCAGCCGTGGCGCACCTATGTGACGGAACGCGGCGGCACGACGATCCGGCTCGCGCAGGCGCGCCATGCGCGCTGGGAAGCGATCGCGGGCATCGCGGTGCACCTGCTGTGGCCGGTATTCTCGATGCTGCCGGTGCTCGCGATCGGGCTGTGGTTCGGCATCGGCGCGGGGCTGCGGCCGCTGCGCACGATCGCATCCGGCCTGACGCGCAGGAATGCCAACAATCTCGAACCGGTCGACGTCGCGTCGATGCCGAACGAGGTCCGCCCGCTCGCCGAAGCGATCAACGACCTGCTCGCGCGGCTCGACCGTTCGTTCACGCTGCAGCGCCACTTCATCGCCGATGCCGCGCACGAGCTGCGCACGCCGATCATGGGGCTGTCGATCCAGTCGCAATTGCTGCGGCGCGCGTCGACCGCCGACGAACGCGAGCAGATCCTCGCGCAGATCCACGCGGGCACGACACGCCTCGGCCACCTCGCCGAACAGCTGCTGACGCTCGCGCGCCTCGAACCGGATGCGCAGGCGTCCGCGTCGGCCTCCGCGGCCGTCGATCTCGCCGCGCTGTGCCGCTCGGTGGTCGCCGACCGCACGCGCGTCGCGGATGCGCACCGGATCGACCTGGGCGCGATCGTGTCGTCGCCCGTGATGGCCGCGGGCAATCTCGACACGCTGCGCGTGCTGCTGAACAATCTCGTCGACAACGCGATCCGCTATGCGGGCGACGGCGCGTGCGTGGACGTGTCCGCGCGCCTCGACGGCGCGACGCCCGTGCTCGAAGTCGCCGACGACGGCCCCGGCATCCCGGAAGCCGAACGCACCGACGTGTGGGAACGCTTCTATCGCGGCGAGGGCGCGCAGGCCGTCACGTCGTCGGGCAGCGGGCTCGGGCTGTCGATCGTCAAGCGGATCGCCGAACAGCATCGCGCGACGGTCGCGCTCGGCACGACGCAAGGCGGACGCGGGCTGACCGTGACGGTGCGGTTTCCCGTGCCGGCCTGACACGCGCCGGATGGGCGGCTTGTCCACAGATTGTGTTGGCAAGCTTGTGGACAACCGCCCGCTAATGGCGACAAGCCATTGATCTGCAAGGGTTTGGCGGTCGTGCACAGCGATCGACCGCTCAATTTGACAACTAGTTGCCAATTACGTAAAGTGGTTGTCAATTTACTCCACCACTCGACCATGACGAAACCCGCCAAGCTGACCGCCGTCGCGCTGTCCGTCTTCCGGCTGAACGGCCTGCTGATCGAATGGGGCAATACCTTTGCCGCGCCGCATGGCCTGACCAGCGCGCGCTGGCAAGTGCTGGGCGCCATCTCGATGGCGCCGGACGCCCCGAACATCCCGCAGATCGCCGATGCGATGGGCATCACGCGGCAGGCCGTCCTGAAGCAGATCAACGTGCTGACCGAGGAAGGACTGGTGCAGCCGCTGCCGAACCCGACGCACAAGCGGTCGCCGTTGTATGCGCTGACCCCGCGCGGTGCCGCGGCCTATCAGGCGGTGGTCGACCAATGGCAACAGCATGTCCGCGACATCTCCGGCCAGTTCAGCTCGGCCGATCTGGATGCGGCGATTCGCGTGCTGTCGACGATGTCCGGCGCACATGCGCCGGACGGGCGCGCATGATCGCGCCACTGCCCCCCTTCATGACCCGCAGGAGTTCCCATGCCTCATTTCAAACCGATGGACCCGACCTTTCCGATCCAGCAACAGATCGGCCTCGACGCGGAACCGGTCGTCCTCGTCAACGTCTTCACGCTGGATCCGGCCGACGAAGCGGATTTCCTGGCCGTGTGGAAGGACGACGCCGTGTTCATGAAACGGCAGCCGGGATTCATTTCGACCCAGCTGCATCGCGCGCTCGGCGACAGCCCGACGTACTTCAACTATGCGATCTGGGAGTCGACGCACGCGTTTCGCGCGGCCTTCACGCATCCCGAGTTCGTCGCGAAACGCTCGGCCTATCCGTCGTCCGCGGTCGCGAGCCCGCACTTGTTCCAGAAAGTCGCCGTGGCCGGCATTTGTACCGCGTGAGCCCACGCGCGAACCGGCACGACGCGCGGTTTGCATGCCGCGCCGCCCGATCGCGCCACGGACTTCTCCACAGAAAATGTTGGCAAGCTTGTGGATATCCTGCGCACCGCCACGCTAAGCCCTTGATCCGACGGACTTTGGCACGCGTGATGCAGACGCGGCGCGTACCAGGCTGTCAGATGCGCCGGTTCGCCACACGTCGCATCACGATGCCACGCCGATACCGCTGCGATGCACGACGCGCGCGTCGCGCCACTTACCCACAGATTGTGTTGGCAAGCTTGTGGATATCCTGCGCACGCATCCGCTAACCCGTTGATCGGCCAACGAATCACGCGCCGCGTCACCATTTCGGCACCGCGTCGTTCGCGCATGCGCACCGGCAGACGATCCGGTGCAACAACGGCACCCTGCCCGCGCTCTCCTAGCCTTGACGCCTGCGCACACGACACGTCACGATCACACGAGCCGCGCGCGGTCGACCATCACGACATGCACGCAACGGCGCCGCGGGCCGGTCGTTCCGCCCGCATCGAACCACACCACATCATTCCGAGGAAGACCATGGAACACTTCAGCGCATGGCAGTGGCTCATCTCGCTCGTACTCGTCGCGATCGTCGTCTATCCGTATGTCCGCATCGTTCGGCGTACCGGACATTCGGGCTGGTGGGTCCTGACGATGTGCGTCCCGGTGCTGAACTTCGTGATGTTGTGGATCTTCGCGTTCGCGCGCTGGCCCGCGATCGACGATCGGCAAAGCTGAACATCGAACAGGCGAACCCGCAGGCTTGTCCACAGATTGTGTTGGCAAGCATGTGGATAGCCTGCGCATACCACACACAAGCGCTTGATCCGAAAGGCTTTGCCCGCACTGCTTCGAAGCGGGCACGCCGGCCTGCAGCCTGTCCGCCACACGCTATCGCGACGCCCGTTTCGCGTGGCACGCGACCGCCGGCGGGCTTGTCCACAATTTTTGTTGGCAAGGATGTGGATATCCTGAGCATGCGTGACCTAAGTCGTTGATCGCACAACGTTTCGATATACCGATCACGACTGCGGCACGGCGTGCATTCATCGATCCATCGACCACGCACACCGCGCCGCCGGCTCAGGCGAGCGTCGCGACCGCGATGCGCGCGGCTGCCGCGATCACGTCGTCCTTCGCCTTCGCATCGGCCCGCGTCTGCGTGTAGTACACCGCGAGCACGATCGGCGCGCGCGACGGCAGCCAGATCACGCCCGCGTCGTTCGTCGTGCCGTAGTCGCCGGTGCCGGTCTTGTCGGCCACCTGCGACCCGGCCGGCACGCCCGCGCGAATTCGCTTGTCGCCGACCTTGTTGCCGCGCAGCCATGCGACGAGCTGCGCCCGCTGCGCGGCCGGCAGCGCGTCGCCGAGCGTGAGCACGCGCAGGCTCGCGGCCATCGCGGCAGGCGTCGTCGTGTCGCGCAGGTCACCCGGCAACGCGGTGTTCAGTTCGGTCTCCCAGCGATCGAGCCGGAACGTGTCGTCACCGATCGAGCGCGCATACGCGGTCACCGCCGACGGGCCGCCGATCAGCTTCATCACCAGGTTCGCCGCCGAGTTGTCGCTGTACTGGATCGCCGCCTCGCACAACCCGGCCACCGTCATTCCGGTGCCGACATGCTGACCCGATACCGGCGAATAGTTGACGAGCTCCGACGGCCCATAGGTCACGCGCTGCTGCAGCAGCCCCGAACGCTCGACGCTCTGCGCGAGCACCGCCGCGCCCAGCATCGCCTTGAACGTGCTGCAGAACGGGAAGCGCTCGTCCGCGCGATGTTGCGTGCGCCGGCCGCTCGCGGTGTCGATCGCGCATACGCCGAGGCGGCCGCCCGCCGCGCGTTCGAGCGCGGCGAACGACATCGCGGACGAAACGTCCCGCGCCGCGGCCTGCGGCGACGCGCACGCGCCGACGGTCAGGACGAGCGGCGCCGTCGCGGCCGCCAGCAACAGGGTTCGACGTTGCGATGAGTAGGTCATGTCATGTCTCTCGTGGTGGAATGGATGCGGAACGGCCGGCCGGCGAGACAGCACTATCGTGACTTTACGGTTGCCTGACAAGCAACGATAATTGAGCGCTGACACAAGAAATTCTTATGACGAAGCTCCGCCCTCATCTTCCGCTGAATGCCTTGCGCGCGTTCGAATCGTCGGCGCGCCACCTGAACTTCACGCGCGCCGGCCTCGAGCTGAGCGTGACGCAGGCCGCCGTGAGCCAGCAGGTGCGCTCGCTCGAGGAGAGGCTCGGCTGCACGCTGTTCACGCGGCTGCCGCGTGGCCTCGGGCTCACCGACGAAGGCCGCGCGCTGTTGCCGGTGCTCAGCGACGCATTCAGCCGGATCGAGACCGTGCTCAAGCAGTTTGACGGCGGGCGCTTCCACGAGGTGTTGACGCTCGGCGCGGTCGGCACCTTTGCCATAGGCTGGCTAATGCCAAGGCTGAAGCGGTTCGGCGATACGCACCCGTTCGTCGAGCTGCGGCTGAGGACCAACAACAACGTCGTCGACCTCGCGGCCGAGGGCCTCGATTTCGCGATCCGCTTCGGTGCCGGCAACTGGCCGGCAACGCGCAACGAGCGGCTGCTCGATGCACCGCTCTGCGCGCTGTGCACGCCGGAGATCGCGCGGCGTCTCGCGCGGCCGGCCGATCTCGCGAACGAAACGCTGCTGCGTTCGTACCGCACCGACGAATGGCTCGGCTGGTTCGACGCCGCGCAACTCGAACCCTGGACGGTCAGCGGGCCGGTGTTCGATTCGTCGCGGCTGATGGTCGAGGCCGCGATGCAGGGCGCGGGCATCGCGCTCGCGCCGGCCTGCATGTTCGTGCGCGAACTGCAGCTCGGCCTGCTCGCACGGCCGCTCGACATCGACGTGCACGGGGGCGCCTACTGGCTCACATCGCTGAAGTCGAAGCCGCTGACGCCCGCAATGACGCTGTTTCGCGACTGGATCACGGCGGAAGCGGCCGGCACGGCGCCGCTCGACTGATGGCGCCCCGCTTGTCCACAGATTTTGTTGGCAAGCATGTGGATATCCTGGGTACCCGGGGCCTAACTCGTTGATCGTGCACGCATTACGGTGACGATGCACGTCGCGGGCAGCCCGTGCCCACGGGCGTCCGGTCGGGTTCCGGCACGCACCGGATCGTCAACCATCGGGAAGCAATCACGTCAGACTTATCCACAGAATTTGTTGGCAAGCCTGTGGATATTCCACCAATGTGACGCGTAACATCCTGATACAAAAGGGGATTCAGTAGATCGGGCCCGACAGGTCAACGACGCGGCAGCTGCGGCGCCCGTCGGCAGCCTCGCGGCCTGCCTCACGTGGCTGGCGCAGGGCTCGGCCGGTTCTCCACAGATTGTGTTGGCAAGCGTGTGGATATCCTGCGCACCAGCCCGCTAACTCATTGAACGCGCTGGGTTTTGCGCGCGTCGCTCAGGATCGGGCAGCACCGGCGCGGGCCGCGCGGCCAGCGCAAGCGCTGCCGTTCATCAATGCCGGTCGAGCCCGCCGCGCAGTTCGCTCGCCTTGTCGCGCAGCGCCTCGTAGCCCGAGCGCGCGTGTTCGGGCAGGTCGGGATCGCCGATCAGCGCGCCGAGCGTTTCGATCAGGCTGAACAGGATCCCTTTCGCCGCGCCAGCCGCGATGCTCTGCGACTCGATCGACTTGTGCAGGTGGTCGACCGCCGCTTCCAGATTCTCGAGCTTCTGCTCGCGGTCGTCGGGCCGGTTGTCGGTCGTCATCGTAGGTGCCTCCGCCTTCGTCCAAGGGTCATACACGATTCTATGCCGGTGCGCGCGAACATGGCGCGACATCGCGCAACGTCCGCGCAACGGCACACCGCATGCGTTACAGCACCGCGACCACCTTCACGCGCCCCGGCTGTTCCGCCGCCGCGACCACCTGGCCGTCGACGCGGCGGAACGTCAGCGACACGGTTTCGTCGCCGACCCGCAGTTCGTCGATACGCAGCCAGTCGACGCCTTCGGGTAGCGCCGGGCGCTCGACGCGCACCTCGTGACGCGCCGCGTCGACACTCACGCCGAGACAGGCCTGCAGCATCATGAATGGCGCGCCGGCCGCCCACGCCTGCGGCAGGCATGCGACCGGGTAGGCCGTCGGCGGTTCGCCGCGCCGGCGCGGGAACCCGCAGAACAGCTCCGGCAACCGCATCTCGAAGCTCACGGCGGCTTCGAACAACGCGCGCAGCAGATTCACCGCGGCCGTCTTGTCGCCGTAGCGCGCCAGCCCGCGCGCGATCAGCGCATTGTCGTGCGGCCACACCGAGCCGTTGTGATAGGCCATCGGGTTGAAGCGCGGNCGCGAGCGTGCGGATCCCCCAGCCCGTCTGGAACAGCGTCGAGCCGAGCACGCCGGCGACGGCCGTGCCGCGCTCCGCGTCGGGCAGCCCGAATGCGAGCAGATGGCCCGCGTTCGACGCGAACACGCGGCACAGGTCGCCGTGCCCGTCGAGCGCGATCCCGTAGAACTGGCCCTCCGGCATCCAGAACAGCGCTTCGACCTGGTCGCGCAACGTCTTCGCGCGCAGCGCATAGCGCGTCGCGTCGGCCGCGTGGCCGCGCCGGTGCGAACACATCGCCATCGCATCGAGCGCCGCACAGGCATACGCCTGCACTTCGACGAGCGCGATCGGCCCGTCGGGGAAGCGGCCGTCCGCGTGGAACACCGAATCGTGACTGTCCTTCCAGCCCTGGTTCGCGAGACCGCGCTCCGACGTGCGCTGATAATCGAGCAGTCCGTACGGATTGCGGTCGCACTTGTCGGTCACCCATTGCGCGGCGCGCTCGAGCGCGGGCCACAGTTCGTCGATCAACGCCTCGTCGCCGGTGTGTTCGACGTACGCGCCCGCGAGCACGATGAACAGCGGCGTCGTGTCGACGCCGCCGTAGTACAGCGCGAACGGCACCTCGCCCGTCGCCGCCATCTCGCTGCGGCGGAATTCGTGCATGATCTTGCCCGGCTCCGCATCGCGGAACGCGGACGTCTCGCGCGCCTGGTGCGCCGCGAGAAAACGCAGCACGCCGCGCGCGAGCGACGGCTGCAGCCACAGCATCTGCAGCGACGTGATCACCGCGTCGCGGCCGAACGGTGTCGAGAACCACGGAATGCCCGCATACGGATACGGCCCGGTATCGAGTTGCGTCGTGAGCAAGCCGAGATCCGCGAGCGAGCGGTCGAGCCACGCGTCGAACAGCGGGTTGCCGGTGTTCACGCGCGCCATCGACTCGCGGCGCGAACGCATCTCGCGATGCACGCCGACGAGCGCGGTGCGCAGCGCGACGCGGCCGCATCCCGGGCCTGCGCCGCCATGCGCGGGCCCCAGCGTCGCGTCGACGGTCAGGTAGATCGACACGCACGCCTGCGCGGCGATCGTCAGCCGATAATCGGCACGATCGACCGACAGCGCATCGGGCGCCGGCGAAAAATGCACGGTCACGTTGCGCTCGACCTTGTCGAGGCCGTCGTAGCGCAGCCGCACCGCGCCTTCATCGACGCGCGGCGCGACCACCGTGCCGCGCGTCGGGCGCTGCGTGCCGCGCACTTCGAACATGTCCTTGAAATCCGCCGCGAACGACAGTGACAGCGGCACCTCGGCCTCGCTCGCGCCGTAGTTCGTCAGCGTCAGCGCTTCGTACAGCACGTCGCCCGCGAGCACGCGCATCCGTTCGATGTGGATCACGCCCTCGGGCGTCTCGTGGCCGCCGAGCGGCGGCAGCGGGCGGTTCGTCAGGTGCGCGGTGAACGACGCGTTGTCCGCGCTCGTCGCGCCCGACAGCAGCGACGGCGCGCGGCCGCCGAAGGTCAGGCGCCAGGTCGACAGCACGCGCATGTCGTCGACGAACAGGCCGTCGTCGTGACCGCCGATGTCGCCGAGCGCGTCGCTGACCACGAACGCGTCGCCGGATTTGAGCACGTACTGGTTGTTGCGCGCGAGTGCCTGCGGATCGGCTTCGGGCGCGATGAAGGCGGGGCCCGACGCGTGCGTCGGGGGGACCGGCGCGGCTTGCGGCGCCTGCGTCGTGGTGGCTTCGGCGTGATTCGGCATCGATGCTCCTGTGTCGAGGCGCAACGCGCGGCGCGCGTCGCGTGTTTCGCACAGGATAGGCCAGAACGGGGGGCGCGCGCAGCGATGACGCGACGCGGCGCCCTGCGACCTCATCGATCGTCGCAGGGCGCCGCGCGCATGCGCAGCTCACGCGCCGGTCAGAACTTCCACAGGATGTTGCCGAGCACCGCGTTGTCGCGCACACCGCTGCCGTACTGGCCGCTGAACGTGAGGCCGAGCGTCAGGCGTTTCGTGATGGTCGCGTCGATGCCCGCCTCGAGCACCGCGCTGTCGCGCGCCATCGGCACGCCCGACACCTGGAACGACGTGCCGCCATTCGCGAACGTGAACGCCGACGACGGCCGCACGTTGCCGAACGCGTGCCGCCAGCCGACGGTCCCGCGCGCGGTGAAGGTGCCGCTCGCGATCGTGCCGAGCTGCGACGCGGCGCGCAGGCCGAGGGTCGAAAACCCGATGTGGCTGGTCTGCCCGCCGGCCTGCAGCGCGGCCGCGCCACCGCTTTCGGTATAGCCGTCGGTATGCAGGTTCACGTAGGCCAGCCCCGCGAACGGTTCGACCGCGACCGGCCCGACCGGCAGCGCATAGCCGACTTCGCCGAACACCTGGGCCGAATGCGCGTTGTAGCCGGCCGAATCGTGATCGGAGAAGCCCGCGAAGCCCGGATAGCGGTCGCTGTTGATCCGGTACCACGTGTACGACGCGCCGCCGCGCACGCCGAGCGCGCCATACTGCGCGCCGCCGTACAACGACAGGTAGTAGCTGTTGACCGACGCGGACGCGCTCTGGTCGTTGTCGAGCGAGCTGTGCGTGACACCCGCGGCCAGACCCCCGCGCCACTTGTCGTTGAACGCCATGTCGGCACCGGCGATGAAGCCCGTCATGCTGCGGTTGAGCGTCGACGCATTGCTGTCGCCGGCGAGCCGGCTGCGGCCGCCGAATGCCTGACCCCAGACCACCGGCTGGTAGGGCGTGCCGCCGTAGCAGCCTTCACGCGAACCGATCCGGCGCTCCGGCGGCAGCGTCGGGTCCGTCACGCCGGCCGTGTTGTCGCCGCACAGCGCGGCACCGCCCGACGACAGCGCGGCGAGCGGCCCCGATCCGGGCGCGAGGCCCTGGCGCACGCGATCGGTCACGGCCTCGCGCACATAGCGGCTGTCGAGCAGCAGCATGCTCTTCAGGCTCGCCTGCAGTTCGCCGTCGAGCATCCCGTAGGCCCGGCGCGCGGTGGCCGCATCGGTCGTCAGCACCGTGTCATACAGCGGGTTGCCAGCGCCGAGCGCACCGATCGCGGTCGCGACCGCGCGCTGGTTCGGCGTCGCCGCGACATCGGGCAGCGCCGTGCCGTTCGCGACCAGTTGCAGGTACACGTGGTTCGAATCGTAACTGAGCGTCGGCATCAGGAACGCGTAGGTCGAGCTCACCTGGCTGAACGTGCCCTGCACGCCCGACGACGCGCTGAGGATCGTGTACGTCGTGCTCGGCTGGTAGCTCGCCTGGTTCGCGAGCACCTGCACGGTGCCGCCGTTCAGCGTCGCCGTGCCGCCTGCCGCGATGCTGCCGCTCTGCTGCGGCGTGACCGCGACCTGCAGCGTCGAACCCGGCTGGAACGTGACGTTACCCGCGACGTTCAACGCCGCGCCCGGCTGCGACGCGGCCGCGATCGCCCCGCCCTGGACCACGACGCCGCCGACCGTGCCAGTGCCCGTCAGCGTCGCGCCGTTCTGCACGGTGACGAGCGACTGGCCGAGCGAACCGTCGACGGCGAGCGTGCCCGCGGCGACGGTGGTCGGACCGCTCAGCGTATTGGTGCCCGTCAGCGTCAGTTGTCCGCTGCCCGCCTGCGTCAGCGAACCGGTGCCGGACAGCACGCTCGCGAGCGTCACGTTGGCGGACTGGTTGACGATCAGCGCACCGTTGTCGACGACATTGCCGGCCACGCTGCCCGACGTGCCGCCGTTGCCGAGCTGCAGCGTGCCGCCCGACGCGATCGTCGTGCCGCCCGTGTACGTATTGCTGCCGGTCAGCGTCTGAATGCCGGTGCCGGCGACCGTCAGGCCGCCGGTGCCGCCGATGACCCCGCCGAACGTGCCGTTGCCGCTGCCGCTCAGCGCCAGCGCGTTCGCGCCGAGGTTCACGGTGCTGCCTGCCGCCCCGGACAGCGCGCCGATCGTCTGCGCGCCCGATGCACCGCTCACGTCGAACGTCGCACCGGCACCGGCGAGGTTCACCGCGCCCGTCGACGCAAGGCTGCCGCCCGCGCCGAGCGCCAGCGTGCTGCCGCCGTTGATCGTCGTGCCGCCCGTGTACGTGTTCGCGCCCGTCAGCGTTTGCGTACCGGTACCCGCGAGCGTCAGGCCGCCGGTGCCGCCAACCGCACCGCCGAACGTGTTGCTGCCGCTGCCGTTCAGCGTCAGCGCGTTCGCGCCAAGGTTCAGGTTCGTGCCGGCCACGCCCTGCAGCGCGCCGATCGTCTGCGCGCCCGATGCGCCGCTCAGGTCGAGCGTCGCGCCCGTGCCGGCGAGATTCACCGTGCCGGTCGATGCGAGGCTGCCGCCCGCGCCGAGCGCCAGCGTGTTGCCGCTGTTGATCGTCGTGCCGCCCGTGTACGTGTTCGCGCCCGTCAGCGTCTTCGTGCCGCCGCCGACCAGCGTCAGGCTGCCGGTGCCGCCGATCACGCCGCCGAACGTGTTGTAGCCGGTGCCGATCAGCGTCAACCCGTTCGCGCCGAGGTTCACGTTCGTGCCGGCCGTGCCAATCAGCGTGCCGATCGTCTGTGCACCCGACGCGCCGCTCAGGTCGAACGTCGCGCCCGTGCCCGCGAGGTTCACCGGGCTGCCCATCGCGAGGCTGCCGCCCGCACCGAGCGCCAGCGTCCCGGCGTTGATCGTGGTGCCGCCGCCGTAGCTGTTCGCCCCGGTCAGCGTGACCGTCGCCGCGCCGTCCTTCACGAGCGCGCCCCCACCGGAGATCGTGCCGCCCAGCACGAGCGCGTTGCTGCCGCCGAGCGTCAGCGCCGCGCCCGTGCCGACATTGATCGCATTGCCGACCGACAGGTTCGCATTCGTATCGAGCGTCGCCGTGCCACCGACATTCAGCGTGCCGGTACCGAGCGCCGCGTTGTTGCCGAGCACGAGGCCGCCGCTGTTCAGGTTCGTGCCGCCCGTATAGGTGCTCGCGCCGTTCAGCGTCTGCGTGCCGGTGCCCGCGAGCGTCAGGCTGCCGGTGCCGCCGATCGCGCCGCTGAACGTGCCGCTTGCCGTTCCTCCCAGCGTCAGCGCGTTGCCGCCCAGGTTGATGTTCGTCCCCGCGACACCGGACAGCGCACCGAGCGACTGCGCACCCGACGCAGCACTCAGGTCGAGCGTCGCGCCTGCGCCCGCGAGATTCATCGCGCCGGTCGCCGCGAGGCTGCCGCCCGCGCCGAGCGCCAGCGTCCCGGCGTTGATCGTCGTACCCCCCGTGTAGGTGTTCGTGCCCGTCAGCGTCGTGGTCGCCGCGCCGTCCTTCACGAGCGCGCCCGTCCCGGAGATCGCGCCGTTCAGCCCAAGCGCGTTGCTGCCGCCGAGCGTCAGCGTCGCGCCGGTGCCGAGATCGATCGCGTTGGCGACCGACAGGTTCGCGGTCGTATCGAGCGTCGCCGCGCCGCCGACGGTCAGCGCTCCCGAGCCGAGCGCCGAGCCGTTGCCGAGCACGAGACCGCCGGCATTCAGCGTCGTGCCGCCCGTGTAATTGTTCGCGCCGGACAGCGTCAGCGTCGCCGCACCGTCCTTCACGAGCCCGCCCGCGCCGGAGATCGTGCCGTTCAGCCCGAGTGCGGTGCTGCCGCCGAGCGTGAGCGTCGTGCCGGTGGCGAGGTTGATGCCGTTGGCGAGCGACACGCTGGTGGTCGCATCGAGCGTCGACGAGCCGTTGACGTTCACCGCGCCGAAGCCCAGCGCCGTGTTGCCGCCGACGACGAGGTTGCCGCCGTTCAGGTTCGTGGGGCCCGTATAGGTATTCGCGCCGGTCAGCGCCTGCGTGCCGGTGCCGGACAGCGTCACGCCGCCCGCGCCGCCGATCGTGCCGGCGTAGGTCGTATTGCCGGTGCCGTCGAGGGTCAGCGAATTGCCGCCGAGGTTTACATTCGTGCCGGCCGCGCCGGCGAGCGAACCGATCGTCTGCGCGCCCGATGCGCCGCTCAGGTCGAACGTCGCGCCCGCGCCGGCGAGGTTGACCGTGCCCGTGGCCGAGAGGCTGCCGCCCGCACCGAGCGCCAGCGTGCCGCTGTTGATCGTCGTGTCGCCGGTGTACGTGTTCGCCCCGGTCAGCGTCGTCGTCGCCGCACCGTTTTTCACCAGTCCGCCGCTGCCGCTGATCGTGCCGCCCAGCGCAAGGTTATTGCTGCCACCGAGCGTCAGTGCCGCGCCCGTGGCGAGATTGACCGCATTGCCGAGCGTCACGCTCGTGCTCGTATCGAGGGTCGCCGACGCATTGACGTTCAGCGCACCGGCACCGAGCGCTCCGTTGTTGCCGACCACGAGGCCGCCGGCATTCAGGTTCGTGCCGCCCGTGTAGGTGTTCGCGCCCGTCAGCGTCAGCGTGCCGCCGTCGTTCTTCGTCAGCGCGCCGCCGCCCGTCACCGTGCCCGACACCGTGAGCCCGGTCGCGCCCTGCACCGTCAGCCCGCCCGCGCCCAGATCCACGTTGTTGCTGACGTTGAGCCCGGCGGCGCCTGCCTGCAGCGCGCCGCCGGTGGCCGTGATCGTGCCCGTGCCAAGCGACGCGTTGTCGCCGATGATCGCCACGCCGCCCGCCAGCGTCGCGTCCTGCGCGGACGATGCGCCGTTGATCGTCCAGTTGCCGCTCGTGACGTCGAGGTGATTGAAGTTGATGTAGTTGTTGACCGCGATGGTGCCGTTTGCCGACGTGCCTTGTTGCAGCACCAGCGTGTTGTTGCCGCCGGCACCGCCGTCGACGGTGCCGGTCGCCGCGACGCCGAGCGTGACCGGACCGACCGTGATGTTGAACGCGCCGCCCGTGCCGCCGGCCGTGTTGACCGACGAGCCCGTCACGGCGTTGAACGTGTTGGTGCTGTTCGCGCCCATCGACACGCTGCCGTTGATCGTGCCCGAGTTGGTAAAGGTGTTGCCTTGCCCGGGCGTGCCGTTCGACCCGAGCGACACGCGGCCGGTGATCGTCCCGCTGTTCGTCATGTTGACCGCGCCGCCGCCGTACGCGGCGACCACGGGCGCATCCGCGCCGACCAGCGTCGCGCCGACCAGGGGGGTCGAGCCGATCGTGCCGGTGTTGCTGATCGTCGACGTGCCGCCCGTGCCGTTCTGCACCGACAGCGCCATGCCCGTCACGCCGCTGATCGCGACACCGGTCGAGCCCATCATCGTGCCGTTGTTGGTCACGGTCGTGGTGCTCGCCGCCGCGTTGCCGATCACCGCGCCGCTCGACAGCACGCCGAGGCCCGAGCCGAGCGCGGACGGATCGATCGTACCGTTGTTGGTCAACGTGGTGTTGTTGCCGGTCAGCGACATCGCGGTGCCGCCCACGCCGAGCAGCACGCCGACGCTCGCGCCGGGGTTGACGGTCGCGTTGATGTTGTTGGCGCTGTTCGAATAGCTCGGCGCCAGCGGATTCGCGACGCCTGAGCAGGTGACCGTGGTGCCTGCCGTGGTACAGGTCGCATAGGCGGGAACGATGCCCGCGCCGGACAAGGCCAGGAAAACGCCCGTCGGCAAAAGGAATTTCGGAAACGGTTCTCCGCTCTTCTTCGAATGCGTGATATTCATGCTTCCCCTCTCAATCGGCATGACCGCTGAATCGGACCGGCGGCCGAATATCCGGGACGCAAGCGTACCCGCCGGCAGTCGCGGAACGACGTCGGTTTATTCGTGGATGAACTGCGGGTTAATCGATTCTCGTTTGCGAATGCAAAACTAACCGGATGACATGACCGTGCCCCCTCTTTTTTATGCAGCGACTTTCTGGTTGATTTGATTACCGTCCTGCTTTTTGTCAGACAAGGCTACATCAAAAAAACATGGTTTTCCAGTCGATGTTTGATTATCTGATTCAGGTCAATTTGGGCACGTATTTTTTACTCGCATGCAGGCGTGGAACGGCAAGGCAAATGATTTCCCCGTCATTTCGAAGCCGCGGGGCACCACATGACGCCGCGGGATCCGTATAAGTACCGATACTTCATATCAAATCCAGGATCTGATTTTCACGGCGAAATATTAATGCCGACTGGCACCGTCGGAAAAAATGGCCGAAACCATTTCATTTGCCGAATTGATGACGGTGATCTTTTAACATCCCACAAATCACTTTCAAAATCCGGCGCACGTGACGCCCCAATTCGGAAATGCAAGCCGCAAAGCAGATCGATCCCGAGCGGCACGCCCGGTCAAGAAAACCGGCTGATCAGATAAGGCGTTGGCGGGAATGACCGGGCCGCGCGTCGGGATCGATGCCGCATACGCCGCGCATGAATCGCGTATGCGGGCATTGTCCGCCCGCTCGAATGGAGAGCGCGCCACTGGAGGCGGTACGGACGGCGGCGCAGATGTTCGGGTGCGAGCCGACCGCTCGAGCGCGAGGTGTGCCCACGCGAGGGGGGCATATTGGCTGACGATCGACGCGCGCGACGGCCGATGCGCCGGCATGCGCGCACGTGCTGCGGTGGTTCGGGGTTCGAAAGACCTCCAGACCGGATCGACGAGCCGGCCCGGCCGGCGTCAATCCACCGGGCACATCGCGAGCCGTCCCATCGCCTCGCCGGCGCCGCGCACCGCGCAGGTGGCCGGCTCGTCGGCAATGCGCGCGATCAGTCCGGTTTCGTCGCGCAGCAGGCGTTCGAGATCCGCGAGCAGCGCGCCGCCGCCCGTCAGCACCACGCCGCGATGCGCGATGTCGGTCACGAGTTCGGCCGGCGCGTTTTCCAGCACCGACTTCACCGCGCCGATCACCTGCTTGAGCGGCGCGGCCAGCGCGTCCGCCACATCATGGTTCGACAGCTCGATCGAGCGCGGCAGGCCGTCCTCGACGCTGCGCCCGATCGCGCGCGTCGACATGCGCGGCACGGCGCTGCTGGCCGAGCCGATCGTCTTCTTCACGCGCTCGGCCGTCTGTTCGCCGAGCAGCACGCCGTACAGGTTGCGCACGTGATTGACGATCGCCGCGTCGAACTGGTTGCCGCCGACGCGGATCGCCTCGCGGTAGACGATGCCGCCGAGCGCGATCACCGCGACCTCGGTCGTCCCGCCGCCGATGTCGACGACCATCGAGCCGACCGGCTCGGTCACCGGCAGGCCCGCGCCGAGCCCGGCGGCCAGCGCTTCCTCGATCAGTTCGACGTCCGATACACCGGCCGCGAACGCGGCTTCGCGGATCGCGCGGCGCTCGACCGCCGTCGCATCCGACGGCACGCACAGCGTGACCTCGACGCGGCGGCTGAAGCGCGAACGCGTGCGCGACATGTCGATGAAGCTGCGGATCATCTGCTCGGCCGCGTGCGCATCGGCGATCACGCCGTGCCGCATGGGCCGCACGGCCTCGAGATGCCCCGGTTCGCGGCCGAGCAGCGCCTTCGCGCGCTCGCCGACCGCTTCGAGCGTCGGCCGCGCGTCGGACGCACCCGCCTTGCGAAAGCAGACAACCGACGGCTCGTTCAGCACCACACCGCGCTCGTGCGTATAAATCTGCGTACTCGCCGTTCCAGGGTCGATCGCAACGGGTTGCGCAAACAACTTTCCGAACAGCGGTGTCGACATATCAAGCCTTATTGAACAAACGGGCCGAAACGGCCAGGCCGCATCCCGTGGCGCACCTGTGGCGCCCCATCACGGGCTTAGCGGCAAATCGTTCCGATACTTTAGGCAATTCCGATGATTTTTTCGCGACGAAATTGCCGAAACGCATTTTCGCAGACATGCGGCTACGCGCCGGCCTCTCGCGTTGCGCTTGTAAAACACGGTAATCTCTCGGTCTTGCCTGCTCCCGGCAGGCGTCCGATGCACGATCACGCCAGGTATTCCACCATGACAGCGACCGCTTCTCTCCGCTGGCCAGGGGTGCGCCCGCTCGGCGCAACGCTCGTTGCGCTCTGGTGCTGCACCGTCGCCGCGCAGCCCTTGCCGGCCGCCGACACCGCCGCCGCGACCGCCACGACGGCCGCCGCCCCCGCCGCCAGGCCCGCACCGACCTGCGTCGCCGACGGCGGCCCGGCCGGCCGGCCGTCGATCGGCCTCGTGCTGTCCGGCGGCGGCGCGCGCGGGTACGCGCACCTGGGCGTGCTGAAGGTGCTCGAGGAGAATCGCATCCCGGTCGACTGCGTCGCGGGTACCAGCATGGGCGCCGTGGTCGGCGGCCTGTATGCGAGCGGGATGGCCGCCGACGAGATGCAAAAGCGCCTGTCGGAGGTGAACCTGGCCGACATCGCGTTCGACGTGACCGAGCGCAAGGACCTGCCGCAAAGCAGCCGCGAGGACGAGCGCTCGTACATCAACGGCCTGACGCTGGGCTTCGGCAAGAAAGGCGTGAAGGCACCGGTCGGCCTCGTGCAGGGCAACCGGCTGCAGGCGCTGCTCGCGAACTGGACGGCCGCCGTGCCGACCAACCAGCCGTTCGACCAGCTGCCGATCCCGTATCGCGCGGTCGCGACCGACCTGCAGACCGGCCAGATGGTGGTGCTGGACCACGGCTCGCTGCCGCTCGCGATCCGCGCGAGCATGGCGATGCCCGGCCTGTTCGCGCCGGCCGAGATCAACGGCCGCGCGCTCGTCGACGGCGGGCTCGTCAGCAACCTGCCCGTCGACACCGCGCGGCAGATGGGGGCGAAGGTCGTGATCGCCGTCGACATCGGCTCGCCGCTGCGTCCGCTCGACGCGCTCGCGTCGCCCGCCGACGTGATGCAGCAGATGGTCGGCATCCTGATCCGCCAGAACGTGACGGCGCAGCGCAAGCAACTCGACGCGCAGGACGTGCTGCTCACGCCCGACCTCGGCGCGCTCGCGTTCACCGATTTCCAGAACGCGAAGCAGGCGATCGCCGCCGGCGCGGCCGCCGCGACCGCGGCGCTGCCGCGGCTCAAGCACTTCGCGCTCACGCCGGAACAGTACGCGGCCTACCGGTCAGCGCATGCACAGCCGCTGCCGCTGCCGATCCGCATCACGCGGATCGAAATCAAGACGAACGGCGGCGTGCCGAAGCGTGTCGTCAGCGACGCGCTGCACGTGAAGCCGGGCGACACCTACGATCCGGCGACCGTCAGCCAGGACCTGCTCGGCCTGACGACCGGCGGCAATTTCGAGAGCGTGACGCAACAGATCGTGAGCCACGGCGACGATCACGTCCTCGAGATCAACGCGCGCGAGAAATACTGGGGGCCGAATTTCCTGCTGTTCGGCGTCGGCATGTCGAGCAGTTCGACCGACGAGGGCGGCTTCCGCCTGCACGTCGGCTACCGGCGGCCGTGGCTCACCGAATCGGGCCTCGAGTTCCGCGCGGATACGACGATCGGCAGCGACCTGCAGTCGGCGCGCGTGGAATTGCGCCAGCCGTTGCCGGCCGCCTACGGCCTCTACATTTCTCCGTATGCGGAATATCAGCGCCGCTACGTCAACCTTTACGACGACAGCGGCGAAGTAAAGCTGAACCAGTACCTGATGCAGACGACGCGCGCCGGGCTCGACTTCGGTTTGCCGATCGGGCGGCTCGGCAACTTCCGGATGGGCATCGGCTACGCGACCGGGTACGGCTCGCCGAACTACAACCTGCCGATCCCGGTCGAGGACGGCACCTCGACGCTGTTCTGGCCGAGCTTCTCGTCACAGGCGCTGACCGCGCGCGCACGGCTCGTCATCGATCAGCTCGACGATCCGATGTTCCCGCGCAAGGGCTACTTCGGCGAATTCCGTGTCGAACGCTCGCTGTGGTCGCACAACAGCCAGTCCGCGGGTATCTTCGACGAGACGTCCAACACGCCTTATACCGAGCTCTACGGCAAGGCGATGATCGCGCAGCAGTTCGGCCGGCACAGCGTCAGCGCGACGATCGAGGGCGGCAAGAGCATCGGCGGCACCAACCTGATCAACGCGTTCAACTTCACGCTCGGCGGGTTCCAGCACCTGGCCGCGTATGCGGCCGACCAGCTGACCGGCAACGAACTCGCATACGGGAACGTGACCTACATGAACCAGCTGATGACGTTCAACGCGTCGCCGATCAAGGCGCTGTCGGTCGGCGCCAGCGCGGAAGTCGGCAACGTGTGGTCGAGCGGCGTGAAGGTCGGCGGCGGTGCGCTCAAGCAGAGCTATACGTTCTTCACGAGCCTGTCGACCGCGTTCGGCCCCGTGTACATGGGTGTCGCGCTCGCGCCGGGCGGCCGGCGCAACATCTACCTGCAGCTCGGCCGCACGTATTGACGGTGCTCAGGTCGGCCAGCTGATCTCGAATCGCGCGCCGCAGAGTTCGACCGGATCGACGACCGCGATCCGGCCGTTGTGCGCGTGCAGCACCTGGCGCGTGATCGCGAGGCCGAGCCCGTAGCCGCCGGTGCGGCGGTCGAGGCGCACGAACGCGTCGAAGATCCGTTCGCGTTCGCTCTCCGGCACGCCGGGGCCGTCGTCCTCGACGAAGATCGCGATGTTGCCGTGCTCGATCGCGATCCCGACGACGATCCGCGAAGCCGCGTATTTGCTCGCATTGCGCAGCAGGTTGCGCAACGCATACGACATCAGCCGCCGGTCCATCTTCACGCGCAGGTCCGACGCGACCGCGATGCGCGATTCGATCGCGCGCTCCGGACACAGCAGCTGCGCGTCCCTGACCTGGTGCTCGAACCAGGCGACGGGCGCGGTCATTTCGAGGTTCGACTGCAGCGAGCTGTATTCGAGGCGCGCATACGTGAGGCTCATGTCGATCAGTTCCTCGAGCTCGGTCACGTCCTGCGCGATGCTCTCCAGCGCGCCATGGTATTCGTCGGCGGAGCCCGGTTCGCGCAGCATCTCCAGTGCGAAGCGCACGCGCGCGAGCGGCGTGCGCAGCTCGTGCGAGATCCCGTTCGTCAGGTCGCGCTGCGCGGCGATGAGCCGCTCCATGCGCATCGCGAGCGCATTCAGCGTGCGTGCGAGCGGGCCGATGATCACGCTGTGCGACTCGCGCGCGCGGGTGTTGAAGCGCCCGCCGGTGAAGTCGATCGCGCGCTCGCGCACCATCACGAGATCCGACCAGACCGGCCGCATCCACCGATACGCGGCGAGCGCGGGCGCGGCGAACACGAACGCGAGCACGATCCAGATATCGCCCGGCAGCGCGTCGAACGCGTGCCATACGACTTCCGGCGACAACACGACGCACAATGCGAGCGCCGGCACGAGCGCCGTCAGCAGCACGAGGCCGAGCAGGTGCAGGTAGGTGCGCACATACAGGCGCGACCAGCTCGGAATGCGATCGGCGCGCGTATCGGTCCATGCGCGGCGGAAATGCAGCCAGCGCCATTTGACGTAGCGCAGCGACGAAAGCGGCGCTGCATCGGGGTGCGAAGGGGTGCGTCGGATCATCGCGGTTTCCGGCTATCGTGCGATGCGGGGAGGCGGCGGCTGGCGGCGTCGCGCCGTAGCATCATTCCCACGCATGCTTGCTGAACTGGTAACCCTTGCTGCGGATCGTCTTGATCCGCTGCGGGTTGCCGGCATCGTCGTGCAGCTTGCGGCGCAGCTTCGAGATGCGCCCGTCGATCGTGCGGTCGAGGCCGTCGAATTCGACGCCGCGCAGCTGCAGCATCAGGTCGTCGCGGCTGACGACCTCCCCTGCATGGCACACCAGCACCCACAGCAGGTCGAACTCCGCCGACGTGAGGTCCGGCGAGTCGCCGCCGGGCAGCACGACCGAGCGGTCGGTACGATCGATCGAGAACTGGCCGAACGTGTAGCGCTCCGGTTGCGGCGCGGCACCCTCGGCCGCGCGCGCCGGGGCGCGACGCAGTTGCGCCTTGATCCGCGCGAGCAGGATGCGCGGCTCGACCGGCTTGTGCACGTAGTCGTCGGCGCCGAATTCGAGGCCGAGCAGTTCGTCGAACGGCTCGTCGCGCGCCGTCACCATGATGATCACGCCGTCGTACTGCTTGCGCGCCTCGCGGCAGATCTCGAAGCCGTCCTTGCCCGGCAGGTTCACGTCCAGGATGACGAGATCCGGGCGCGTGGACAGGATCGCCGGCACCGCGGCGTCACCATGCAGCACAGTGTCGACTTCATAGTCGTTCTTGCGCAGGTAGCCGGCGATCAGCGTGGACAGGCGGGTGTCGTCTTCGACGAGCAGGATGCGAAAAGACATGGGCAACGGTCGGATCGTACGGGGAGACCGTGGCGGCGGCGGCTTGCGCCGGCTTGCCGGCCATCGGCCGAAACGTACCGCATGATACTGCGCCCGCCGACTGCCTGTTTGGCGATCTCGAAAATAAGGGTGCGATTGCCGCCGGGGTTGACGAACCGGCGCCGAAACGGTTCCATACGGGCTCCCCGAAAACCGGGCCGCGCGCCCGCCCTGCCTCATACGCGATGAACTACCAGCCGATCCTCGAACGCATCCATACCGAACTTGCCCCCTGGATCGGCCAGGGGCGCGTGGCCGACTACATCCCCGAGCTCGCGAAAGTGCCCGCCGACAAGTTCGGGATGGCCGTCGTCACGCTCGACGGAAACGTTTACACGGTCGGGGATGCGCAGGAGCGCTTCTCGATCCAGAGCATCTCGAAGCTGTTCGCGTGCACGCTGGCCTTCCAGATGCTGGGCGACGCGCTGTGGGAACGGGTCGGCCGCGAGCCGTCCGGCACCGCGTTCAACTCGCTGGTTCAGCTCGAAAGCGAGCGCGGCAAGCCGCGCAATCCGTTCATCAACGCCGGTGCGCTGGTCGTCACCGACGTGCTGTGCCGCCGGTTCGTCAAGGCCGAGACGGCGCTCGTCGAATTCGTGCGGCGGCTGATCGGCGCGAACGATCTCGACTACGATTCGCGCGTCGCGCAGTCGGAGCTGCAGCACGCGGAACGCAACCGCGCGATGGCGCATTTCATGGCGAGCTTCGGCAACATGCAGATGCCGCCCGACACGGTGGTCGACGCGTATTGCCGGCAGTGCGCGATCGAGATGAATTGTGTCGAGCTCGCGCAGGCCGCGCTGTTTCTCGCGAACGGTGGCGTCGCGCCGGTTACCGGCGAGCGGATCGTCGATGCGAGCTCGGCGAAGCGGTTGTCGGCGCTGATGCTGACCTGCGGGACCTATGACGCGGCGGGCGACTTCGTGTATCGCGTGGGGCTGCCGGCCAAGAGCGGTGTCGGCGGCGGGATCGTCGCGGTCTTGCCGGGCGAAATGGCCGTGTGCGTGTGGGCACCGGGGCTCGATGCGAACGGGAACTCGTTGGCCGGCACGTTGGCGCTGGAGTGGTTGACGACGTATACGGAGCGGTCGATTTTCTGAGGCGGCGAGGTCGAGCCTGCCTCGGCTGACGCCACGGCGGCGGCAATCGCCCCCAGCGGACCGCGATGGCGCCCCACCGTGGTGCTCGCCAGCACCGGAACCATCGAAAGGAAGGCGCCAGGGCGATGGTGCTCGAGTCGGACTGGCTGCGGATCCTGGCGCGCCAATCCGCAGGACCTTGCCTTTAACCGCGCGTGTCGACCCAGTTGCGTGCCCAGCGTGCCGAGTGTTGCAGCGCCTGTTTTTCACTCGGGAAGTAATCGAGTGAATAGAACTGGTAGCGGCCTTCGACGCATGACCTATCGATGCGTTCGAGCAGCAGGTTGGATGAAAAACTCCCGTCGGGCAAGCGATGCGCCGAGGGTTGGACGGCATAGCCGTTGTAGTGTTGAATTCGTTGGTTCTGCATTTTAATTTTAATGATGTTCGGATGCGCGCGTGCCGTGCAACATGTGCACCGATTCAAAGCCATTGCGAGCTGAATCTAAAGCAGTCGGAAGCGCAAAAAGGCGTTGCTGCCGGAGGGGAAATTGAAGTGCAACGAGGCATGTGGCGCGCGAAAGGCTGCTGAATGAACCGATGCAGCCAGAAGCGATCGCGCCAACTTTAGGAGACAACGCTCCGTGAGGGTGTCGCTGCGACCCGGCGCCGTAGCTGGCGGCCGGGTCCTTCAAACTTACAGCGGCTTGATGTTGGCCGCTTGCAGACCCTTCGGGCCTTGCTTCGTTTCGAAGCTCACTTTTTGATTTTCAGCGAGCGTCTTGAAGCCGTCGGTCCGGATTTCGGAGAAATGAGCGAACAGGTCGTCGCCGCCGTTGTCCGGAGTGATGAAGCCAAAGCCCTTGCTGTCGTTGAACCACTTAACGATACCGGTATCCATGATGAATCCTTGAGGAAAAAAATACGAAAATTTGCTCTGTTGAAGAGCGCTTGAAGCGTCAAGGAGGGAGAGGACAACGAATACCGCTGGGGGGAGCGAGAAATTGATGAACAGCAATCGGACTTCTTGGACTTCGGCGTACACACTAACCGCCAGAAAGCGCGGAGTCAATGGTTATCTTGTAACTGTGTTCGCAGGCGACCCCTTGCGACCGCGCGTGGTCGGCCCCGGACTGGCATCGCCGACTTATAGTGCCGGAGTTCCAGCACGCTCGCGCTCGAATGGTTGACGACGTTTTTCTGAAAACACCGAAGTGACTCATGGGAGAGCATCAGTCATGCAACCGGAACACGCTTCAGATCTCGCCACGGCTCACCACGCCGGCGCGCACGGCCGCACGCCCGCGCCGCTTCCACCGATCGTGCCGGCCCAGACCGCGCTGATCGTGATGCACTACCAGACCGACATCCTCGGCCTCTTCCCGTCGGTCGCCCCTATCCTGCTCGCCAACACGCGCAAGCTGTGCGACGCGGCACGGGCCGGCGGCGTCCACGTCTGCTTCGCGAATCTCCACTTCAGCCCCGGCTATCCCGAAGTCAGTCCGCGCAACAAGAACGGGCAAGGGATCGAGCAGCTCGGCCTGTTCGTCGACGACGGCCCGTGCCCGGAACTCGGGCGACTCGACAGCGAACCGTTGACCGTCGCGCATCGCGCGAGCGTGTTCTATCGCACCGACCTGCAGCCGCGACTCATCGCGCAGGGTATCGATACGCTGATTCTGGTCGGGATCGCGTCGACCGGCGTCGTGCTGTCGTCGGTTGCGCACGCAAGCGACGCGGATTTCCGGCTGTATACGGTGAAGGACTGCTGCTACGATCCCGATCAGGTCGTGCACGAACACCTGTTCGCGACGGCGTTCGAGACGCGCACGACGGTACTGTCGCTCGCGGATGCACTGCGGCTGCTCGCGTAGCCGCACAACGCCCCGCGTTACTTCGCGATGAACACACCCGACGTCGGGCACGTCCCCTGCGTATTCCCGTCCGTCACGAGCGACGCCGCGCCCGGAAACTGCGCGGTCGCATTCGTCTTCACCGCGATCCATGCTTCCGTGAAATAGCTGACGCCGTTGGTCTTCGTGCACTTCATCGACACCGCGCTGCGCGTATTGCTGCCGAACGCGCCTTCGAACGCGGACAGCAACTGATTGCGCGTCACCGTCTTGCCCGCGTTCGCCTGCAGGAACGCGTTGAACGACGTGTTGCCGAGCCGGCTGATCATGCCGGCCGCCTGGCTCCAGTACACGTCCGGCGACGCCGAATTCGAGCAGGTGCCGTGCTTGAACCATTCGTGCTTGTCGAGACACGACGCCACGCCCGGCATGTACGTCGACAGCGTGTTGCGAGTCGCGGTGCTGACCGGATACGCATCCATGCCGCACCACTGGTGCGCGTTGTCGAGATCGATATCGCTCTGCGGCACGCCGCAGTAGAACGGCTGATTGCCGTCGTACCTGTTCGGCCACAGACCATGCAGCGACAGGCTCGTCGCCGCATACGAGCCGGCCAGGTTCGTGCACTCCGGCGTGTCGTGCGACGCGCAGAAGCCGGGCTCCCACGAAGCGGCGAGCAACAGGTAGTCGTAGCGGGTCTGCGCGGCGGCGTGCAGCGAGACGGATGCGACGGCGAGTGCGGCCGCGGCGCGGGCGAGCGTCTTGAGCATGGCGTTTCCTCGGAAAAGGCTTGCGGTCGCGGAATGCGCCGCAAGATTGTCGAATGTCTGCCCGCGATTGTTGCCGACGCAACGTGGCATGAACATGAAGGGAAACGAAATGTTTTCGTCAGCTCGACGCTCACCGTCGCGAGACACCGACACCGCATCCCGCTCACCGCGTCACCGAACGCAGCACGCCGTTCGCGCGTGCCGCCACGCTCACAACCCGCTGCCGAGCTGCGTACACGCCTGCGCGATCGAATCCGGCCCTTCGAGCGCGAGAATCTGCCACACGCCGATGCTCACGCGCTGGCGCGCGGCCGTCGACGCATCCACCAGCAGCGCCTCGACGCGCGGCGCCGCATCGGGCGCCTGCTGCTTCAGCGCCGCGTGATGCCGCGTGCGCGACGCCGGCTCGGATTCGTACACGTCGCACAGCCGCACCATGCCGGCCAGCCCCGCCAGATCGTCGTCCTTGTCGATCGCGCCGGCTTCGACCGGCGCGAGCCCCTTGCGCTCCGCTGCCGGCAGCTTGCCGCGCGCGGCTTCGTCGATCGTGACGGCGGATGACGGCGGCAAGCCGCCGATTGCCGCGACGATCCGGCTGCCCGCGGCGATCATGTCGCCCTGACATTCGATCCGCTCGTCGGCCGCGACGTTCGAGCAGAACGACACCGATGTGCGGTACACGTCATCGCTCATGCGCGGCACTTCGCCGTCGCTCGCCTGTGCGAGACCGGCGCCCGCCAGCGCCAGGGAAACGGAAAAGAGGAGGCGGAATGCGCTCGTGGGTTTCATTGTTGGACGTCAGGCAGGTTCTGATGGCGGGCCACGACGCCGGATCGCCCGGCGGCGGCCCCTGTCGCGCCGGGCCCTCGTCCGGCGCCACGTGATTATTTCACCGACGCGGCTTCCGATCCACCCGGCGACAGCGCCGCGCCGTCCTGCTCGCGCCACGCGCGGCGCGACGCCAGGATCGCCCGCACGGCCGAGCGCGCGACCTTCCACCATGCGAACGGGCGCGGATCGGCGAGCATGCTGAGCGCGCGCGCATAGTCGAGCGTGAGCCCCGGCGTCCAGGCCATCGTCACCGCGCGCTTGCGGATCTGCGCGGCGACCCACAGCTCGGGCGTGAGCAGCAGCCGGACGAACGCGCCCCACCCGGCCCGCGCGCCCTTGAGCCGCCACACCGCGCCGTCGAGCGCCGCTTCGAGCGCGTTCGACACGGTGCTCGAGCAGTTGCGGTGCGTGAGGTTGTACGTCACCGTCTGCCGGTACGACGACCAGAAGGCGTCCAGCTTCGCCGGATCGTAGTTGCGGATCCGCACGCGCACGGTCGACGGACACCATGCGTTCGACTCGGTCGCATAGTCGGGCTGGAACAGGCCCGGCACGTCGTTCTCGCGCGTCGCGCGCAGGATCCGCGTGAATTCGTCCGGAGACCGATCGATCTCGACGGCCGGATACAGGCTGATGTAGATGCCCTCGGGCGACTCCAGCGCCGCATGGCCGGTCGAGATCACGCCATTGACGTCCACCGCCGCGATGTAACGGTCGATCACCGGATAGCGCTGCGCTTCGGCCTTCGACGTGCCGGTCGGCGTCCATACGTGCACGGTGAGCGCGCGCTCGTGGTCGGCCGGCGGGCCGTCCCATTCGGATTGCGTGAAGCGCGGGATGTCGGGCGCGGCGTCGATGTCGGGCACGATCGCCGGCGCGGGCGACGTGACGAAGGCCGGATTGCGCGTCAGCCGCCGCACGCGCGCGGCGAGGCTCAGCAGGTGCATCCCGCCGAACATCAGCAGCAGGCCGAGGCAGTACGGCACGGTGCCCGCATAGTGGGTCGGGTACGGCTGGTAGAAGAAGATCGCGAGCAGGATTTCGACGACACCCCACGCGAACGCGACGTTCCAGCGCCGGTAACGCACCATCCACGCGGACGTGCACTGCAGCAACCCGTCGACGAGGAACAGCGTGCCGAAGATCATCGACAGCAGGAAGTGGCCGTGGTGATGGCCGGCGAACACGAGCGCGGCGGCCACCACGACCACGATGCCCTTCACGTAGCGCAGGATGCGCTGCCCGCCGACGCCGCTGCCGGCCACCGCGAGCGTCGCGAGCCCCTCGATCAGGAACAGCCACGCGAACAATTCGATCGGAAAATGCAGCGCGCCGTCGAGCGCGTCGACGAAGATGCCGACGCCCGCGACGACCCACAGCCAGCCCAGCACGGTCAGCCCGCGCCAGCGCGTTCGCAGATATTCGATGCCCAGCAGCAGCAAGACCAGTCGTACCATCGCGCCCTCGTTCTATTTTTTCGGGATACGCGCTGGCCACGCGTGTCCTGTCGTGCCGACCGCGCATCGTGCGATGCGGAAGTCGGAAGGCGGCAAATGCTGGCCGGCTCGTCAGGTCTCGACATGACCGATGACGGCCGGCACGCGCCGCGCCTGCCAAATAATAAGATATGAAGAGACGGGTTGAAAGCCTCTCGAAAACATGGGTGGCGGGGTGCGGGCGGCCGCCGGTGCGCGGGCTTGGCGCCGGATACGCAACACAGGCCGGTCGCTGGCGCGGCAGCAGTCCCGTTCGACAACGTGCGCCTTATACGCGAGAATCGCCGCTCCGAGGGCGAAAGCCATTTCAAACCGCAAAGACGGGACAACAAGCAACGCGCATATCGATCACGCGCCGGCAGATGCTGGCCGCCGGCATGGCTGCAGCCAGCCCCCTGTCGGGCTGCTTCACGCCGAAGCTGTACAAGGGCGGCGCGTACCGTGAACAGGTGTCCAGGTTCATGATCACCTAAGACGGCAAGAAGCTCGTCGTCCTCGGCACGGATTACCACTACACCTTCGATTTGCCGACTTCGCTGCGGCCGGTGCAAACAGCACTGCTCAACGGTAGCAATCCTCGGACGATGTACGCAACTGCCCCCGTCTATTCGGTACAGCTCTAGCCGCAACGCGGTGCGCGCGAACTCCTGCGCATGGAAACCATGCGCGATCGATACAACCTCGGGTCGAGTTAAGCACCGGCACGAATACGCAGCGCGTCGTGAAAATCCCCGTCAACACGCGTGTTCGAGCGCGAGTATCGCCCGTTCGACGCATTCGCTGTCACCAATCAACTCTCCTGTTGCCTTCGCCATAGCTGACTCGACCTTCAGGCGCCGTCGTCAATGGCGAGGTGCATTCGCGGCCGAACTCGCTCAAGAGCTTCGACCTTGCCACTTCTAATCAAGTAGCCGCCCCGAACTCGCACTCGCTCCCGTCGCCCAGAGAGCACAAGCAAATACATTCACCCCAACCAAATTTAACAATGTTTACAATATAACACTTAGCAACAATCTAATTTTCTCAAAAAAAATAATCCTTGAAAGTTGGCTCAACAAAAAACTAATCTATCAACACAGGAATCCTAAATTGAATACAAAACCCGATAAATTCACCAACCTTGTTTCAAAGAACCCGCACTTTCCCTCAACCAGAAACAAAGGAGGTTTCGATGTATTTCAAGAAAAGTTTCTTCACAAGAAAAGCAGTCCGCTCCGCCGCAGTTGCCTTCGGCGTAGTCATTTCCATGCTGCAACCTGGCATCGCCGCCGCAGAAGGGCTTGCCAACAAAATTCTCGAGGGTCCGAACAGTTCAAATCAACGCGCATTTACAAGCTGCTCCGTCTTTTACACAATGTGTATCCAACGGTACGGCACCAGGCCCGGTGGAACTGCCGGCATGACGCGATGCGGAGATTGCCTGAACAACTGCAATCGTTCGAACGGGTGGTGGCCGATGATAAGCGGATGCGCCGTATAAGAACAATGATGTGATTCGTCGCGCGCACCGACGCTGGTCTGCGTACAATCATCAATCGCACCAATACCATCGTTCGCTCGCGACGGATCTACAATCTAACAGTTCAACTTGAGGAATTTCCATGACCCCAAATAAAGATCATCGCAATATAGTCCACGCAACATTCTCAGCCACTTCCCTCAATACCATTTCTTCCGAAATTTCGAACAAAAACTTGACGGGATCATGCATCCTCATTGGTGGGAATTGGCATTTCGGTCCACTCAAGAAGCGCAACATCGGTACGATTTCGGCATGGTTTTTAGAGAATCTCGGATACATTCCAGAAAATTTATCGACCGATACCCAGACAATCGACAAAGACGTCAAAATTTTCGCGTGGGTGGATTTTTTATCATCGGAAGAGTATGTAAATTTTATACATTGGGCCACCTCTCCAGGAATGCAAGAATTCTCCCTGATCTCGCTTCCCGAAAACACAATTAACCCCGCCGCCGATCCTCACAATTTCACAAACCTTCTCAATGACGCCATAGAAAAGGACATGAGCGACATTAAAATTTACACCCAAGAATGGGATGCCTTGGTTGACGAAAATTCGGACTTTAGACTGATCGACAGCACCGGAAAAATCCGGTCTCTTTCATCATCGCACTTCGATAAATACATTATCGACTCCGTAACAAGGGAATGGGAATCCTCGCCGATGGTTGTACTGCGCATAATGGAAAAACTTGACTCAGAGAAGCAAACGTTCCCGGGCGACATATTTCTTTATCATCGGTTAGAAAAATTCTTCCTGAGTGGTGCTATAGAAAAACAAGCTGATATCAGCATCTCACAGACCCTGATACGGACAACCAACCCGTAACGCCTCAGCATTCTTCCAGATCAAAAAATTCACGTGCCATGTCAAATATTTTTAACCTATATGTCACACCAATCCTGACGATCACCCTTGCCACAGTGCACCTCAATGCTGCCGCCGCTCAGGAGGATGTGCTTTTGAGGCGAACCTTACAAGTCAAAATTCCAGAGTTAAAAATTGAGACAATCTCTCAATCTAGAATTGAAGGCTTGTACGAAATAGTCGCAGACTCACGAATTTTTTACAGCAACCCATCAGGATCCCACATCATTATCGGGAACATGTTCGACACCGCCAGCCAGGAAAATATAACCGAAACTCGATTCAACAAGATCAACAGCATAGACATCAATGATCTTCCATTTCAGCATGCGATAAAAATAAAAAATGGTGCCGGCGCACGAGTGCTCGCAACATTTTTCGATCCGAACTGTTCATTTTGCAAGAAGATGAGTCCAGAATTAAACAAAATCCCAAACTCAACCATATATATTTTCCTATACCCCGTCCTTTCCGCTGACTCGGTCAGCAAGTCTGGAATGATTCTTTGCGCCGACAACCGATCCTTGGCGTGGAAGCAATGGGTTCAGCGGGGAAAAATCACTCCTCCTCATAGAGCATGCTCACCGGCCATTACCAATGAGCTCCTTTCGCTGGGAAAAAAGCTCAATGTCAAGGGAACACCAACCACATTCCTGCCTTCCGGCGAAAGAGTCGCGGGATTTATTTCTGGAAAAGATCTGGCCGACAAGATTGATCGAAAATAGCCAGGACGATCGTTCAACCTCACCCGCCACTGCGGGGACAGAAGCGCTTCTTTGTCGTTCCTGCTCTCTGCAGGGAGGAAATCACACAGCCGTTGTCGTCGCGCTCATGCATAGACCTGCCCATTTCACACATTGCAACAATGGCGACGCTCGGGATCCGTTATGCCGATGACACCGGCACAACTCAGCACAATTCCGACACAAATTCACCAAATTACCTCGATTACCATAACCCGCCGACTCAGGTCGCCATCGGCCTGCGAAATCCACCAGTCTCCGGCATCGATCGAACTGCGCGGCATACCACGCTAGCCGGATCATCCCGATTGACCATTCACACAGCCAACGCCCGTCTCATCATCGCCGCATTCTCATGAATCAAAAGATCCGCCGCGGAGTCATCGTGCTGGCTATCAGTGCCGTCGCTATCGTCACTGCCGTAGCGCTAACGATATTCGCGCCAAACAAGCATCCGCAATACCTGACCGCTTCCGTCACACGCAGCGATCTCGAGAGCACTGTGCTCGCGACCGGCGCGCTGCAGGCGTTCAGGCAGGTCGACGTCGGTGCGCAGGTTTCCGGACAGTTGAAGACGCTGAATGCAAAGCTCGGCGACAAGGTCACGAAGGGCCAGTGGCTCGCCGAAATCGATCCGGTGATTTCCGAAAATGCGCTGCGCCAGGCGCTCGCGAGCGAGGAAAGCCTGCGCGCGCAGCAGCTATCGACCGCGGCGCAGCTCACACAGGCCGAACTCGCGTTCCGTCGCCAGCAGGCGATGCTGCCCGACGATGCGACCTCGCGAGAATCCTTCGAAGCGGCACGCGCAGCGCTCGACGTGCAGCGTGCCGCCCTCGCATCGCTTGCTGCGCAGATCCGCTCGGCGCGTATCCAGATCGAGACCGCGCAGGCCAATGTCGGTTATACGCGCATCGTTGCGCCAATCGACGGCGAGGTTGTCGCAATCGTCACCCAGGAAGGCCAGACCGTGATCGCGCAACAACAGGCACCTGTGATCCTGAAGCTCGCCGAGCTCGACACGATGACCGTCAAAGCGCAAGTATCGGAAGCCGACGTGATCCGCGTGCGAGCCGGGCAGACCGCGTATTTCACGATCCTCGGCGAACCGGATAAGCGTCACTACGGCCAGTTGCGCGCGGTCGAACCAGCGCCGCAGAACTATGCCGACGCGCAAAGTACGCTAGGTGGCGCAAAACCGAACAGCGCCGTGTTCTACAACGCACTGTTCGAAGTACCGAATCCCGGGCATCGGCTGCGCATCTCGATGACTGCACAAATCGGCATCGTGCTCGACAACGCGCGCAATGCCCTCTGCATTCCCACCGCCGCGCTCGGCGACAGACGCCAGGACGGTACATATGCGGTGCGCGTGCTGCGCGCCGACGGCAGCATCGAAACGCGCGCGGTGCGCATCGGCATCAACAACAACGTGCGCGTCGAGGTGCTCGCGGGCCTGAAGGACGGCGAGCGCGTCGTGATCGGCGAAGCCGCCGCGGACGAGCACGCGCCGCTCGCGGACGTGGTGTGACGATGAGCACGCCCCTGCTGAAACTCGCCGCCGTCACGCGCCGCTTCCCAGCCGGCGACAAGGACGTCGTCGCGCTGAACAACGTGAACCTATCGATCGACGCGGGTGAGATCGTCGCGATCGTTGGCGCGTCGGGGTCCGGCAAATCGACGCTGATGAACATCCTCGGCTGTCTCGATCATCCAAGCGAAGGCACCTACACGATCGGCGGCCGAGACACGCACATGCTCGACAGCGACGAGCTCGCGCAACTGCGCCGCGAGCATTTCGGTTTCGTGTTCCAGCGCTATCACCTGCTGCCGCACGTCGACGCCGTCGCGAACCTCGAGGTGCCGGCGATCTATGCGGGTACCGCGCGCACCGAACGGCACGTCCGGGCGCGCGCGCTGCTCGCGCGTCTCGGGCTGGCCGATCGCACGCATCATCTGCCAGTCCAACTGTCGGGCGGCCAGCAGCAGCGCGTGAGCATTGCACGCGCGCTGATGAACGGCGGTCGGGTAATCCTCGCCGACGAACCGACGGGTGCGCTCGACACGAAGAGCGGCCAGGACGTGCTGCACATCCTGCACGAGCTGAACGCGCTCGGCCATACGATCGTCATCGTCACGCACGACAAGGCCGTCGCACGCCATGCGCGGCGCATCATCGAAATCAGCGACGGCGAGGTCGTCGCCGACCGGTCGAATCGCCATTACGCGAAAGCGCTCACCGAAGCAGGTGTCGGCACGGCATCGGCACCGCAGGATGCCGCATCCGGCACGTCGTCGACGCTCGACCGCGCCCGCGACGACACAACGCCGCCTGCCGCGATCGGCACCCGCGCGCGGCGCTTCACCGCCGGCACCGGCCGCTTCGCCGAAGCCTGCCGGATGGCCTGGATCGCGCTCGTGTCGCACCGGTTGCGCACGCTGCTGACGATGCTCGGCATCATCATCGGCATCACGTCGGTCGTATCGATCGTCGCGATCGGCGAAGGCGCGAAGCGCTACATGCTCGACGAAATCGGCAGTATCGGCACGAACACGATCAACCTCTATCCGGGCACCGACTGGGGCGACAGCCGCGCCGACTCGATCCAGACGCTTGAGCCCGCCGATGTCGCCGCGCTCGCCGAGCAACCGTACGTCGACAGCGCGACGCCCGAAACATCGCGCGCGCTGCTGCTGCGCTATCGCAACATCGACGTGAACGCGCTCGTGAGCGGGGTCGGCGACCGCTTCTTCCAGGCGCGCGGGATGCATCTCGCGCTCGGCATCGCGTTCGACGACGATGCGGTACGCCGCCAGGCTCAGGTCGCCGTGATCGACCAGAACACGCGCCGTAAGCTGTTCGGCACGACCGGCAATCCAATCGGTAAAGTGATCCTGGTCGACAACGTGCCGTGCGTCGTGATCGGCGTCGCGGCCGACAAGAAAAGCGCGTTCGGCAGCGTGAAAAGCCTGAACGTGTGGGTGCCTTACACGACCGCGAGCAGCCGGCTGTTCGGCCAGCGCCATCTGGACAGCATCACCGTGCGCGTACGCGACGGGCAGCCGAGCGCCGTCGCCGAGAAAAGCCTCGAGAAACTGATGATCCAACGCCACGGCCGTAAGGACTTCTTCACGTACAACATGGACAGCGTTGTCAAGACCGTCGAGAAAACCGGCCAGTCGCTGACGCTGCTGCTGTCGCTGATCGCGGTGATCTCGCTCGTCGTCGGCGGGATCGGCGTGATGAACATCATGCTGGTGTCGGTCACCGAGCGCACGCGCGAAATCGGCATCCGGATAGCCGTCGGCGCGCGGCAATCCGACATCCTGCAGCAGTTCCTCGTCGAGGCCGTGCTCGTCTGCCTGCTCGGCGGCATGATCGGAATCGCGCTGTCGTTCGGGCTCGGCACCGTGTTCTCGATGTTCGTCGAGCAATGGAGGATGGTGTTCTCCGCCGGCGCGATCGTCACCGCGTTCGTCTGCTCGACACTCACCGGCGTGATCTTCGGCTTCATGCCGGCGCGCAACGCGTCGCGGCTCGATCCGATCGACGCGCTCGCGCGTGACTGACGGAGCCTCGCCATGACGCAATCCTCCTCGCTTCACCGCCTCGGCGCCTTCGCATGCGTGACCGCGCTGCTGGCCGGTTGCACAGGCGCGCGCCACGCACCGCTGCCCGTGGTCGCGCTGCCCGCCAACTGGGCGGCGCCAGTATCCACTGACGCACCTGCCGCGATTCCGGCTGCGACCCGAGACTGGTGGCGCAGCTTCGGCGATCCGCAGCTCGACGCGCTGATCGACGATGCGCTGCGCGCGAACAACGATCTCGCGATCGCGACGATCCGCGTGTATCGCGCGCAACTGCAGGCCGGGCTCGTCGACACGAACCTCACGCCCACCGTGTCGCTCGGTGCGAACGGCGCCGTGTCGCGCACGCTCGATACGCATAGGATAAGCAAGTCGAGCGGCATCACTGGTTCGCTCAGCTATGAAATCGACCTTTGGGGCCGGCTGGCCGCCCTGCGCGACGCCTCACGCTGGGAAGCCGATGCGACCGCCGCCGACCTCGAAACCGCGCGGCTATCGCTGATCGGAACGACCGCGTCGCTGTACTGGCGCATCGGCTATCTGAATCGGCAGATTACGCTAGGCAACGCAAATATCGCGTATGCGGTGCGCACGCTCGCGATCGTCCGGTCGCAGCACACGGCCGGTGCCGTGTCGGGGCTCGACCTTGCGCAGGCCGAACAGAACCTGGCCGTGCAACGCGCCGCGCAGACGCAGTTAATCCAGCAGCGCACCGAAAACCGTCACGCGCTCGCGATCCTGTTCGACCGGCCACCGCAACAACTGGCCGCCGAGCCGCCGACCCTGCCCGACGCAGCACTGCCTGAGGTCGCAGCCGGCCTGCCGGCCAGCCTGCTCGGCCGCCGCCCGGACCTGCGCGCGGCGGAGTTCCGGCTGCGCGAATCGCTCGCGCAGGTCGACGCGACCCGCACGAGCTTCTACCCGACCTTCACGTTGACCGGCGACGCGGGCACGTCGAGCACGAGCCTCGAGCGCGTGCTCGCGAATCCGGTCGGCACGCTCGGGCTCGGCCTCGCGCTGCCGTTCATCCAGTGGAACACGATGCAGCTGCAGATCAGGGTATCGAAGACGCAGTATGAGGAAGCCGTCGTCGGGTTCCGGCAGCGGCTCTACACGGCGCTCGCGGAAGTCGAGAACGCGCTGTCGGCGCGCGTGCAGCTCGAACGCGAGACCGAACAGCGCGCGCTGTCGCTAGCGCAGGCGCAGCGGGCGGAACGGCTGGCCGCCGCGCAATTCGCTGCCGGCGCGACCGCCGTGCAGCCGTGGCTCGATCAGCAGCAGCGGCTGCGCGACGCGCAAAGTGCCAACGAACTGACGCGGCTGAACCGTCTCAACAACCAGATGACGCTTTACCGCACACTCGGCGGCGGCACCTCCTGATCGCACGCGGGCGCGGGCGCCCCGCCGCACACCTCACTCACACACCGTCACCCCGCGCCGCGCCGGCGCGAATGCCACCGCGCTCGCCGTCGCGAGCACGGCCACGCCGGCCGCGCCATACACCATCACCCAGCCGAACCCGTGCACGAGCGCCGCATGCAGCGCCGCACCAGTCGGGTCGGCCTGCGCGAGCGCCGGCGCGCTCGCCTGCAGTCCGTCGGTCCGACCCGACGCGATCTGCTGCGCCAGCGTGCGCAGCGTCCCCGAATCGATCGCGGCGGCGACGCCCGCCTTCAGGCTCGCGACGATCCCCGCGACCAGCACGAAGCCCATCGCCGCGATGTTCAGCGCGAGCGAGATCATCCGCGCGCTCATGTCGATGCCCGACGCCATCCCGGCCCGCGAACTCGGCACCGCGCCCGTCGTCGTGTTCGTGACCGGCGTGTTGGTCAGCCCGAGCCCGATGCCGGCGATCACGCAGCCGGGCAGCATCGTGAGCCCGCTCGCGTGCTCGATGCCGCCGCCGATCCGCATCAGCGCGAAGCCGGCCGCGATCGTGAACAGGCCGCCCGGAATCACGACGCCGGGCCCGTAGCGCAGCGCGAGCCGCTCGCCGAACGGCGGCGCAACGAGCGTCGGCAGCGTGTACGCGAGCAACGCGAGGCCGGCCGTCACGCTGTCGTAGCCAAGCGCGCCCTGAAACCAGATCGGCAGATAGATCATGAACGGCCAGAAGCTGAAGTTCATCCCCATCGAGCCGAATATCGCGCCGGTGAATGCACGAATCCGGAACACGGAGAAGTCGAACATCGGCCGCGCGCTCGCGCGTTCCGCGACGAAGAAACCGGCGAGCGCGAGCACGGTCGCGGCGAGCACGCCCAGGCCGGCCGCGCTCGTGAGCCCCAGTTCCGCGCTCTGCGTGATGTAGAACGCGACACCGAGCACCGCAAGCGACAGCGTGACGATGCCCGCGACGTCGAGCGTACCCGCATGCGGATCGCGCGACTCCTGCACCGCGCCGCCGATCAGCACGAGCGCGACGGCCGCGAGCGGCGCGTGAACGAGAAACACCCACGGCCAGCTTGCCAGCGCGACGATCGCGCCACCGACGATCGGCCCGAAACCGAGGCCGATCCCGAACACGATCCCCCAGATCCCGAACGCGCGGCCACGCTCGTGTCCTTCGCGGAACTGGTGCGACAGCACCGCGATCTGGCAGATCAGCATCGCGCCGCCGCTCGCGCCCTGCAGCAACCGGCCGGCGATCAGCACCGGCACGTTCGGCGCGAGCCCGCAGAGCAACGACGTCGCGCCGAACAGCACGGTGCCGATCACGTACACGCGCTTGCGGCCGAAGCGGTCGGCGAGCGTGCCGGCCGCCATCAGCACCGTCGTGCACGCGATCGTGTACGCGTTCATGATCCACTGCATGCCGTTGAAATCGCCATGCAGCACGTGTTCGAGCGTCGGCAGGATCACGGGCACGCTCGAGATCTCGAGGCCGAACATCAGCGACGTGAGACAGACGGCCGCGAGCGCGACCGCATTCCTGCGGGAGTCGGATAGCGTCATGCGTGTCGCGCGCCGGCCCGCAACGGGCCGCACGCCTCCAGGTGACAAGGATTCGCCGCGTGCGGCCGGCAGGCCGGCCACGCACGCTGGACGGGAATCGGTACTATAGTGAGAATTCTCCTCCCCATTGACGCGTCCGTTTCTCCGGACTGGGGAACCACAGGACACAATCAGCGCAGAACGCGATGACCGACAGACTCGACGGCGTGACGACCTTCGTTCAGGTAGTGGAATCCGGCAGCTTCGCGCTCGCGGCGGAACGGCTCGACATGACGCGCTCGGCCGTCGGCAAGGCGATCGCGCGGCTCGAGAAGCGGCTCGGCGCGCGGCTGCTGCAGCGCACGACGCGCAGCCAGAGCCTGACCGACGACGGCCAGGCGTACTACGACCGCTGCGTGCGCGCGCTGTCCGAGCTGGAAGCGGCGGAAGCCGATCTCGATTGCGGCCGCAACGAGGCGCGCGGCAAGCTGCGGCTGAGCGTGCCGCTCGCGTTCGGGCATCACTGCGTGACGCCGATCGTGCTCGATCTCGCGCGCACCTACCCGCATCTGCGGATCGACGTGTCGATCACCGACCGCTTCGTCGATCTCGTCGAGGAAGGCATCGATCTCGCGGTACGGATCGGCGCGCTCGCGGACAGCACGAGCCTCGCCGTGCGCCGGCTCGGCACGCAATATGGCAGCCTCGGCGCGGCGCCGTCGTATCTGGCGCGCTACGGGACGCCGCAATCGCTCGACGATCTGCGGAACCACCGGACGATCGCGTATTCACGCTCGGGCGTCGCGCAACCATGGGACCTGCGCGCACCGGACGGCTCGACGGTGCGCATCGACATGCCGCACCCGCTCAGTTTCGACGACGTGCAAGCGATCGCGGCCGCCGGTGCATCGGGGTTCGGGATCGCCTGGCTGCCGAGCTGGCTGCTCGATCACTATGTGAAGCGCGGGGAGATGGTGGTGGTGCTCGATCGCTGCTTCGTCTGCGAAGGCGACATCCACGCGATCTGGCCGAAAACGCGCTACCTGCCGCGCAAGACGCGCTGCGTGATCGACGCGCTCGTGCAGGCGGTGCCGCCGATGATCGAGCGCTGAGCGCGGCTGAGCAAAAAGACAATGCGTTGAAACCGACGCGCCGCACGGGCGCGCCGGGTCGTCACATCACGTCACATCACGTCACATCACGACACCCTCACGCCGCGCCGAGATCGACGAGCGGATGCGCGAACAGCTTCCACGGCGACGTCAGGAAATGCCGCACGCGTTCGGCACGCAGCTCGACGAGCGACGCCGGCGCCCAGCGCGGCTTGCGGTCCTTGTCGACGAGATGCGCGCGCACGCCTTCGCAGAAATCGCCTTCCTCGATCGCGCGCGCGACGATGCCGAGCTCCATCCGGAACGACTCGGCGAGCGTCATCTGGCGGCCGCGCAGCAGCGCGTCGCGCGTCACGCACAGCATCGTCGGCGAATGGCCGGTCAGTGCATCGAGCGTCGCCTGCAGCCATTGGCGATGCTCGCGCGACAGCTCGTCGCGCGCGAGATCCTGCTTCAGCGTCGCGACGATCCGCTCGACGGTCGAGCGCTTGTCGAAGTGGCGGACGATCCAGGTCATCTGGCTGTCGAGCGCCGCGTGCGGCACGACGTTGCACGGCGGCTCGAACACCTTGCGCAGCGCCGGCAACACGTCGTCGTCCCACTTGACGCGCTCGATGCGCGTCTCGAACGTATCGAGCCACGACGACGGCACGCACAGGTCCGCGAGCTTCGCGCTCAGCGCATCGGCGCCCGACAGCATCGCGCCCGTCAGCCCCACGTACAGCTCGAGCTCGACCGGCATGCGCGACAGGAAATGCGTCGCGCCGACGTCGGGCACGAGGCCGATGCGGGTCTCCGGCATCGCGATCTTGCTGCGCTCGGTCGCGACGCGCAGCGCCGCGCCTTGCGCGAGCCCCATGCCGCCGCCCATCGTGACGCCGTCCATCAGCGCGACGACCGGCTTCGGGAACGTGTGGATCGCGTAGTCGAGCCGGTATTCGTCGACGAAGAACGGCAGCCAGGTCTCGCGCTGCGCGACCATCCTGTACAGCGCGCGCACGTCGCCGCCCGCGCAGAAGCCCTTCTCGCCCGCGCCGCGCAGCACGACCGCGACGATCTGGTCGTCGGTGCGGCAGCGCTCGAGGAGCGCGGCCAGCTCGCCGATCATCGGATACGACAGCGCATTGAGCGCGGCCGGCCGGTTCAGCGTGATCAGCGCGACACGGTTCACCACGCGGAACAGCACCTCCGGCGCCGGTTGCGCGAAGCTGTCATGAGTCGTGACCGGCGTGCTCATCGTTGCGGCTCCCCTTCGGTGCGCCATTGCGGCGCGCGCTTGCCGAGAAACGCGGCCACGCCTTCGCGCGGATCGTTCGTGTCGAACAGGTCGACGAAGCGTTCGCGCTCGACCGCGAGCGCCGCGCCGCGCGGCACGCCGCGGCGTGCCAGGCCGATCAGTTCCTTGCTGTAGGCGACCGCATGCGGGCTCTGCCGCGCGACATTGCGTGCGAGCGCTAGCGCCGCATCGCGAGCCGCGCCGCTTTCGACCACCTCCTCGACGAGGCCGATCCGCAATGCGGTGGCCGCGTCGACGCGCATGCCGGTCAGGATGATCTTCTTCGCCCAGCCTTCGCCGACGAGCCAGGGCAGCGTCTGCGTGCCCAGGCCGCACGGCAGCAGGCCGACGGACGGTTCGGGCAGCGCCATCTGCGCATGCGTCTCGGCGATCCGCAGGTCGCACGCGAGCGCGCATTCGAGGCCGCCGCCCATCGCATAGCCGTTGATGGCCGCGATCGTCACGACGCGCGCGTCATGCAGCGCCTCGAATGCCGCGCCGAAACGCGCGGCCATCGCGCGCGCCACGGCGCGATCGCCGTCGGCGAACGTGTTCAGGTCGGCGCCCGCGCTGAAGAACTTCGGGCCATCGCCGGTGATCACCAGCGCGCGCACGCGCGGGTTCGCATTCAGTTCGGCGACGGTGGCCTGCAGCTGTTGCAGCCCGTCGGCGGTAAAGGCGTTCGCGGGCGGACGCTTGAGCGTCGCGCACGCGATCGCGCCGTCGTCGACGTAGTCCAGTTCGATCATGAGGCGTCCTTCTTCGTGGCCGGTTGGTACAGGCGGATCACCGCCGAGAAATCGAGTTGCCCGTCGCCGCGGCTGCTCATCGTCTGGTACAGCTGCTGCGCGAGCGCGCCGAGATAGACGGGCTGGCGTGCCTGCTTCGCGGCATCGTTCGCGAGGCCGAGATCCTTCAGCATCAGGTCGGTGCCGAAGCCGCCGCTGTAACCGCGCGACGCCGGCGCGGTGGCGATCACGCCCGGATACGGGTTGTAGGTGTCCGAGCTCCAGCAACGGCCCGTCGACGTGTTGACGATGCCGGCCAGCACCTTCGGGTCGATGCCGAGCGCGACGCCGAGCGACATCGCCTCCGACACGGCCGCCATCGAGATGCCGAGCACGAGGTTGTTGCAGACCTTCGCGACCTGCCCCATCCCCGTCGCGCCGCAGTGGACGATGTTCTTGCCCATGCCGGCGAGCACGGGCTTCACGCGCTCGAAATCGGCATCGCTGCCGCCGACCATGAAGGTCAGCGTGCCGGCCGCGGCACCGCCCGTGCCGCCCGACACCGGTGCATCGACGAACGCGCCGCCGTGCTCGCGCACGAGCGCGCCGAACGCCTGCGCGCTCGCCGGATCGATCGTGCTCGAATCGATCACGGTCGCGCCGGCGCCGAGGCCGGCCAGCACGCCGTTCTCGCCGGCGAGCACCGAGCGCACGTGCGGTGCGGCCGGCAGCATCGTGATCACGAACGTCGCGCCCGCCGCCGCGTCGCGCGGCGACGCGGCCACCTGCGCGCCGGCGTCCTGCAGCGCGCGCAATGCATCGGCGCTCAGGTCGAACGCATGCACGTCATGGCCGGCCTTCAGCAGGTTCAGCGCCATCGGCGCCCCCATGTGGCCCAGTCCGATAAAACCGATCTTCATGGTCGTGTCCTCCGCGGCTCAGTGCAGCCGGATCGTCGTGTTCACCGGGGCGGCCGTCGTGTCGTCGTCGAACCAGCGCGCGGTGACCGTCTTGGTCTGCGTGTAGAACTGCACGACCTGCTTGCCGTACGGGCCGAGATCGCCGAGCTTCGAG